>JAGBVS010000196.1 GCA_017630195.1 Bacteroidales bacterium | reverse complement strand
CATTTTTGGGGCCCATCACAAAAGCCTTATCAACAGTTTCCTTCACTAAAGATTCAAAAATAGATATATTAACTGCCTTATTTTCAAGAAGTTTATCACCTATTTGAAGCATAACATTTACAAAATTACAAACGAAGACCGCACTTAAATGAATTGCACTTCTGTCGTCATCGGAACATTCAAACACAACATCCGACATTATATTCGCAAGAGATTTAAGCTTTTCAAAACAAATTGAAGATGAGGCATTTACCAAAAGAGGAACTTTCTTAAAGTCAACATCGAAATCTTTTGTTAATGTTTGTAAAGGATAAAGAACTCCATAATTTTCAACATGATTCAGTATAGATGAAGGCTTGGTTCCCGAAGTATGCACCAATAAACCTTTATAATTTTTAAGATTTGAAGCCACTTCATAAATCGCATCATCTTTGACAGCAATTATAATCAAATCACAGCCAAGCAACTCATCAAAATCAGAAGTCGCCTTCAATCCTAAAGTCTTTTCTATTTCAGGAATTTTACCAACTGAACGCGTATAAATAAATGATGGTGATATTCCATTATTTTTCAATGCTTTAGAATAAGCATAAGCCACATTTCCCGAACCTATCAAAGCAATTTTATCAAATGGAATCATATTAAAAATAATTTTTTACGAAATTACAAAAAAATTCCAAGTAATAGTAATAAAGTTGGAAAATTATCAAG
Source organism: Bacteroidales bacterium (assembly GCA_017630195.1). Lineage (GTDB taxonomy): Bacteria > Bacteroidota > Bacteroidia > Bacteroidales > F082 > Limimorpha. Next base: position 6,362 of record JAGBVS010000196.1, on the reverse strand, counting down.
CTAACACTAATATAATACAAATTGTGATAATTGCCTTCAAAAAGTGCCAAAAAGAGACATTTTTACAACCGTTAACTTGCGTTAAAATCCGTTAACTTATGTTAAAATCCGTTAACTTTTTATATTTTTACGTTAACTTTTAAAATTTAACATTTATTTAACATTTGATAAGTATCAATAAATCAAGCACATATAAAGACACATCCCTCACAGGCCTTCAAAGGGTATTGACAAAAATAAAAAGTACATTATTTTTGCACCGACAACAACAAAAAACAACCAATTTTAAAACACAAAAACAACATTTATTATGACAACAACCGAGTTCAACAGCAACCTGACAGGTCTTCAAAAAAATCTTGAAGCTTTTGCAAGACAACTAACCAACAACGAAGATGACGCAAAAGACCTAATGCAAGAAACTTTCCTCAAAGCATTGATATACAAGGAAAAGTATGTCAACCACAACAATTTCAAAGCATGGGTTTACACGATTATGAAAAATATTTTCATAAACAATTATCGTAGAACTAAAAAAGCAAACACAATTATCGACCAAAGTGAAGATCTTTATTATTTGAACATTAGCAATATAAACACCGATACGGACCCACAATCAATCATCAATTCGATAGAATTGGAAAGAGGCATTAAAATGTTGGACGAAGATTTTCGTAAAGCATTTGACATGTACAACGACGGATATAAATACAAGGAAATAGCTGACTGTTTGCATTTAACAATAGGAACTGTCAAAAGCAGAATATTTTACAGCAGAAAAAAACTTATGAACCAACTAAGCGAATTTTGTCCTAACTAACAACTTCCATTAATAAATCAAGACAAGTCGTTTGTGATTTGTCTTGATTTATTAAAAATGTTCATTAGCATACAATAAATTTGACAAAAACTTGTTAATTTTGCACATATTAATATAAAGTAAAAAAAAGACATTATGATTGAGACAGATATTCGTGAATTAAACGAAAGGATTCAGAGAGAAAGTCAGTTCATTGACCTTATCAATCTTGAAATGGGGAAAGTCATCGTTGGTCAGAAACACATGACTGAAAGATTATTAATTGGCTTATTATCAAACGGACATATTCTTCTTGAGGGTGTTCCTGGATTAGCTAAAACACTTGCCATCAAGACATTGTCAAGCATTATTGATGCCGATTTCAGTCGTATCCAGTTCACTCCTGACCTTTTGCCTGCCGACTTAATCGGTACAATGATATACAGTCAGAAGAATGAAGAGTTTATTGTTCGTAAAGGTCCAGTTTTTGCCAACTTTGTATTAGCAGACGAAATAAACCGTTCTCCAGCTAAGGTACAGAGTGCTTTGCTCGAAGCCATGCAGGAGCACCAAGTGACAATTGGAGAAAGCACTTTTGCATTGCCAGACCCATTCCTCGTAATGGCGACACAAAATCCAATCGAACAAGAAGGAACATATCCACTTCCAGAAGCTCAGGTTGACCGTTTCATGCTTAAAGTCATAATCGATTATCCTAAAAAAGAGGAAGAAAAAATAATTCTTCGTCAAAATATAAACAAAGATTATCCAGAGATTAAGCCAGTTACATCAACTAAGGAAATCTTGAATGCAAGAAAAGTTTGCCGTGAAGTTTATCTTGACGAAAAGATTGAGAACTACATTACAGACATTGTTTTTGCATCACGTTATCCTAACGATTACAAATTGAAGAAATTCGCCAACCTCATCAGCTACGGTGGATCACCTCGTGCAACAATCAATCTTGCCATGGCAGCCAAGGCCTACGCATTTATAAAACGTCGCGGCTATGTTATTCCAGAAGACGTACGTGCTGTTGCTCCTGACGTAATGAGACATCGTATTGGCTTGACATACGAAGCTGAAGCGGAAAACATTACAACAGAAGAAATTATCAACGAAATATTAAACATGGTAGAAGTGCCGTGATTTGTTGAGATATGGAAACAAACGAACTATTTAAAAAGGTTAGAAAAATCGAGATTAAGACGCGTGGCCTGACCAACAATATATTTTCTGGCCAATACCACAGCGCCTTCAAAGGAAGAGGTATGACTTTCAGCGAAGTTCGTGAATATCAATATGGTGACGATATTCGCAACATCGACTGGAACGTAACTGCTCGATTTAATCGCCCTTTTGTTAAAATTTTTGAAGAAGAGCGCGAAATGACAGTAATGTTGCTCATCGACGTTTCGGGCTCTAACGACTTTGGTTCGGTTAACATATCGAAAAGAGACCTCACCGCTGAATTGGCAGCAGTTTTGGCATTCTCGGCAATACAAAACAACGATAAAGTCGGAGTGATTTTTTTCAGCGACCAAGTTGAAAAATTCATCCCACCTAAGAAAGGTTCAAGCCACATCTTACGCATTATCAGAGAAATAGTAACCTTTACTCCACAACACAAAGGCACTGACATTGGAGAAGGATTACGTTTCCTGACAAGCGCAATCAAGAAAAGAACAACATCTTTCTTAATATCAGACTTTATTACAAACAAGCCTTTTGAACAACAAATAAGAATCGCTGCCAACAAACACGACCTTGTTTGTTTAAGAATAACCGACAAAAGAGAGCTTGTAATACCTAAAGTTGGTCTTGTAAAATTCAGAGATTCAGAAACCAACAAAGATGTATGGATCGATACTTCCATGAGTTCTTGGAACGAGGCTTATCAAAAACATATACAATCTGAATCTATTAAACTTAACAGAATCTTTGCAAACAACGGTATTGACAACACATTGATTTACACTGACATTGACTACGTCAAACCTTTGATGCAGTTGTTTAAGAAAAGAGAATCAAGAAGATGAGAAGAATATCGCATTATATAAATTTAATATTTGCCATTACAATGGTTTTATTCTGTGACAATCATTGTTTTGCACAAAATATTTATGCTAACGGAAGTATCGACAAAGACAGCATTCTTGCAGGCCAGACATTCAACTACAAGTTAGATGTGAGAATGCCAAATGATTACATCGTCGATTGGAGTGAAATCAAGGATACTCTAAGCAATAATATCGATATCATAAAAAGAAGCGACATTTCAATGACACCTATTAATAATAGCAATGATGTCATCTTGTCACAACTTTTAACCATGACAACATTCGATACCGGTTACGTTGAAATTCCTAAAATTGGCCTAAAATATTCAAAATCAACCAATGACACAAACATTTACGCCTGTTATACAGAGTATATGGATATTTACGTAAAGGCTGTTTCAATAGATACAACAATGGCATATAAACCTATCAAGATGCCTATCAAACAGAACATTACATTTGAAGAAACAATCCCTTACGTTGGTGGTGCAATAATTCTGGCAGCATTAATTTTATTGGCGATTTATCTCATTAGAAAATTTAACAAAAAAGAAGAAAAAATAGAGGAAGAAGCTAAACCTCAAATCCCAGCAATTGTAACTGCTCGAGAACGATTGTCACAACTAAAAGATTCAACACTCTGGCAATCAGGAAAATTCAAAGAATATTACACCGATTTAACTGATATTGCAAGAGAATATTTAGAAGGTCAATTTAATATTGACGCCATTGAAATGACATCTGACGAGATTCTTGACGAAGTCCGGAAATTACAATTAGACGATTCCACTTTCGGCAAATTACAAAATACTCTTACGACTGCCGACTTAGTCAAATTTGCTAAGGCAAATCCAAGTTCTTCACAAAACGAACAGGCATTCAACGACATAAATACATTTGTTGAAGACAGTTACGTTTTTCATCAAGAAATGGAAAAGAAAAAGACTGAAGAAGCCAAAGCAAAGAAAAATAATTTTGAAAAAGAAACAACTGAAAACCAAGAAATGGAGGAAACAAAATGAGTTCGATAGAATTTGCATCTCCGCATTTCCTTTTGGGATTGATTATCATACCACTTCTTGCTATATGGTATATTTTCAATTGTAACAAACAACAAGCCTACGTTCGTTTTTCCGACACAGGATTTTTCGAAAAACTCCCAAAATCGTGGAAAGCATATTTAAGACATAGTGTTTTCGTTTTAGAATTAGCAGCTTTATCACTATTTATCATTGCGTTAGCACGTCCACAAAGCAGTTCAAAAAAACAAAATGTCAATATCGAAGGTATTGATATTGTTTTGGCCATGGACATTTCGAGCAGTATGTTGGCTGCAGATTTAAAACCTGATAGATTAGAAGCTTCCAAAGCCGTCGCATCCGACTTTGTCATAGGTCGTCCTGGCGACAGAATGGGATTAGTTGTTTTTAGCGGAGAGACGTTTACTCAAGTTCCACTGACAACAGACCACGGCATGATGCTCAATATGTTAAAAGACATGAAATGCGGAATGTTAGAAGACGGGACAGCAATTGGAGACGGTTTGGCATCAGCTGTAAGCAGATTAAAAGATAGTGAAGCAATATCAAAAGTCGTAATTTTATTAACAGACGGAGACAATAACGCTGGTTCCATTGACCCTTCTACGGCAGCTGAAATGGCTAAATTGTTCGGAATCAGAGTTTATACAATCGGAGCCGGCACAAGAGGAACAGCACCTTATCCTGTACAGACACCATTCGGAGGCATTAAATACCAACAAGTTGAAGTCAACATCAACGAATCATTATTGCAACAAATCGCTAATGAAACCGGCGGAAAATATTTCCGTGCCGAATCAAAAGAAAAACTACAACAAATATATGACGAAATCGACAAAATGGAACGTTCTAAAATTGAAGTCAGTGAATACAAAAGACTTCACGAAGAATTTTATCCTTTTGTAATCTGGGCACTCATATTGTTAGGTTTATCATTTATTTTAAAAAACACGATTTTCAAATCAATAACAGATTAAATTTACAACAATGGAAACTCACATTTTAAGATTTGAACATCCTGAATATTTATATTGGCTTTTGTCAATACCTATTTTAATTGCTATATACATTTTAATTCGTATTTCAAACAAAAGACAATTCAAGAAATTTGCCGACTCAAAATTCGCAAGTTTCCTTGTACCATTAGCTTCTAAATCAAGAAGCATCACAAAATTTATCATTTTTTTATTTGTGATAATTTTCGGAATTCTCGCAGCGGCAAATCTTCAGACAGGCTCAAAAATGGAAGAAGCCAAAAGAGAAGGTATAGACTTGTATTTTTGCGTTGACATCTCCAACTCAATGAATGCAGAAGACATTGCACCTAATCGTCTCGAGCGCTCAAAACAAGCAATCAACAACTTGATTAACAAACTCAATGGCGACAGAATCGGAGTTATTATTTTTGCCGGAAACGCTTACGTTCAGCTGCCAATAACAACAGACTATGCAGCAGCAAAAATGTTCCTTTCAACAATTAACACCAATTTAATTCCATCACAAGGAACAGAAATTGGCGCAGCTATCAACTTGGCTGTCAAATCATTTGGCACAAACGATCACAGCAAAGCAATCGTTATAATTTCTGACGGCGAAGACCATGTAAATGGCGACGCTATCAAAGCTGCACAAGAAGCCGCAAAATTAGGAATCAAAATTTATACAATCGGAATGGGTCTCGAAGAAGGCTCCCCTATCCCACTATATAATCAGTACGGCAAAAAAACAGGATATAAAAAAGATAGAGAAGGTAACATCGTAATCACAAAATTAGACGACAACCTATTACGACAAATCGCAGAAATTGGCGATGGAATATACAGAAGAGCAAGCAATTCCAATGTAGGACTTGACGACATTTTCAACGAAATTAACAAATCCGAAAAATCAGAAATAGAATCTAAAGTGTTTACAGATTACGAAGATCAGTTTCAATGGTTTGTCGGAGCAGCTATAATTCTTTTAATAATTGAACTCCTGATTTCTTCTGGCAAGAAAAACTGGGAAACAAAATTCAACTTTTTTGAACCGAAAGATGAAAACAATCAATAAATTAGGCATAGGAATATTATTTTCCATCCTCAGTTTGAACGCAAATGCACAGACTGACAAAGGACACATAAGACTTGGCAACAAAGATTATAAAAACGGTAATTACTCAGAAGCTGAAGTTAATTACAGAAAATCATTAGATAAAGAATATAACCCAAAAGCACAATTCAACTTGGGCGATGCTTTATACGAACAAAAAAATTACGAAGAAGCAGCAAAAGCCTTCTCTGGTGTTACAGAAAGAAATATTTCCAAAGAAATTGAAGCCGACGCATATTACAATCTTGGCAACACTTTAATGGCACAGGAAAAATATGGCGAAGCTTTCGAGTCATATAAAAAAGCATTGAAAGTTAATCCTGATGACGAAGACGCAAGATACAATTTAGAATATGCTCGATGGAAAATGAT
>JAGBVS010000195.1 GCA_017630195.1 Bacteroidales bacterium | reverse complement strand
TGTATTGTCGTTGTATTTTCTGCAACCGCCAATTACCGGAATTCCAATTGGTGGTTTACCATTCAGCAAATTGAGCTTTGATTTGCCAATGTTTAATGTAACAGAATTATTGATTGCTAAGAACGTGTCCATAATAATTGCAATACGTCCTTTATGTGAAATATATGTTGTTCCATCTTCTTCATATACATCCAGCGTATATGCTCCGTCACCACCTGAAATTACATTTACATTACTAATTCCAGTAGTGACATTGCCGGTAGTATCAATAAAATCAGTAGTAGCTGTTGTATTGTAATTTCTTACAATATGTGCTTCACCCTCATCAAGCGCGATTTTGATATACTTGCCGATTGCCTGGCCACCAGCCTGTGTTGGATGTATTCCATCAGCTGCCATTAACGAGTAATCATGCAATACATACTCAAGTCCGCCAAGATATTTAGCGCCAATATCTGCTGACTGTCTATATACGTTAAGCGCCTTTGCAATTCCTTTATAATCACGGCTGTTTAGTATTGAGCTACTTTCTACTGAATTTCCAATATAGCCAAAATATACAGTTGCATTTGGGAAAAGCGTCTTGCAGTAGCTAACGAATGAAGCCATGTGATTCTTCAAAGTGTCCGCGGTTGCTATTGTGTCATTGATTCCACCGCAACATACAATGTGCAGAATATTGTCTTTTTCATCCTGTGTAAGTGTTGCTGCGTATTCACTCAATGGCAGATTATATGAATCATTTGGAATACTGCCACCATCAACATATAGTGATACGTACTCACTTGAAGACAGCCCCATTGAGCTTGCTGCATAGTTGCCCCAATCGGAATACTGCGGGTTGTTGTAAGAATCGCCGATAAAAATATAATTTCCGCGATTTGCTCCAATAATATTTTCGATGTTGTCAATATCAGCCACAATTGCGGGTATTGTGGTATTGTTGATAGCATCAATCTGAGCCTGTAAACTAGCGATCTGCCCATTGTAGAATCCAGTCTGTGTCCAGTATGCAGCATTAGCAGCGGGATTGCCAACTGTAGCTGGAACCTGTTTTTTACTTAGATAACTACCATTCTGATAAGTGACCATTGTCAATGGTTCATAGTTAGTATTAGATTCCCATTCAGCACTTTCAGCATCCTGGCTATTCTCATAGATCTTGATAACATATCTTGCTCCAATATACTGTCTAATATTTGCCATTGCTTTTTCCTCCTATTAATAAGCATTTGTTGAAGCTTCATAGCTCAAAACAAGATGACCATATTCCGGTTGAAGATCCGTAAATGTATCAAGGCCAGTTGTACCAAACTGTATTTCATCCCAGCTTTCCGGAATATATGCGACAAAATAGCCATCATCAGTAATATTAAATATAACCAGGTTGACCATTTGACCTACAATATCAGCTGCATTTTCAGTCATCCAATCATTGAAGGCTTGGGCCACTGAATCAGGAAATTCACCGGAAATAATCTGATCATAAAATGTTTTAAGTTCTTCATATTCTTTTTCATGTTCAGATTTCCATTCATCCAGGTTGTCAACTTCTGTTAGAAGTTCTTTTGTTGCAAGTATGAGCCAGTCCAAGTTGAGCTCATGAAAATCTGTATAATTGTACTTATGTACAAACATATCAAGTAATCTGCCCATCTTTTTTTTCTCCTTATTCATATACCATTATACAAAATTCTTCCATGAAAAGATTTGTGATCTCCTGAATGATATTGAATCTTGCAATATCAAGTTCAGACTGAAGCATTTGCTGAGAAGTAGTTACGCCAATATTTCCATGAATTCTGCCAGTATGTTTATCAATCGAATCTTTTTCGCCTTCTGTATTCTGTTCAGAACCATTTGTGAATGTGGTGTTTGAAGTTACTTCATCAGTATGATCTTCATCAGTATCAATCACATGCTTTTCTGATTCCTGGTATGTATCTGCATCAAAAGCGGAAACAAGATCTTCTGTATGTCCGTTCTGATTAGATGAACCTTCAGAAGTTGTTGATGAATCTGTTTCTGATGTAGTTTCATCAGTGAATTTGACTTTTGTATTTTCATCACCAGTATCTGTCCAGTCTTCCTGGCGGTCATAATTTTCCAGCGGATTATATTCAAGATTAAGTGCA
>JAGBVS010000194.1 GCA_017630195.1 Bacteroidales bacterium | reverse complement strand
TTTTTGCCGTCAGGTGCGACTAACTTCAACTGGTTAGTGAGACTAACCAATTCGTTTCCTTCTTTTTTAAATTTGGTTTTCAGATATTTCCAATAGTTACGGTTCTTTTGATAATCATCTTGATTATTGATTGCACCTATAATATCAAGCACTGAAAACCACCATTTTGAATTATCTTCGTCCCAAAGGGCTCTGACTTCATGGTCATTGTAAAATCTAATAGAAATCTTGGTCATTGGTCTAATTTTATTGCTTAAGTTTATTAAATAACTATCTGCAAATTTAATAAAAAAATCGCAAAAATGTTTGGTGACGATATGATTTTTTGTGAAAGACAACAAGTCAACAAGTCAACAAGACTACAAGTTTTGGTTAGGAGTTGAGGAACTGAGGATTTGAGCCCTGAAAGGGCGAAACAAATATAGAGTAAGGCAACGCCTTATTAGTTAGGAGTGAGTAGTTGTTGTTTGGGTGTTAGTAGCCTCCAATGCGTTAGGGATTGGAGCGGCATCCTTTTGGAGCGCAGCGGAAAAAGATATAGCGGAAAGCCCGACGGCGATAGCCGGAACGCCCAAATAAAGTGTAGAGTTTATAGTTAATTGAAATTTGAAAGGTTAAAACTGAAAGTTAGTTTTCCATTTTCAATTATCAGACTTCCACCTCGGAGAAATAGTTTTTTAGTTAGGAGTTAGGAATGGATGTAGGGACGTATCAATTACACCATAAAAATAAACAATATGTAATTGCAGCGTCTCATGAGATTCGGTGTTTTGAGACGCAGCAATGTGTGTTTATATGCAGGAAACATAGATACGTCTCTACCGGTTTGTCCTCATTTCCCGTTAACTTTTAAATCTGCAGCATAAAAGTTAAAAATAGTTAAAATTGTAAAACAGAAGATTTTTCTTTATACTTTTGTTCTTGAGGATACCAATATAGAATTTATGGAAACTAACAAGGATGATTTCAGCATAATACATGTTTCAGAAGACTCTTCTGATAGAAAAATAGAACATTTGATAATTAATGCTAGAGGTTGTCAAGTAATGCTTGACAGAGACTTGGCATTGCTTTATGGTGTTGAAACGAAAGTGTTAAATCAAGCTGTAAAACGCAACATAGAGAGATTCCCTGATGATTTCAGATTCCAACTTACAAAAGATGAGTGTCTAAGGTCACAAATTGTGACCTTTAAGTATCTTCCATACGCTTTTACTGAAAATGGCATAGCTATGCTTAGCAGTGTACTTCGTTCTCAGACAGCAATAGAAATGAATATCCGTATAATGAGAACATTTTCCGCGATGCGACATTTCGTGGCTAATAATGAAATGTTGTTTCAAAGAATATCGAATTTAGAATATCATCAAATAGAGATGGATAAACGTATTGATGAAGTTCTTGAGAAACTAGAACCAAATCAAACACAACAAGGAATTTTCTTTGATGGACAAGTCTTTGATGCCTATCATTTTGTTTCAAATTTGATAAGAAAAGCCTCTAATACTATAATTTTAATAGATAATTACATTGATGATAGCGTATTGACATTACTAGATAAACGTAAGTTAAATGTTAGTGCAACGATATACACTCAGAAAATTTCAGAACAACTGAAACTTGATATAAAACGACATAATGAACAATACTCTGAGATTTCAGTGAAATGCTTTTCAAAGTCTCATGACAGATTTCTGATAATAGACGAGGAACTTTACCATATCGGAGCATCTATAAAAGATTTAGGCAAGAAATGGTTTGCATTTACTTTGATGAGAGACATTTTGCCAGATGAAATATTGCAAAAGATGTAAATGTTGTTTTTAACAATTGAGCTAAAGCTGTTGGCAGTTGAACCTTTTTTAGTCAATAAGACTACAAGTTTTAGTTAAGAGTTATGAATCCATACCAAAAAACTTTAGTCTTTCGACATTAGCCTTTCGCCTTTTTCTTACCTTTGCATAAAACATCATACTATGCTTAAACTATTGCCACTGATAATACTAATGTCGCTGCTCACATCCTGCGACTCGCCAGTGAAGACTAATGACAAAAGGCTAAAGTCTAATGCTCAAAGTTCAACAGCCAATAGCCAAAAGCTAACAGCTAATAGCCAACAGCCAATAGTCATCCTCTACGATAACGACGTGCATTGTGCAGTGGATGGCTACGCTAAACTCGTGGCTCTGCGTGACATCATTTCTGATACCGCTGGTTTCGTCACCACTGTCTCTTGCGGTGACTTTGCAAGCGGCGGCGTGATAGCATCGGTGTCGGACGGCGAACTTATTGTGGATATAATGAATAAGGTTGGTTACGATGTAGTAGCTCTCGGTAATCACGAACTTGACTACGGAATGAATCAGCTCTTTGCCTTCTCCGAAAGCCTGAATGCTGAAGTGGTCTGCGCTAACTTGAAAAATGTCCAGACTGACGAATTCCCTTTTCCTGCTTATCATATCATAAGTTATGGTGATGTCGATGTGGCATTTCTCGGTTTTACTACGCCGTCGAGCGGCACGGTGATGAGTCTCAGCGATGGCGATGGTAATCCGTTGTATAGCTTCATGCGGGAGGATTTTTATTCCAACGCGCAGAGTTTCATCGACGAGGCTCGTGACAATGGAGCGGAATATGTCGTGGCACTGACGCATCTTGGAGATAGCAAGACATTAGGTGATATGCCGAATTCCACTGCTCTCATCGCTAATACCACTGGCCTCGACGCAGTCATCGATGGTCATGATCATCATGTCATTGAGGGACGTTGGCTGAAAAATAAAGATAATGAAGCGGTGTTGCTTGCTTCTTCCGGTTATGCCTTTGAAAATGTAGGTGTGCTGACAATCAATCCTGATGGCGGTCTTTCATCACGACTTGTCAATATAAAATCTGACTCAATTCTCGTAGATGTTGCGACGCAGCATTTCATTGATAGCATCAAGATGGGAGTGGAGCAGTCTGGCTGTAAGGTCGTTGGTTTCTTGGATAGGGATTTGGATATATGTGACGAGAGCGGCAAGCGTCTTGTGAGAAAACAACAGACTGAGCTCGGTGCTTTCTGTGCCGATGCTTTCCGTATGTTTACCGGCGCCGACGTGGCTCTTATAAATGGCGGTGGCATTCGTGCGGGCCTGAAAAAAGGTAAGGTGACAATCAACGACTTGCTCGCTGTCATGCCTTTCGGTAATTTAATATGCACCGCAAGCATGACGGGACAGCAGCTTCTCGACGCGATGGAGTTCTCAGTGGCTTTATTGCCTCACGAGTCGGGCGCGTTCCTGCAGGTGAGCGGTATGCGATATGATGTCGATGTATCGATACCGACGCCTGTTGTAATAAGTGAAGATCATCTTTTTTCTTATGTGAAAAACGAAACGCGACGCATTTCCAACCTTCAGATTTTGAATACAGTGACAGGCATTTTTGAAGACATAAAACCTGAAAAGATTTATACTGTCGCAAGTTTCGATTATCTCATCACGGAGATGGGAAGTTCTGGAATATTGCGCCACGCAAAATATGATGGAAAATATTGGGGAACAGAAATTGAGGCAATGGTTAATCAGTTAGGAGTTTTTAGCCCTGAACCTTGAGCTTTTTTCATCACTCCATTGCTTCATACAAAAAAAGCTGCCCAATATTCATGAGCAGCCCTTATAAAATTGTAGTCTTGTAGTCTTTAGAATCTCACAACCTTACGTGTTACGTTGCCGTTGCTTGTTTCTATGTTGATGAAATATATTCCAGATTCGAGTCCGCTTACGACATATTTGCTGCCGCCGACTTGTTTGTCTGAAATCATAGCGCCCATAACGTTATAGACTCTTACTCTTGTCATGTTTTCACATATGATGTTGAAATCGTTATTTGATGGGTTTGGATAAATAGAAACTTTGTCGTTGATGATGTCTTCGCATATGCCGTCGAAATATGTCACCTCGATATTCTCGAATGTTCCGAAGCATTCTTCATATACTGGTCTTACGCTGTAGGTGTAAATGCTTCTGCCTATGACTGTTTCATCTGTGTATGAGAGCTCTTCTGTTGTTCCCATATATCTTGAGTCGCGGTAAACCTCGTAAGCGATAGCTTCTCCGTTTGCAGGTGCTTCCCATGAGATGTTGATATTAGAACCACCTTCTGTGTTGTTGGTGAGGTTTTGTACTGGCTCACACATTTCATAGCTGTTGTTGACGATAGAGCAGTCGTTGACCCATGAGAAGAGGAATCCGTTATCTAAGAAACCTCCGTTTTTATATATGACAGCACCGTTTTCTTTTTTGATGATGAAGCTGCATTCTAAGTCCCATGAGCCTTTTACCCATTCGAGTGACACTTCAACACCTGAGCCGATTTGTCTTGTATATGTCTTGGAAGAACCGCTCGCTACTGTGAAAGCTTCGTCAGGTGTGCCGTCGCTGTATTTCACTATTAAGATAGCTCCGTCCCAGCCGTCGCCGTAATCGTCTTTAAGCTCAAAGATGATATTACATGCGTTAGCATAGCTGAATTCCAATTCTTTTGTCATAAATTCGTTTTCGATATTCAAGATGAAAGGAATGCTGAATACATCGCTTACATTTTCTGATAATGTGACGTTGTAGAATGCTACTGTCGATGACTCTGCGCCTATTGAGTTGAAGTATGCTTCGCTTGTATTGATGGTGATGTCGCTGTCTTCACATAATAAGTTTCCTTTGAAAGCGACTTCTAATTCGTTACCCATATTGTTGAGTATAACGCCGAAGTCGGCTGTCTCGCCAGCTTCGAGTATGCCATTGCTGTTGTCATCATTCTTTATTATGACGGATGCCACTTGTACGTCTGAGCTTTTTACAAATACAGGGACTCTCACTGAAGAAATGAATTCGTCGTTTGAGTCATAGAAACATACGTCAAATGCTAATAATGTTCTGCATGATGCTGTTATGTCAACAGTGAAAGCGAACTCGTCATTGATTGAAATTGTTTCGTTAGCGCTGATGCTGTTTACTTCTGCTATCGAGTCGTCAACTCTTACCAAGATATTGTTTGTTCTTAAAACAGCTTTGAGGTTGGTGTATGATTCTTCTGAGTTGTTTGTGAAAGTGACGTTGAGCTTTGCTTGTTCCATCGCATTGATGTTAGCGTTGCCGTTGCCGCTTTCGTCGTCGTTGATGCTGTGGCTTACATACAAGAAGCTGCCGTTGTTGATGGCCTCTATAGCTGCTAATGCGTCAACGCGAGATGAGCCTGTGACGTTGTCTTTTTTATCTGTGAGTTTAACGCCTGTTGTCTCTAATATCATGCAAATCTCAGCAGGGGTGAGGTCGGCTTTCTTTTCCAACATAAGAGCCATGATGCCTGCTACGCAAGGAGCTGCCATTGATGTTCCGTTCATTCCGATGTGACCTGTGTTAGTGCTGAAATCGAGTGATATGATGCCTTCACCTGGTGCACATACGTCAGGACGGATGAGACCGATGCCTGGTTGGTATGCGTAGTCGGCGAATTCTGTTTCTTGCCATGTGACAGGGCCGTGTGAAGAGAAGTCAGCGGCTACGTCGTTATATTTGACAGCGCCGACAGATACGGCACATGATAATTCTCCTGGATTTACGTCTGCTTGGTCAGGGTGTAACCATGGTGGAGGACAGCTGCCAGGGACGCGTACGTTGTTTGGAATAGGAGCTTGCCATTGCATATTGCCTTCATTGCCACATGCTATAGCTGCAACAATTCCGAGGTTCAAAGCGTTGACACAAGTGCGACGTAAAATTGTTCTTTCTGTTGTTGTTGAATTAGGAATGCCTAAAGATAAACTCAAGACATCAGCTTGATGTTCAATAGCCCATTCCATGCCGTTGTTAATATGGTCAACAGTACCGCTGCCTGAGTCGCTGAGAGCCTTGACGCACATGAGAGTTGCGTTAGGTGCCATGCCGGTCTTGGTGCCTGATGTACCATCGCCGCAGACAGTGCCGGCACAGTGTGAACCGTGACCGAATTTATCCATAGGGTCGTTGTTGTTATAATAAGTGTTGTAGCCGTGATGAGGGAACTCAGCGCCGCCGTCCCATAAGTGGTCGGCAACGTCCACGTGTTCGTAGTTGACACCGGTGTCGATGACAGCTACCACGACACCGTCGCCTGTATAACCCATAGCCCAAACGTCATCGGCATTGACCATAGTGATGTTCTCTGTCAATTCTTCTCTTGATGCTTCGACTTTTTCAGCTTTCTCGTCCCAAAGGAGATATTTCTCTTGATTGTAGCCAATCATCATTACATCAGGATGTTGAGCGAGGAGATAAATGACATCGCGTGTAGTTGTACAGTTGATGTAGTTTGTCATCCAGTGACCTTTGATGTCGGCAACTCTGTTGCTCTTTGCCTCGGCTTTGAGGATAGACATGATTTCTTGTTGTTCTTTTTCAGAAAAAAGTTTGAGCTCGTCAATCATAATGTTGCGTCTGACATGTTTGTCGGTTGCTTTCGCTGCGCAAGCTTTTAATTTTTCTGAATTCATCTGCGATTTCAAGATGATGTTGACACTTATCATCTCATCGCCTTTTTGGTTAAGTACATTCTGTAATTCAGGTTCGATGACATTCTGAGCGAAACCTAAACCGCAAAATGACAAAACAATCATTAAGGTAAAGACTAATTTTCTCATAATAGATTTATAAATAATAAGGCTGCAAAGATAAGAAAAAAGTCAACAAGACCACAAGACTACAAGACTACAAGTTTTTTTAGTGATGTAGTGATATTATTACATTCCCTCAAATCCCCGTTTCCAGAAATCCAGAAATCCAGAAATCCAGAGTTACTCAATTCCTGAAATCCTATTTAACCCATTTCCCACTCTCCACTTCCTTTATTCCTAATTCCTCATTCCTCATTCCTAATTTCCAGATGTAGGTTCCACTTTGCCATTTAGAAGCATCTACAGAAGTGACGTCGTCTGTTATTTCTTCTTCATGGATTTTTCTTCCTTGTAAATCATAAACGGTTAAAACGGCATTTCTCAAACCTGTTCTTATATTCAATATATCTCCTCCCGGATTTGGATAAGCGACGGCAAGATGAAGATTATGAGCGTGCGCTTCTTCGATGTTGTCAGGATTAAATGCTGATGCGGGGAATTTGAAGATATATGGCTCCCAAAAGAGCTCTTCACCCATCTCAAATCGTATTCGGCCCAATAAAATAACGCCATTGTCTTTAGTAGGATAAATATTAAATATATGCTGATTGTAATTTATACCCATAGTGTAATACCATTCCGACTTCTTTTTCATATTTGAGTCGAAGACAGGCATATAAATCCAGTAACCATCCGGTTTAAATTGAAACCATAAATCGGTATTATAAGCCGCTTGTCCAATAATATCGCCATTGGGCATGAAGCATAGATTTGTTCCCACAGCATTATCCACACGAACATCTTCCGGTGTAGTCGTTAGCCTCAAACAATTTACCTTATTGTTTTCAACATCTATTTTAAACGCACATCTGTCTTTCAGTGTGTATATGTCATATTTATTTCCTAAACCATAGATTTTTCCATCATAAGGGTTTTGACTCCAGTTTCCGCCGAATGACTGAAGATCAATAGGAGGATCTGAAACAAATGGTATCTGTTCTGTCAGATTTAAATCCATATCAAAGACATTCATAAAATAACCGTACGGTTGTTCTGTACTGTTATATGACACATAATAATATTGTGTCGAATCCGCACTGTATGTAAAACAACAATATGGCATATTGCTATTATTCAGTTCTTCACTTTCGTATTCCTTTTCTGAAACGATATCGAGATTTGCGTCAATTTTTAAAATAATGGGATAATAATCTACAGGTGTAACAATTGGATATTCTGAAAATTCAAACATAAAAGTTCTGCAGCCGTTTTTATCTATTAAAACACGATCAGAGTACACTCTAAGATCACGAGTTTCCGTAAACTCTTTTCTCCATATCTCCTTTGGTTCGCTTGTCGTAGCATCTTCAAATATGTATGAATGCATGATGACTGCATTGTTCTCCGTCATATTGCAAAGTATCATGAACGCATTCATCGTGCCATTCCATTCGTCAAGCAGAATTGTAGCGACTTCATAATTTTCGTCATAATGCAATATGGTTTCCTGTAATATGTCACCATACTGATCAAACATTACAAGTTTAGCATCGCCATCTGGATAAAGAGGAACAATTGAAACAATGAAATTACCATTATTCATTTCCAACAGACTAGCAACTACTTTTTCTACATCGTCACATGGAGGATCGCCCGTTGGATTTAATTCCCATGAAGGTTCTATATCTATAATTTGGGAATTGGCAGATAATGCTATAAAAACAAATAAAAACAAAATAATCTTTTTCATAACTGTGTTATTTATAGTGATTTGAAGAAGTTGTTTGACAAACAAATCGATAATGGAATATGAATTATCTGCCATTATCGATGTGTTAATGGATTTTGTGTTTGAGGTGCGTTTGTTTCCTCATCTTTCTTGCACGATGCCATCACCAACAGCACACATGCGGCAAATAGTAATGTTTTTTTCATAGGTATTTTGATTTAATGTTAATAATTGTTTCCTTTTGCCTCGAGTAATGAGCGATAGCTTCACATGCTCTTTCATCGCTTTTCTGATATTCTTGTGTACTGACAAGCGGAACGAGATAATTGCCGTCATCAAGTTCAAGAAGATTCGTCGGCATATAATCCCAATACGGAGTTGCTTCATTCAACGATAATTCCCATGAGGGATCAGGTTCTTGCGATTTTGATGCTAAAGACGCTAACAATAAAAACAAAACGAAAAATGATTTTCTTGTCATAAATTATGATTGTTAATTATGACGCAAAACTATATACATCAAATTGAATTAACAAGAGTTATTTTGTTACTTTTTGTGGTATTGTTTTGTTTATGTTTTTTAGAATCAATGTTTTAATTAGTGTAAATATAAATCAATTGATAAAATTTTTCATAATAAAGATTAAAATATTATCACCATTTTCCAAGCCAAACTTAATTTTGATTTTACATAGTCTAGACCAAACTGTTTTACGGTTTTTGTCTAATAAATATTGCAAATTGCTTTCCTCTATATTGAGTAGAATCAAGCATATATAATACAAGTCATCTTTATTTGTCTTAGGATATTTTCCCTTAATTCTTACCGTGATATTGTTCAGATGTTTGTCGGCTGCTTGCATCAACAAAGCAAAATCTTCGTTGGTTAGGGCTGAGAAGTCGGTGACTTTTCTGTTGAGTATTTTCTGGCATATATCGGATTTATAATAAGATTCGATATTAGGAGCATTTTCCATTCTCTCCATTCTTTCCTTTATTTCATCAAGTTCCAAATCCTTTGCTTTAATGATTTCCTCTTTCTTGCGAAGTTCCACATTCATCTTCTTAATCTTGCCATCTACCAACGAATGTTTGAATTTATTGTCTGCTATTATATTGTTGAAATATTCATTCTGCTTGTTGAATTTCATCTTGTTTTTTCTGAAGATGAAAAACAGAACTGATGCAGATACCGCAACCACTATCAATATTATCGACATTCTTTTTCGTTTCTCTTTATGCTTTCGTAAATCCGCAAGTTTGGCATCACGTTTCTCTGCATAATCATCATATAATTCGAAAAAATTATTTGTGGTCAACACTCTATTTATTTCTGCCTGAGCATAAGGTTTGTAATATTTTTGACAAAAAGCTACGCTATCTAAATTGTTCTCTTTTTCATATATTTTCTCTAATAGCATCATCACCATACCAATCGTAACATCATCATCTTCATATTCAAGTACTTTCAATAAATATGGTTTTGCCTGAAGCATATAAGGCGAATGAAACATCTGTATTCCTAATGTCATGGAGTCTCTTTTGGCTTCCAATCCGTGTCTGCATTTGAATGCAATCATATCATGTTTCACCTGAAAACATGAGTCGAATTTTTCTTGATAATAATATACTGTAGATAGTATGTGCAATGATGAAAGATATAGCGAACCGTTATTATAAGTGCTATCAATATATGGTTTTGCCATATTAAGATAAAATAATATGGAGTCTGTTTCTGTTTTAGACTGAAACAGTCCTGCCAATGATAGGCATATATTAGAAAACAAAATCGAATCGACTTCTTCTGAAATATTTTGATAATAAAGAGCTCTTTGTATTGTTATCTTCTTAATATTATTTTCTAACTTTGATAGGCAAAGGCGTGAAATATTACGATATGTTTTTGATGTCAAATGTTTTTCTTCTTCTGTCATATATTCAGGCAATGTCTCTATTAAATTAAGGGCGTCAATGAATTTAGATAAAGATTGCTCTAAACTGTCATTTTTATACAAGTTAACAGCCTCGTTATGATATGATTGAGCTTTATCTAATCTTTCTATAGAATCTCGATTTGCGTTCCTATGACATGAAATAGAAAACAACATAAAGAAAAAGATGATTGATATTATGCCGAAATGTCTTTTCATAAACAAGAATATTTGTTTACAAAGATACATAAAAAGTCAACAAGACTACAAGACTACAAGACTACAAGTTTTTTTTTAGTGATGAAGTAATGTAGTAATGAAGTCCTTAATTCCTCAATTCCTGAAATCCAAAGTCCGTGAGCCTCTACGCGAGACCCTCTAATCCCTCTGCACCTCTAATCCCTCTGCACCACTAATCCCTGAATTCCTAAATTATTCTTCCACTAAAAACAGCGCTACTTGTTTGCATCCGAAGGCTCCTATGACGAGCTGGTTGTCTATGTCGGTGCTGCGGCTGGCTCCGCTTATTATCGTCACACCGGCTGGCTGGTCGTCACAGTATTTCTCTTTCATGAGCCAGAAAGCGTCTTTCATCTTGGCTACAATCTGTGATGGATGTCCGACGATGAGTAAGATGTCGGCGAAAGAGTATGCCGCTCTTGAACCTGCGGTGCTGTCCGATACCATGATGCTGCCTGTCTGTGCTATCATACATTCACAGTCGATGATGCTGACGTTTTTCTTGCGCTCTGGATTTCTGTAGTCGTCGGATATTTCTATGTCGGTATCAGAAAATATCTCTTTGATTTTTGGACTTGTGGTAAGCAATGGAATCCAGTTGTTCTCTTCTGTGAATTGCTTCATTGCATCCTTGAATTGTTCCATTTCTTCGAAATACATAAAGATGCCGCCGTTTTCTTTGAAACGTTCAATGAAAGTAAATTCATTGCCGTCTTCTTCCTTGAAAGGTTTCCAAGTGTCATCTTGAAGATTTATTGTAGAGAAATGTTTTTCGTCTTTCTCCAAGATGGCACTTCTTACCTTAGCAAGAATTTGTTCTTTACTGGTACAATCTTTATATCCGCCGAAAGGAAAATTCATTGCTGTTAAAATTTATTAATTGTTGTTGTCAGAATTTTTGTCTTCTGTGTTTTTGTCTTCTGACACATTGTCATTATTTTCAACATTGGTGTCAGACTTTTGTTCGTCGTCTGTTGGCTGTTGTTTTCTTTTGTTGAAACCAATCTCCTCTTTGACCCAAGGGCGTTTGCCGAAAATCATTTCTAAGTCATCGCCGAACACGACTTCCTTGTCGATGAGTTTGTTGGCGAGTTGTTTCAAACCTTCAATGTTTTCGCTCAATATTCTGAGAGCTTCTTGATAAGCGCTTTCGATGAGTTTGCTTACTTGCTCGTCGATTATCTCTGCTGTTTTTTCGCTGAATGGTTTTGTCAATGAGTAGTCTTGCTGACCTGTTGAGTCGTAATAGCTTCTGTTGCCAATCTTTTCGTCGAGGCCGTAGTAGGCTACCATTGCCATTGCTTGTTTAGTGACTTTTTCCAAGTCGCTGAGAGCGCCGGTGGAGATGCGGCCGAATATTATCTGTTCTGCTGCACGACCGCCGAGTGTCGCTATCATCTCGTGATACATCTGCTCTTTGGTTGTGATTTGTCTCTCGTTAGGAAGATACCATGCTGCGCCTAATGCCTTGCCGCGTGGCACTATAGTGACCTTTACAAGTGGATGAGCGAATTCGAGGAGCCAGCTTGTTGTGGCGTGACCTGCTTCGTGGAATGCTATCACTTTCTTTTCTGAATCAGTGATGACTTTATTTTTCTTTTCCAATCCGCCTACGATACGGTCGATGGCATCTAAAAAGTCTTGCTTTTCAATAGATTCCTTGTTACGACGTGCTGCTATGAGGGCTGCTTCGTTACATACGTTGGCGATGTCGGCTCCTGAGAATCCTGGTGTCTGTTTTGCCATAAATTCGATGTTGACATCGTCAGCTAACTTGAGTTTGCGCATGTGAACTTCAAATATTTCCTTACGTCCTATAAGGTCTGGAAGTTCGACGTAAATCTGACGGTCGAAACGTCCGGCACGCATGAGAGCTTTGTCGAGGATGTCAGCACGGTTTGTTGCTGCTATAACGATGACGCCTGAGTTCGTTCCAAATCCGTCCATCTCTGTAAGGAGTTGGTTAAGAGTGCTTTCTCTTTCGTCGTTGCCGCCGCTCATCGGACTCTTGCCACGAGCGCGACCGATAGCGTCAATCTCATCGATAAATATAATACTTGGTGATTTTTCTTTAGCTTGTTTGAACAAGTCTCTAACACGTGAAGCACCGACACCGACGAACATCTCAACGAAATCGGAACCTGAGATGCTGAAGAACGGAACATTGGCTTCACCAGCTACTGACTTGGCTAATAATGTTTTACCTGTACCAGGAGGGCCTACTAACAAAACGCCTTTTGGTATTTTACCGCCTAATCGTGTGTAACGTTTAGGATTCTTCAAGAAGTCAACGACTTCCATCACTTCTTCTTTTGCTTCTTCGAGGCCTGCTACGTCTTTAAATGTAACTTTTACATCAGAATCGTTGTCGTATAATTTGGCTTGTGACTTGCCGATATTGAATACATTGCCTCCGCCTCCTGGACCACCATTGCGACCCATCATTCTGATTATCAAGAACCAAAAGCCTACAATTAATACGAGTGGCAATACCCATGAGACTATCTCAGCTCCCCAGTTGTGACGTTTTATAACGGTAGAGTAAATCGGGTTTTCAAAACCTTCTTGTGCGGTCTCCAAATCTTGTTCAAAGCGCTCAACCGATGCTATGCGGAGGGTATAGTTTGGTGTTTGGCCGAAACTGCCTGGTTTATGGTTCGGGAAGTATTTATTGAGACCGTTTCTGTTAAGATAAATCTCGGCGACTTCGCCATTGACGAGGTCAATTTTATCTACGTCTTTGTCTTTAAGTAATGTTATCAGCTTGCCTTTATCTATATCCTCAGCGGTTTTAACACCTCCTATAAATGTTGAACCGATGAAGATAATAGCTAAAATGCCGTAAATCCAGAAGAAATTGAATTTCTTTTTCGGTGTGTTGTTGTTTTTGTCGTTGTTTGAAAAATTTCCAAATGAATTTTTATTCTCCATTTAATCAGTTGTTTTATACGTTAAACTTAGTCTTCGTAAGAAGTCCGTTCAGCGTCAGCCCATAATGACTCTAATTTGTAAAATTCGCGTTTGGAATCTAAGAAGACATGAACTACTACGTCGATGTAGTCTATCAAAATCCATTCCGCATTTTCAAAACCTTCATAGTGGTAAGGCTTTACTTTATGGTTGTCGCGAAGATCGTCGAGAATCTTGTCAGCGATGGCTGAAACCTGTGTCTTTGATTGTGCGTGGCAGATTACGAAATAGTCTGTCACTGCTGAATGAATGTCTCTTAAATCTAATGAAACAACGTCTTTTGCTTTAAGCTCTTGCATAGCTTCAACAACGGCTGAAACTACAAATTCAGGATTATCTGACTCGTGTCTAACTCTCATGATTTTTAATAAATTTTAATTTGTGCAAAGATAATAAAAAAGTCAACAAGACAACAAGTCAACAAGACAACAAGTTTTTTTTAAAATAAGGAATGAAAAATTAAGAACAAGAAATTATCATCATTCCTGATTCCTAATTAAAAAGTGTATTTTTGCAGTATGAAAGTTACTCGTTTTAAAAATATAGACTCAACAAATAAATATCTTCAGAATCTTCTTGAAGAGGGTGCTGATATTGTTGATAATGTTGTTGTTACTGATTTTCAGTCCTCAGGAAAAGGTCAGGGAAAGAATGTATGGGAAAGTGAAGCCGGAAAGAATCTTCTTTTCAGCATCGCTCTCGACATGAGCTTCCTGAGAGCTGAGAATCAATTTGTCCTTACTCAGATGGTCTCCGTAACAATGATAAACGTCATGAAGAATTATCTTCCAGAAGAATCTCTTTTCATAAAATGGCCTAACGATATTTATTTTAATGACAAGAAAATAGCAGGAATCTTGATTAAAAACGAGATAAAGGGAATGATGATGGGAACTTCTATCATCGGCATCGGACTTAATGTAAACCAAGAATCTTTCGATGAAAACCTTCCAAATCCAATCTCGATGAAGATGATAACAGGAAAAGATTATGATTTGGAAGAGATATTTTTATCCATTTGTTCACGTCTTATATCCTTTAGCCAACAGCCAACAGCCAACAGCCAACAGCCAACAACCAACAACCAACAACCAATAGCCAACAGCTATACAAAACACCTATATCGTTTTCAGCAATGGGCTTTATATCAACATGAAGGCTGTCTTAAAGAGATGATGATTGTTGGCTATGACCAATTCGGACGTCTTGTCTTAAAAGAAAAAAACGACCGTGAAGTCGTTTGCGATTTGAAAGAGATTTCTTTTGTTTGAAACTCAGAATCTTAGAAATTCAAATAGTTTCCGCTTTCTCAGCCATCATGTTCACTAAATTTTGCAGTGGTCGTGATGCCATCATCTGCATGAGTGGATTGAGTTGTGCGTCTATCTCAAAGTAGCATTTTGAAGCTGAATCAGTTTCATTGTTTCCGATGTATATATTCAATGAGAATTGAAAAGGTACTTTTCCTTCCGGAACTAACTGTATGAATTTGTTGGCTTCTCTTTTGTTTACGCGGAGAGCGACTTTTCCCATGCCTTGTATGGTGAAGGCTATA
Organism: Bacteroidales bacterium; assembly: GCA_017630195.1. GTDB lineage: Bacteria > Bacteroidota > Bacteroidia > Bacteroidales > F082 > Limimorpha. The sequence continues at coordinate 14,527 of JAGBVS010000194.1, read as the reverse complement.
TTGTCGTTGTCGGCAGTGATGTCAACGACTTGTTCCGGCAAGACATACTGAATGTTGTTCATATTGCCTATATATTCGAATAGTTCTTTTTCAGAACGTTTGTTGTTTGCCCAATTGCTTTTGAATATCATGATATAATTTTTTGAGGTAAAAAAAGACGCATCAATGATGGTCAATATGTTGGAATCATTGATACGTCTCTACTTGTAGTCTTGTAGTCTTGTAGTCTTGTTGACTTGTGGTCTTAAAATTACATTCTTGCGTCACTCCATGCTTGTGGATTGTTTTTCCACTCTAACAATGAAGCTAAATCGTTTTCTCTGATGTAGTTTTCTTCAGCAGCTTTTTGAATCAAAGCGTTGTAATTTGTCAATGTGAATAAATCACATTTGTTGTTTTTGAAGTTCTCAGCTGCAACGTCCATTCCGTAGGTGAAGATAGCAAGCATGCCTTTGATGATAGCGCCTTTTTCGCGTAATGCTTCAACAGCGTTCAAGCTTGACTTGCCTGTTGATACCAAGTCTTCGATGATGACGACTGATTGTCCGCTATTGATAACGCCTTCAATTTGGTTGTTCATGCCGTGTGATTTCTTTTCGGAACGTACATATACGAAAGGTAATCCTAACTCTTGTGCTACCAAAGCTCCTTGAGGAATACCACCTGTAGCGACGCCGGCGATTACATCCGGTTTGCCGAATTTGTCTAAACACATCTTCACGAAACCCTCACGGATAAATGTCCTGACTTGTGGGTATGACAATGTTACGCGATTGTCACAGTAAATAGGACTTTTTAATCCTGATGCCCATGTAAAAGGATTTGCAGGATTCAATTTAATTGCTTTAATTTGCAAAAGAAAACTGGCAAGAGCCATTGATGTTTCTTGTTCGTTCATAAAATTAACCTTTAAATTTTTTGGCAAATGTATAGACTTTTTTGCAATAATAAGACGCTAATATGCAGAAATTTTTTTGAACAATATTTGGACGTTAATGTAAATGATGATGTGTATTCAACACAAGCCTTTGATAATACGTTTGATAGAGTAAAAAAATGGCTCGAAGAAAGCGATGAAAATATTGAAATAAACGATGTCGATAATGATATTTTAGCTGCTGTGATTAAGAAAATATTTCGTTTTGCTCCAGCCGCAGGCGGTCTTGTCCTTATTAATAATGCTATCGCTGCAATAGAAAGAAACGGAATCCCGGATTTGCCGAAAGGTCATATAGAAAAAAATGAGTCGCCAGATGAGGCTGCCTTACGCGAAGTGCGTGAAGAAACAGCTTTGTCAAATCTATCTATAATAAAACAACTGCCTTCAACGTTTCATTGTTATCTCCTTAATAACCAATGGACTCTGAAGAAAACGTCTTGGTTCTTGATGAAATCTGACGATGAATTCAAACCGAAACCTCAAGAGGAAGAAGGAATCTCTAAAGTCTATCTTCTGAATAAAGATAATGTTAACGAATTTTTACAAAAAACATATTCGTCTATTCGTTTGTCTTTAGAAAATGAAATATTGGATGTTGTGATGGCTAAAGGCTAAAGATAAAAGGCTAAAGATTGTCTGTTGACTTAAAAATGAAATGAAATGAAAAAAGCTGTTTTCTCAGGTTCGTTCGACCCGATTACAAAAGGTCATGAAAATATAGTTTTAAGGGCGATGCCTCTTTTTGATGAAATTATTATAGCGATAGGCTATAACATAATGAAAAAAAACGCTTACACTTTGGAGCAAAGAATGAAGTGGATTGAGGATGTTTTCGCTGATTTTCCTAAGGTTAAGGTGGCTTGTTATCAAGGTCTTACCGTGGATTTTTGTAAGAATGTAGGAGCGAATTACATAATAAGAGGACTTCGTGGTCCTGCCGATTTGGAGTACGAGACAATGATAGCCGAGGCGAATAAAAAAATAAATCCGGAAATAGAGACTGTGTTTTTTCTCACAGAACCAAATCTTCGCTGCGTCTCATCGACCGTAGTTCGCGATTTGTTGAAACATGATTCTTCAATTATTGAATTTGTTCCTTCAATAATTTGCGATGATATAACAAATGTTTCTAAATGATTTTTGCAATAATGTTTTTTTATTGTCGTTAGATTTTTATGAAAAAATATAAGACTTTAATCGTATTGATATTATTGTTGCTGACATGTAATGTCGCAAATTCTCAAAATGTTAAGATTACAGGAAAGGTAAACGAACCAGAGGCCTTGATACGTCTGTTGACATATAACGATATGCTGACATACGAGCAGACTCTCGTTTTTGAAACGAAATCTGATGCGGATGGAAATTTCCTTATTGAGGCTGAAATTGAAAATGTCGTCATGGCTCAAATTGCCGTTAATTTGGAACGTGTTGATTTTCTGATAAAACCAGATGCGACGTATGATATTGAAATTGTAATTCCTGAACAGAAAAAGAATGTCTCTTATTTTGAGAGGGAAATTCCTGAGTTAAAAATTATTAACATAAATGATGATGACTTGTATTATCAATATCATGTCTCAAATATGATTATTGATGATTTTTTGGTTGATAATTTTAACCAATTATATAGAGGCCGCAAATATTATCTTCTTGACAGCCTTGATGTTAAAATAGAAAGAAATTTAAACAAGATAAAATCTGACTTCGTTAAAAACAATGTAATTTATCGTAAAGCAGCGATTCAGATGATAGTTGATAATGATAATGCTAAAAAAGTTGTAAATCAATATTTTAATAAACAATATATATTGTATTCAAATCCTGCATATATGGATTTGTTTCAAGAAATATTCACTAATTATTTCGCCACAAGAAATTTTAACCAATTGGAATTGGAACAAATGCTTTATGCGGATTATGGCAGATTCATGTCTTATCTGAAAGAGAAAGATGTCTTTTTGGCAGAAAATGAAAATCTTGCAGAAATAATAATAGCATACAATCTTAAAAGTATGTTTTATGAGTTTTCAGAAGATAGAGTTGCGATTCTTGAAAAATTAAATTCAATAGGACAAAACTCTAAGAATCAAAAAAATAAAGAAATAGTAGAAGATATTTTGAAGCAAATAAACCGACTTTCTTTCAACTCTGATGCGCCAGATTTTTCTTTGAAAGATAAAAATGGAAATATAGTAAAACTTTCTGATTATAAAGACGATATGATTCTTCTTCAATTTGTTGATGAAGTTTCGTCAATGACAGATTATCAGTTTGAGTTGTTAAAAGATTTTTCAAATCAGTGGCAAGATACGATTAAGGTTGTAACGATTGCTACGAAAGACAGTTTTGATGATTTTAATAAAATGTTTGAAGGTAAAAATTATAAATGGACATTGTTAAACCTTGATAATGAAATACTTCTTCTTGAAAAATATCAAATCAGACTTTTCCCTGATTATGTCATTTTAGGCAAAAACGGAAAGATAGGAATGTCGCCGGCGCCATCGCCAGAACAATATCTCGATTTTCATGTAAGAAGATTATATAAATATTATAAAAAATAGTTATTTTTGCACAACATTTGATATAATTAGGAATCAGAGGTTAAGAATTAGGAATTGAGAATTTTGAAAAATAATTAAGAATATAAATATGGGATTTTTTGCTAAATTATTCGGTAACAAAGCAATGCGTGATAATAAAGCCTTGCAGCCGATTTTGAATAAAACATTAGAAGCTTACGAAAAAATAAAATGTTTAGATATTGATGCGCTTCGTCATAAAACAGTAGAGTTTAAAGAATATATAAACAATTACATCGCTGACGAAGATGCTCGTATTAAGGACCTTAAACTGAAAGCCGAAAATGACGACCTTGATCTCGAAAAGAAAAACGAGATTTTTGAACAGGTTGATAAACTTGAAAAACAACAACTTGAGAAGATAGAAGAAGCTCTTAACAATATAATGCCAGAGGCTTTTGCGGTCTTGAAAGAAACAGCCAAACGTTTCAAGGAAAATGAAGTTGTGGAAGCTACAGCCACAGAATTAGACCGTAATCTCGCAGCAAAATTTGATCATATCAACATAGAAGGCGACAAGGTTTATTACAATAATAGCTGGCTTGCCGGTGGCAATACTGTAACTTGGGACATGGTTCCATATAACGTGCAGATTCTTGGCGGTTCTGTTTTGCATCAAGGTAAGATAGCTGAAATGGCAACTGGTGAAGGTAAGACTTTGGTCGCTACTTTCCCTGTTTATCTCAACGCTCTCGCCGGCCGTGGCGTTCACGTCGTGACTGTTAACGACTACCTCGCAAAACGTGACTCCGAATGGATGGGAACAATTTATGAGTTCCTCGGCCTCACAGTCGATTGTATCGATAAACATGAGCCTAACTCAGAAGCACGTCGTAATGCTTATCTCGCTGATATTACTTACGGTACAAACAACGAATTTGGCTTCGACTATTTGCGTGATAACATGACAGGAAATCCTGCTGAATTGGTACAACGTAAACATCACTTCGCCATCGTTGACGAGGTTGACTCCGTTTTGATTGACGACGCTCGTACTCCTTTAATTATATCAGGACCAACACCTCGCGGCGACCATCAAGAATTTGATGTCTTGAAGCCAGATGTCGTGAAACTTTATGAAGCACAAAAACGCTTGGTGACATTGTGCCTCGCAGAAGCTAAAAAAATATTAACAGACCCTAACGCTACACAAGAACAGAAAAATCACGGCGCAAACCAATTGTTCCGCGCCTACAGAGGCCTTCCTAAAAACAACGCTTTGATAAAATTCTTGAGCGAAGAAGGTATGAAAGCGCTCATGCAAAAGACAGAAGGCTTCTATCTTCAAGAACAACAAAAGAATATGCATATCATCGACGATGAGCTTTATTTCGTTATCGATGAAAAATTACATAGCGTTGACCTTACTGAAAAAGGTATCGACGAACTTACTAAAGCCTACAACGATTCTTCATTCTTCATTTTACCTGACGTAGGAACTGAAATAGCCGAACTCGAACGCAGCGGACTCTCCGACGATGAAAAAGTCGTGAAGAAATCAGAATTGCTCCGTAATTTTTCTGAAAAATCTGAACGTTTACATACTGTACAACAACTTCTTAAAGCTTATACATTGTTTGAAAAAGACGTCGATTACGTTATCATGGATAACAAAATCAAAATCGTTGATGAGCAAACAGGTCGTATCATGGAAGGCCGTCGTTGGTCTGATGGCTTGCACCAAGCTGTAGAGGCAAAGGAAAACGTTCAAGTTGAAGCTGCAACACAGACTTACGCAACAATCACATTGCAAAACTATTTCCGTATGTATCACAAACTTGCCGGTATGACAGGTACAGCTGAGACTGAAGCAGGTGAGTTCTGGGATATCTACAAATTAGATGTCGTTGTAATACCAACAAATAAACCTATCGCTCGTATCGATGCTGAAGATTTGGTTTATAAGACAAAACGTGAAAAATATAATGCTATCATAGATAAGATTCAAGAATTTGTTGCAGAAGGCCGCCCTGTTTTGGTTGGTACAACATCTGTTGAAGTTTCTGAACTTCTATCCCGTATGCTTACTCGTAAGGGAATAAAACATAACGTCTTGAATGCTAAGTTGCACGCCAAGGAAGCTCAAATCGTTAAGGACGCTGGTCAGGCTGGTACTGTAACAATAGCTACAAATATGGCTGGTCGTGGTACCGACATCAAGTTGGGACCTGGCGTTAAAGAAGCAGGCGGTCTTGCCATCATAGGTACAGAACGTCACGAGTCACGCCGTGTTGACCGTCAGTTGCGCGGTCGTTCAGGCCGTCAGGGCGATAATGGTAGCTCTCAATTCTTCGTTTCACTCGAAGACGACCTCATGCGTATTTTCGCAAGCGACCGTATAGCTCCACTTATGGACAGACTCGGTTTGCAGGAAGGTGAGGTTATCCAACATTCAATGATTACAAAATCTATTGAACGTGCCCAGAAAAAAGTTGAAGAAAATCACTTCGGAACCCGTAAACATCTCCTTGAGTACGACGATGTCATGAACTCACAACGTGAGGCAATCTATGAAAAGAGACGCCACGCTTTGTTTGGAGAGCGCCTTTCAATTGACATTAATAATATGATGTACGATTTAGGCGAGTCATTGATTGAAAAATACCATTCAGCTAATGATTATGAAGGCCTTAAATTGGATGTCCTTTCAACAATGTCAATCGACCTTCCTTTCTCTGAAGAGGAGTTCAGACGTGCTAAATTGGAAGTGTTATCTGATAAATTGTTTGAAAAAGCAGCTGAGGTTTATGTTAACAAGGCTCGTATAATTGGTGAAAAGACATTGCCAGTCATCGAGAATGTACATAAAAACACACAATACGAAAATATTCTCATTCCATTTACAGATGGAAAGAAGAGCATGAATGTCGTTGTTAATATCAAGAAGGCTGTCGAAAACGGAGCTAAGGAAATTTCTTTGGCAGTTGAAAAATTCATCACATTGGGTCTCATCGACGAATCGTGGAAAGAACACCTCCGCGAATTGGATGAATTGAAACATTCTGTACAAAACGCTCATTATGAACAAAAAGACCCTCTCTTGATTTATAAATTCGAGTCGTTTAACTTGTTCAAGCAAATGATACAGAAAATCAACACTGACGTTATATCTTTCTTGATGCGTGCCGACGTTCCAATGCAAGATGGCTCTCAGGTTAGAGAACAAAGAGCAAGGGCTATCGACAGAAGCAAATTGCAAGAACAACGTACCGATTTGTTGTCACAGTCAAATAGCAATACACAAGAACGTCAAGTTACACAGCCAATTCATGTTGAGAAGAAAGTCGGAAGAAACGACCCTTGTCCATGTGGCAGCGGCAAGAAATATAAAAACTGTCACGGAAGAGAAGAGTGATAAAGACGAAAGGCTAAAGACAAATGTCTAAAGATAAGGGAGCTGCTGTGAAAAACGGCAGCTCCCTCTTATTTTTTGTCATCCATTAAACAAAATTATAATATCTTTGTAAAGTAAACTTGATGATTTGAAGTCTAAAGTTATGGTAAATAGTCAGATGTCAACGGTCAATTGTGGAGCGTCAAAGTACAAAGCTTCCGGCTTTCGTCTTTTGCCATTCGTCTTTTGTTTTTCATTTCTTGTCTTTTGCCATAGCGCAACGGCGCAGCAAAAAAACGATTCTTTGTCACGACCTACGGTAGGTCTTGTGTTGAGTGGTGGAGGAGCCAAGGGCTTCGCTCACATTGGTGTCCTCAAAGTGATAGAGGAGGCTGGCTTGCCTATTGATTATATTGGCGGTACGAGTATGGGCAGTATCATTGGCGGACTTTATGCGATGGGCTATTCTCCGGAAGCGATGATACAACTTGTTAAGGAACAAAATTGGAATGCCATAATGTCGGATGCCATACCTCAGAAATATATCTCTATCGATGATAAATTGCTTGACCGTCATTATCTTGCCACATTCCCGTTTAGAAACAAAAAGATTCAGATGAAATCGGCTATATATGATGGGGAGATGATAAACCTGCTTCTGGCACGTCTGACTTCTCCGGTATATAAAATAAGGAATTATAATGAATTGCCGATACCATACCTATGTGTGGCTGCTGATATAGAAAACGCTGAAGCTTACGAAATGACGAAAGGTAATCTGCAGCGTTCTATAAGAGCTTCTATGTCAATACCTTTTTACTTCGCTCCTGTGGAATTGGATGGCCGTCTGCTTATTGATGGAGGCCTGAGAAATAATTTTCCGGTTCCTAATGTGCGTGAAAAAGGTGTTGATATTATAATAGGTGTCGATGTGCAGCGCGACTTTCACAAAAAAGATGAGCTCGCTTCGATGGCGATAATAATGGACCAGATAATAGCCATGGCCGACATTGATGCTTATACCAAAGCAAAAGAAGATGTCGATATTTATATAAAACCTGAACTCGCCAAATTTGGAATGATGGACTTTAATTTATACGATACCATCATTACTTTGGGTGAAATAGCAGCTCGTCAAAAACTGCCTCAACTTAAAAGACTTGCTGATTCGATAAGGAATATTCAGGATTATAAAATAGAACGTCCTGATGTTAAACCCCTTGATTCTGTATATGTCGTAGATTTGAAGATAGAAAGTGCTAACGAAGAGAGCTCGACATTCGTCAGAAAATCGTTCGCAAAAAATTATCCTACCATGATGTCGATAAATGATATAGAGACTTCAATCATGAGAATTTATGCTACAGGATATTATAAACATATATGGTATGAGTTTAAACCTGCTGCTAAAGGCGTGTATTTGGTGTTGCATTGTCAAGAAAAAGAAGAAGAAAGTGTATCTGTAGCAGCGCATTATGATACTGATTATGGAATAGGAATATTGGCGAATGTCACTTTGAAAAATGTCTTGAACTTCCCTAAACGCTCAACATTGTCGGCCGACATTAATATTGCTGAAGATCCGTATTTTAAATTGCGACTTCATTCTAATGTCTCGCAGAGATACAAATACGGAACAGATATTTCTGTGATAAGTCTTTTTATGAATCAATATGATGACAAGGTTATAAATAATTCATATAGCGTTCAAGATAATAGATTAGATTTGTTTATGGAATATATGCCAGCTTTGGAACAGCAGTTCAGGCTTGGCGTTGTGGCTAATTATGTTCACCTTAGAGATAACTTGGTTCATGTGGTCGATGCTGATAATTATGATTTTATAGCACATGCATATATAAATTATCATATTAATAATGAGGATTCTCCTACATACGCATCGCGTGGCTGGAAATTAAATGTTAATGGAAAATATATCATGCCTGTCATAGAAATAGAAGATGGAACGCGCATGCGCAACTCTTTTGTAGTAAGATGTGACTTTGATGGTGCTATTGCGATGGGAGAGAAGAACTCCTTGAAATTAGGAGCGACATTGGGAACATCGATAGGAGAGAATGAGCTTCCGCTCAGTTATCAATTCTTCTTAGGCGGACAGTCGCACATGAAATATTTCGATAACATAATATCATTTGATGGGTTGAAGTTTACGCAACTGTATGGAAATCATATTGCTATAGGAAAAATATCGTGGCAAAGCAATTTTTATAAAAATATTTATGGGATAATTGATTTTAATGGCGGATATGTCGCAAATAATTACGATATTTGGTTCGCCGATGACAGCTTCGTTTTGGGCTGCGGTTTGACATTAGGAATGAAGACAATGGCCGGACCTGTAGAAATAAGTCTGACTGCTTCTAATAGATGTTCCGGATTGGTCGGTTTCTTTAATGTAGGATATTGGTTTTGAATAAAATTTAACAAATATAAAATATGAAATACACAAGAGTACTTTTAAAATTAAGCGGTGAAGCTTTGATGGGAAATCAACAATATGGTATTGATCCAGAACGTCTTAACGATTATGCAGAAGAGATAGCGGAAGCTTCAAAACAAGCGCAGATAGCAATAGTTATTGGTGGAGGTAACATCTTCCGTGGATTACAAGGCGCAAGCAAAGGCATGGACAGAATCCAAGGTGACTATATGGGAATGCTCGCTACAGTAATCAACAGCATGGCATTACAATCAACATTACAAGCTAAAGGCATCAAAACAGCTTTGTTGTCAGGCGTTTTTATCGACCGTATCGCAGATTCAATGAGCAGCGCTAAGGCAATAAAACTTTTGGAAGAAGGCAATGTCGTTATCATTGGCGGCGGCTCAGGAAATCCATTCTTCACAACAGATACAGCATCAGCATTGAGAGCTGTTGAAGTGAGAGCAGATATCATCTTGAAAGGAACACGCGTCGATGGAATCTATACTGCCGACCCTGAAAAAGACCCGTCAGCAACAAAATTCGATCATATCACATACGATGAGGCTTATAGCAAAAACCTCAAAGTCATGGACCTTACAGCATTTACATTGTGTAAGGAAAACAATATGCCTATGTATGTCTTCGATATGAATACAAAAGGTAATTTGTTAAAAGTTCTTAACGGTGAAGAAATTGGAACATTAGTCACAAAATAATATTGATATAAAAGAAAAATTTTTATTTTTGTGCTGTAAAATGAATATAATATGACAGACGAATCTCAATTTATTTTAGACGAAGCAACTGAAACTATGGAAAATACCATGAAACACATGGAAAACGAGTTTCAGAAAATCAGAGCAGGCAAGGCAAGTCCTGCAATGTTGCAAGGTGTTAAAGTGGAATATTATGGAACAATTGTCCCAATCGAACAAACTTCTAACATCGGTACACCAGACCCACGTCAAATCATCGTTCAACCTTTCGATAAAAGTTCTATCCCAGCTATTGAAAAAGCTATCTTGGCAGCTAATTTAGGATTCAATCCTAAAAATGAAGGCGATTTCTTGCGCATCCTCGTTCCTCCATTGACAGAAGAACGCCGCCGTGACTTGGCAAAACGCTCAAAGACAGTTGCTGAAGAAACAAAAGTTGGTATCCGTAACATCCGTCGTAACGCTAACGACGACGCTAAAAAACTTAAAGACGAAGGCGTTTCAGAAGACGAAGTTAAAATGGTTACAGAAAAAATACAAGAACTTACAGATAAATACGTTAAAAAAATTGACGAACTCTGTGAGTTGAAAGTTAAAGATATTTTGACAGTCTGATTTTTTAAGACAACAAGACTACAAGACAACAAGACTACAAGAGAAGACGCTGCTTTTACAAAGTGGCGTCTCTTTTTTGGGGGAAACGGATTTTGGAGACGGATTTTTGATGCGTCTTTTTAATTTTCTGAGACTTTGAATTTCCTGTGTTTTAAAAAAATCTTTTGCCTTTAGTCTTTGTCCTTTTGCCTTTTTTTTATTTTTGCAAAAAATAAAAAAATGAAAATGTCTTTCAAACCGGGTACTATGATTTATCCGCTGCCTGCTGTCATGGTGAGCTGCGGCGATAGCCCCGAAAATTATAATATCATGACGGCAGCTTGGACTGGAACAATCTGCACAAATCCTCCAATGTGTTATGTGTCAATACGCAAGGAACGTCACTCACATGAGATAATATCTCGTACCAAAGAGTTCGTTATCAATGTCACTACTGAAGAGCTGGCTCGAGCTACCGATTGGTGCGGAGTGCGCTCGGGTCGTGACTACAATAAATTTAAGGAGATGCATCTCACTCCGGAACAAGGCCAAATCGTAAAAGCGCCTCTCATCGCCGAGTCACCGCTTAATATCGAATGTCAGGTGGTGGAAGTGAAAGAACTCGGTTCACATGATATGTTCATCGCTAATGTAGTGGCTGTCAACGGCGATACGAAATTCTACGATCCAAGCACAGGACAGTTCCAACTCAACCAAGCCGACCTCATCACATACTCGCACGGAAAATATTATTCGATAGGAGAGAAGATTGGCGGCTTCGGATTCTCTGTTGATAAAAGAAGAAACAAAAACCAGAAGAAGTAGCATATGGATTATATCAGGATAAAGCCAATGGTCAATAGCCAACAGCCAACAGTTCAAGAAGTCAAAGAGCTATTGAAAGACTGGATTAAATTGTATCCTAACTCTTTCGCTCCTGATGTCGAGTTTAAGATTTATCAGCTCGCTGATGGCGACATCATCATCCAGCTTCACGAGGATTTAAGTTCGATGGCGGTTGCGCTCCTCGTACTTTATTTTGAGACAATAAGACTACAAGACTACAAGACTACAAGACTACAAGATGGTTTGGTCGCTGAGTCTATCGAAGCTTTTATCACTATTGATGATACAGAGGTGTTGTTGAAGCAGAATGAGGGTAAGAGGGCAATGGTTTTTTGTAGTCAACAAGACAACAAGACAACAAGACAACAAGTCGAGTTTGTCGAAACGACAACAACCAAAGACCAAAATCCCACAGCAGTTCGTTTTATTCTAGAAGATAACTACGTCCTCGATTATAATTTTGAAAAAAGGCCGCAGCCTGTAAAGTATTGCGACATGATATTTGAAGAAGAAGAATTTGTTCTTCCTGAAGAATATGAAAGTGTCAAAGTAGGCGATGTCGTTAAAAAGAAGATAGATTCCATTTTGGAAGAAGACGGTCTTACTCCTAAGAAGATGCTCATGTATATATTATGTGGTGCCATCGGTTTAAGTATTGGTTTCCTTATTGTTTATTTCATGGGCAGATAAATATGTTAAAAGAATTTAAGAGTTTTGTCGAGAAACATAATCTCATCGGGAGAGATGACAGAGTCTTGCTCGCTCTCAGCGGCGGAGTCGATTCTATGGTACTGGCAAAACTTCTTTTGTTAAGACTACAAGACTACAAGACTACAAGACTACAAGATGAGCCAACAGCCAACAGCCAACTAGCTTTCGCTCATTGTAACTTCCATCTGCGTGGTGAGGATTCTGATCGTGATGAGAGATTTGTGACAGAATTTGCCAATAAAAACAATATACCTATTTTTATTAGACATTTCGATACTGAAAAATATGCTAAGGAAAATTCTCTTTCCATAGAGATGGCAGCTCGCGAACTGCGCTACACTTGGTTTAAAGAGTTAAAGGAAATTCACAATTTCAATAAAGTCGCTCTTGCTCATCATGGCGATGACCAGATAGAGACTTTTTTCATTAATTTTCTTCGTGGCTCTGGCATCAAAGGTCTCAAAGGAATGAAACCTCAAAACGATTTTTATATAAGACCTCTGCTTTGGTCTAACAGAAATGAAATCGAGTCTTTTGCAAAAGAGAACGGTATTCAATGGGTTGAGGATTATACCAACCAGGAAACCGTTTATCTTAGAAATAAAATACGTCATAATATAATCCCGATTTTTGACGAGATGAAAAACAACGCTCGCCAGAGTCTTGGCTTTTCCATCAACTGTCTCTCTTCGGAAAATGACTTGTATAGAAGTCTTATCGATGAGAAATTGTCAGCAATAGAATTTGTCGATGACGATTACAGAAGTATTGATGTTAAATATTTTTTAGAAAATGAAAATGGACGTCAGCTTCTTTTTGAATGGGTTAGGAGATATGGATTCAATTTCGAACAGGCGGAATCGATGTTCGAAGCGATGAAGAACGGAAAGTCGGGAGTGATGTTTTATAATGACAATATAAGACTACAAGACTACAAGACTACAAGACTACAAGCGTCGGTACAGAAAGATAAGATTGAGATTTTTGAAGAAAAGGAAAATGATGAAAATATAGTCATAGAGACGCAAAGGTTTAAAGACGCAAAGACGCAAAGTGACGATGACTCTGCGACTCTGCGACTCTGCGACTCTGTGTCTCTGCGACTAAATTTTTATAACAAAGATGAGAATTTTCAATTAATAAAAGATTCTTCTGTAGCAGCGCAGTTCGATATGGATAAGATTGCGTTTCCTTTGAAGTTACGTCGTTGGAGAAATGGAGATAAGTTTCGTCCGTTGGGAATGAAAGGCTCCAAATTGCTGAGCGATTTTTTCAACGACTTAGGCTTTTCTACATATCAGAAAAAAAATGTCTGGATTATGGAAGATGCTAATGGTTTGATTATATGGGTTGTAGGTTATAGAATTAACGATAAAGTTAAAATTGTTAACTCAACAAAAGTTATTTTTCAATGTGATTTAGAGCGTTAAGTTTTTTTTCTTAAATTTGCACGTTTTTTTAACTAATGATTAATTAAATTTAATTCATAATAAATCAACAAACTAATCATGAAAAAGTTTTTAAGACTCATTACTTTCTTAGTCATGTTGGTTCCTTTTGTTGCTAAAGCACAAATTCTTGAACCAGTACAATGGACTGTAGAAACAGAGAAATTAAACAAGAATGAATACAACATCGTATTCAAAGCAGAAATCGAAGATGGTTGGCATCTTTATTCACAAAACACACCATTTGGCGGACCAATGCCTCTTTATTTCGAATTCATCGACACTCTCGGCATTGAACGTATCGGTGGCGTACAAGAACCAAAAGCTATAGTTCACTACAGCGACGTTTTTGAAATCGACGAACATTTCTTTGAACATGAAGCTGTTTTCACACAAAAAGTTAAATTAGTTGACGACGCAGCAACAGTATCTGGTGTTATCACAGGTCAGACTTGCAAAGAAAGCTGTATTCAACTTGAGTATGACTTTGAAGTACAACTCGGTGAACCAGCTGTTGTTAAGGACGCTGATAAAGCATCTGCAGGCGGTGAAGGTCTCTTAGGCTTAATCATCGAAGCTATCATCTGGGGCTTCGCAGCTCTTATGACTCCTTGCGTTTTTCCTATGATTCCTATGACAGTGTCATTCTTCTTACACGGTAGCGAAAGCAAAGCTGTAGGTCGTTTCAAAGCTATCATGTACTACGTTTTCATCGTAGGTTTATATACATTACCAATCGCAGCTATCATCATGATTACTTGGATTTTCGGTGGTGACAGTGTTACAGCTGACATCTTCAACTGGATTTCAACATCATGGGTAACAAACATCTTATTCTTCGTAGTATTCATGGTATTCGCAGCTTCATTCTTCGGAGCTTTCGAAATCCAATTGCCAAGTTCATGGG
>JAGBVS010000193.1 GCA_017630195.1 Bacteroidales bacterium | reverse complement strand
GCGCCAGCGTCAACGGCTGACTTAGCTTCTCTCACGATTTCCTCTACTGTATAAGGAACAGCAGGGTTTTGTTCTTTAGTTACTTCTGCGCCGCAGATAGCAGCAGTGATGATGAGTTTTTCCATAGTGTATATTTTTATCTTTCAATTCTTTGACATTGTTTTGGAACTACGCATGTACCGCTAGCACGGCATACAACGATTGGTTCTGGCAATACGTCAGCTGCTGAGTCATAGATGTCTGGACGTGGGATGATGACTTTACGTGCCACAAATTCCATCTTGCGTGAAGTGTTACCGATTTTTGTAACCCAGCCTTCTGCTTCGATATAGTCGCCAGCATAAACTGGAGCTAAGAATTCGATATTGTCGTAAGCGCAGAAGAGACCTTCGTCGCCGTCTGTCATGATTAACAATTCTGTTGCAACATCGCCGAAGAGGTGTACCATGTGAGCACCATCAACCAAGTTACCGCCGTAGTGAGCGTCTTTTGCACTCATACGCAATCTGATAAGAGATCTATATTCTTTTTCCATTTTATATTATATCTTTAAATTGTTAATATCTATTTCATTTATAAGACGCATCAACGACATATTGTTTAATTTCCATTGTGTCGTGTGATACGTCTCTACAATTGTTAATTTTTATTTTTCCAAATAAATTCCATCAACGAAGATACCAGAAGCGTGGATTTGTTCTGGTGCTATCTCGCCTCTCTTGACGAGTTTTTCTGCTTCAACAACGACATAGTCAGCTGCCATTGCCATGAGTGGATTGAAGTTTTGTGATGTTCCGAGGAATACCATGTTACCTTCTTCATCGACGATGTTAGCACGCAAGAATGCGATGTCTGCTTTAAGAGGTTTTTCGAGGATATAATCTTTACCATCGACGTTGACGATTTGTTTTCCGTCTTGAATCATTGTTCCCAAGCCTGTTGGAGTGAGCACTCCGCCGAGACCTGCGCCGTAAGCTCTGATACGTTCAGCGAGTGTGCCTTGTGGTACGTATTCAACTTCGAGAGTGCCGGCGTTCTTTTGAGCTGCGGTTTCTTTGTTGGTTCCTGTATGAGAAACGATAGCCTTTTTCACTTGATGGTTAGCTACGAGTTTGCCATGAGCCACGTTGTCGTAAGCTGTGTCGTTAGCGATGATTGTGAGGTCTTTAACGCCTTTTTCAACGATAGCGTCGATGATTTGGACTGCGCTGCCTACTCCGAGGAATCCAGCGAACATAATAGTCATGCCATCATGAACTTTTGCTACGGCTTCTTCTAATGATATCAGTTTATTCATATATTTTAAGTTTTATTAAATTCAATTTTTGCATTAACGTGCAAATATAATTTTTTTTCCTTAAAGTTTAACAATGTTTGAATAATATTTTGCAGTGAGCTGTGAGCTATGGGATGTGAGCTGTTTAATATGAAGAATGAAAGTAATGAAGTGATGGAGTAATGAAGAGCTCATGACTCACGGCTCACGGCTCATAGCAAAAATAACTCCTAACTGAAAAAAACTTGTAGTCTTGTAGTCTTGTTGACTTGTTGTCTTTCTTTGGGCGTTCCGGCTATCGCCGTCGGGCTTTCCGCTATATCTTTGCTCGCTATGTTTCCGTCTCGCTCTCCAAAATACGACCTCGGCACTTCGACAGGCTCAGTGACCTCGTTCCCGTCCCCGAAACTCGTCCCCGATATCCGCTCACAAAGGATGCCGCTCCAATCCCTAACGCATCGGAGGCTACTAATACCAAGTCGCGAGCATTAAACAAATAACTCCTAACTAATAAGGCGTTACCTTATCCTATATTTGTTTCGCCCTTTCAGGGCATAGCATACGTCATCCAACATCCCGTCCCCAAAACTTGTTCCCAAGAATCCTCTCGCAAAGACGCAAAGTTTCGCAAAGGAATTGTTTATTGCTCATCGCTCACAGCTCAAGACTCAGAACAAAAATAATTCTTAACTAAAAAAACTTGTGGTCTTGTAGTCTTGTAGTCTTCAAAAACTCCTCTCAAAAATCCTCTCCCATTCCTTGTCATCTGGCGATGGCAAAAATTCAGCGTCAGAAACAGCGGTAAAGACATAAACAAGTTCTTTCTCGTTCTTGTCTTCGCGTATGTATTGTTTCTTGAATTTTGGCTTTATGCTACCTAATGTAATGTCTGAAATCTTTCGTTTTAATGTCTTCTCTGCTGTTTCTCCAAATGCTACATGCCAACAGTATTTTCCTACTGTTTCCTTGTTTGTATTGATGACAATCAGATGCACTGCCGGATGTAACACCTTATTACCATTATGTATTTCGCAATGAAGCGCACGACCGACGATGTTGCCTTGCTCGTTGACAAGCGGCAGGAAATCTGTTGGAGCGTCTTGAACTTTAAACTTTGGCTGTTGGCTTTTGGCCGTTGAACTTTGGGTATCTTCGACAGGCTCAGAAACCGAATCCGTGACAGCAGTGATGGTTGATATTGTTAATTCTTCCTTTCTTTCAACAACCGCTTGTTGTCTTGTTGTCTTGTGGTCCTGTTGTCTTTCTTTTCCTGAACTCCTGAATTCCTGAATTCCTAAAAACGTCGCTACTTCCTGTATTTCAATCGTCTCTGTTCCTCGTGGCACTTTAATCTCGAATTTATCACCTTTCTTCTTCCCTATCAAAGATTTGGCTATCGGAGAAATAAATGATATCAGTCCTTTGGATGCATCGGCTTCGTCAACGCCGACGATACGGATGGTCTTGTCGTTGTATCTGACGTACATCCCGAAACTAACTACATCGGGATTGGCTTTCGTTGTATCAATCACAACGGCGCTGCTGATGCGTTCGGAGAGAAGTCGCATCTTGGCGTCGAGATAGTTTTTGGTCACATAATTGGAGCCTGCGGCGGACCATTCTTCTTTAAGACTTTCCATCTCGTCATGAAGAAGTCGCAGACCCTCGGGTGTCACATAATTCGTCACACCAGAAGGCAGAAACGCCCTCGGCAAAATCATAGGAACTTCTTCCTGATCGCCTTCTTTTACAAAACCGCGGCTCATGTTGATAAGTCTGTGAGTCTATAAGTCTATAAGTCTATAAGTCAATAAGTGCTTGAACAACACATAGACTTATAGACTTATAGACTCATTGTCTTTAATTAAACATTATATCAACTTTACCAATCTTAGTGTCAACGCAGTCGTATGATGCTGCGAAGCTCATGATTGCGCTTAGGGTTCTCTTGCTTGGCTTCTCGTTGGCGTAAGTCTCTTTAAGAGTCTTTCTGATTTGGTTTTCTAATGTGTTCTCTGTTGTAAAATAAAGTGTAGATTTTATATCCATAGGCAAATTTAATTTTCATTATGCCTACTTAACGCAACAAAATCTCACTTTATTTTATCAATATCAAAAATTATTTAACGCAAGTGTTAAATTGTAGTCCTTCGCCATCTTTCTCAGGTTGATAAGCGCGTAACGCATTCTTCCTAAAGCGGTGTTAATGCTTACGTTAGTGGCGTCGGCAATTTCTTTGAACGACATGTCGGCATACATGCGCATATTCAAGACTTCCTTCTGTTCGTCTGGCAAAAGTTCAATCATCTTACGCAAATCGCCATAGACTTGTTCCTCAATCATCTCGTCTTCTACCGAACGGTCGGTGTATTTCAGATTGTCGATGATGCTGTATTCATTATTGACAGAATCTGCCATCGGCAAACGATTTGACTTACGGAAATGGTCGATGACGAGGTTATGAGCGATACGCATCGCGAATTGGATAAACTTACCTTCTTCCTTGTACGCACCAGCTTTGATGGTACGGATAATCTTTAAGAATGTATCTTGGAAAATATCATCTGCAAGCTGTCTGTCTTTGACAAGCATTAAGATGTACGAAAAAACTTTATTCTGATGACGCTCAAGCAACAATTCAAAACTAGCGACGTTACCGTTTCTGTAACTCTCGACTAATTCTTTATCATTTAATATTTCTAACATTTTCTCTTATTTTAATAATTAAGAGTAAAGTTTATTCGATAGAGCGTCTCCTATTTTTTAGTTATACAATAAATTTAAAATTCTTTCGTAGAAAGTTTTGCAAATATAAAAAACTTTTTATTACGAACGAATATTTACATCTAACTTTTTTGCAAAAAAATAATTTATATAGAATTGGTCTGTCATTCGAATTGCTTGAAAATTAATACAACAAAAAAGCGATCTTTGTAAGACCGCTTATATAGTGTATGAAATATTAGATTTACAACATTGTCTTTAGTTATTGATAACCATCACAATGCTGCAGCGATTTTTCTTATTTTGGAAAGTCTCTCTGTAAAAGTCTTATCACTTTTTGCAATCTGCAGATTATAATCCATTTGCATTCCTATTAATATATGTGCAGGTATTCCCAATGCAGCTTCAAACAAAAGTGCAGTGTTTGCTGTAATTGGTCTGCGACAATTTAATATGTCGTTCATATTTTTGTATGGAATGCCAATCTGCTCAGCTAAAAGCTTTTGAGAAATGCCTCTGTATTCTATCTCTTCTTTGATTACATCACCAGGATGTGTCGGTTCAAAAGGCTCAAGATTGTTGGCAATCATTTTTGGGTCTATTCCTTTAACTGTAATCATAACTCAATTATTTATAATGGTTTGACAACTCTAATATATTACAAATGTAAACAATAGTTTCTGCGTCTTGGTTCGATACAACAAATTCAATACGATACTTATCGTTCACCCTTATTGAAGAAACTCCATTTTTGTCACCTTTAAGAACTTCATAATTAAGAGAATTAAACAAGAAAAGTTCTTCAATTCTTTTGGTTCTTTTAAGCAAGTCAATACGTTTCTTGTATAGTTTTATAACTTCAGGCTGAAAGCGATGCTTTTTATCATCGCTCTTTCCTTTGGTATAAAGACTCTCTAAATATTCCTTATCAAAAGTAACAATCATTTCAATGTTTCTATGTATTTAGAATGCAAAGATAATATTTTTTAATTACAATCCTCTTTTTTTGAGGATTTATTTTAAAAAAAATCTTTTCATAATTGTTACGACTATATTTCACATTCTAACATTTCATTATTATTCTTCCCACGTTATTATTCCAACATTTTTTTGTAAATTCGTAAACTTTTTTATCGGCGTAAAATTTTATTGAATTAATGAAGAAGTTAGAATATATCGACATACAAGGTGCAAGGGTTAACAACTTAAAAAACATAAGTTTAAGCATTCCTAAAAACAAATTCGTCGTCATAACGGGATTGTCTGGTTCGGGCAAGTCGTCATTGGCATTCGACACTATTTATGCCGAAGGTCAGCGCCGTTATGTGGAGAGTCTGAGTGCTTACGCCCGTCAGTTTTTAGGTCGTATGACAAAACCCGATGTCGATCTCATCTCCGGTCTCTCTCCCGCTATCGCGATTGAGCAGAAAGTCAACTCGAGCAATCCTCGCTCGACGGTGGGAACAAGCACCGAGATTTATGAATATCTCAAGCTTCTTTATGCAAGAATCGGTCGCACCTTCTCTCCTATCTCAGGCGTCGAAGTGAAACGCCATCAAATCAACGACGTTATTGACTTCATCTTGGAACAAAAAGGATACGCCGTTTATATCTTGTCCCCAATATTATTACCTGAAGGTAGAAATGCCGACGAGCATCTCAACATCTTGCTCCAACAAGGTTTCAATCGTCTTCTCATCGACAATAAAATGGTCAGAATAGAAGATTATCTCAAAGGAAAAGACTTCTCTAATATTAATAATGTAAGAATCATGATTGACAGGATGAAAGTCAACGACAAGACTTC
>JAGBVS010000192.1 GCA_017630195.1 Bacteroidales bacterium | reverse complement strand
GTTGGTGTTGGGGTCGTGTTGTGTAGTGTTTAGTTGGTGCAGTGTTTAGTTAATTTAAGGGAAAACGCACACTTTGAGGTAGGTGCAGGATAGATATGTGCAAAATAAAAGGACCACCGTGATGGTGATCCAGGGGGAGGTGAGGTCCTTACTCATCGCGTAGGGGCACGCGATTCCGTCGGACGCTCTAAGCTGAAAAAGCTCTTAAATATACAATGTCATTTATCTTAGCAAATCTAATATTTTCTTCTTGTGATGGACTTTCTTTTTCAATCATAAAGGTATTATATTCTTTACCATTTGCAAGGAAAATACCTGTTAAATTTATTCCAGTTGGTTGGCTTTCAGCTTCATTATCATAAAGGAAATATTGACCTTCGTTTTCTTCAAAGAAGAAAAGATATTGTATTCTATTTATACCCTCAGGAAGATCAAAATAGAATTGAATTTCAAAGTCTTTTTCAATCATTTTAGGTAAATAAATTTCTACTACATTAGAACCAGCCACTGGTCTTAATCCTAAATCTAAAGTATAATTATAGAATTTTGTATATGGTTCAATTTCACCTTTAAGATGTATTTGAGCTCTATTACCTGTAGTTTCAACTCTATCAATAACTAACTCAGTCATAGGAGTTGTTTCGAACGTATAATATTCATAAGGACTGTCGCTCATTTTATCAATAATTTTAACTAATCTGTCATCTAATAACTTTCTCATTTTAATAACCTCCAGCAACTCTAATTACTGCCCCATTGGTTGACAAGTAAAAGAAAATATCATGAGGATAAGGAGTGCCTCCATAACTGAAAGGATCAATATTATCTATTCCAATAGTCCATCTATCATTATCCGCAATTTCATCATATAAATTACAGATAGGGAATATGCAGCTTTTGTCTTCATCTTTGCTTCTGGCGCTAACATTGTTAATAATTAAGTTATTTTCTTCAATAGCAAATAATGATAAAGGTATGTAGAAGTCAATACCACTCTTTAATCCATATATAAAAATACCTAACTTAATATTGCTAATATCGTGCCATTTATTAATTGCTTCTGCCCATGTATCGCTTGGATAATCATCGTTAAGAATTTTATCATCTTCATTTTTTTCAGGATTCCACCAATCAAGAGTATATGTGTATCCTGGTAAGCAATCAGTAAAATCAATATCAATTTTTACTTCTAATGTTTTATTGTTTGAAAAATAATTGCTTGTTTTAGTAAATGGAACAAATAGCGGTTCGCTACTATCTCTAAGTAATCCGCAATTGTTTTCTACTTTTTTAATTTGTTCTGTTGTTAACATTCTTTTCATATGAGCACCTCCTAAAACTTATTAATACCTGGATTCATAATCCAAACTCCATTGAAATTAACAACATTTAAGTTGTAATCCATGTTCATGCTTGGATATATTTCAAAAGAAGAGCTATCTCCCCAGCAAATCACAAAAGGTCCTTCTTTAAAATCAAGGGCGTAACCATAACCATAATCACCTATTATATCATCGCCTTCTGGACTGGTTATTTCAATAGTAAAATATGGTTCTTTAGGTAATGATAATACTACAATTCTAAGTTGAACGTCTTCTCCTCTTTCCCATATTGGTCCATAATGCTTTAAAATGTAGTCGTAGAAGTTATTTGTGCCACCAGAAAGATTACAATAGATTTCATGATAAATATGGCTTCCAAAATCTGTTGTTTTTGCTTTAACAACGTCTTTTTCATTAATTGAATGGTGCATACTTTGATATTCTCTTGGATTAATGCGCCAATCTCTTTGAAGTAAACTGTCAACATAATGACTGTCTAAATTTTTTCTCATAATTAAATCCTCGTTTAGGGCTTTTACAATCTACCGTGAGCCCTGGCCTAAGCCGTGCTTTTAAGCGGATAAAGCATAACCGAATTCGGCAGAAGGTTTAAAGTAATAAAGGAAGGGGACTTGCCCCTCCCCGAGTAAATTATAGTTCAACAGAGCTATAAACTTTAACGTAAGTGTTTTTGCTGATGAATGCAGTATTTTCTGTGTGTAAGAAATATGAAATCCAATCGCCAGCTGCGTTCATATGTTCTCTAACAGCAGTGTATGTAGGATGTAATCTTGCCATACGTCTGTCCATTAAGATAGCATAGAATTCAGAACCAGCACTACCGAAGTCATCTACAACAACGATTTCAGCAGGAACTGCTAATTTATCTAATTGGAAAGCACCAGCTTGAACTTGAACTTCAAGAGCAGGTTTAACGCCTTTCTTAACGATTAATAGTAAACCTTCAGCAGCACCAATAGTAGCACCAGTATTTAAGCTGTGGCCTTCAGATACGAATTGAGCTTCTTCAACAGATGCTTTAACGCTTTCGATGAATGCTTCACCAGTAGTTGCGTCAACAGGCATAGGTAATACTTCAACTAATTTTGCTGCAACTTCAGGTTCGTCAGTTGCTTTAGCAATGATATTAGCTAAGATTTGTTTTTTAGTGTTGTATTTGAATACAGCATAAGTGTCATAAAGACGTTTGATTACCATGTTAACGATAGTGTTGAATTCAGCTTCACTATTAAATGCTCTTTCATATTCGTTGTATTTTAAAGTAGTTTGAACAACTTTACGACCTAAAGTATAGTTGTAAGTGTTGTCTTGATAAGTAGGATAGTGAGGAGAATTTTGATCTGCTCTATCATTGTAATCAACTACTTGTGCTAAGTCAGTATAGTATTCTTCAATTGTTTTACCTAATGGTAATTCTTCACCATCTAATTGTGGAAGTTTGTCTGCAAATAAACCATCGATTGTAATAGTTTTTGCAATTTTGTCGATTAAGCCAGCAATGTTATTGTTTGATACTTCCCAAGTGCCAGCTTGTTTTGATGCTGCTACATAACCAGCAACAGCGCTTTTAATTTGTTCTAATGTCATAATAAATCACCTTTAAATTATTTGTTTTGAGACGCATTGGTCTTGGCTGCTAATAGGAAATCTTCTAATTTAGGGGCTTCTGTGCTGCCACGTTGAGGTTCTACTTCTCTCTTGAACCCCACACTCTTAATTACTTCCTTGTAATCATTTAGCAGTTCTTTGTTTTCGTTGACTTGATCGGTGTAATCTTTTTCAACGCCTGTAATTGTATCGTTTATTTGTGTAAGAGCCGATACAAGCTCTTTATCAGTAGCCTTTTCGAATAAGGCCGCTACTTGAGCCTTAAGATTGTCTAGGTTCGTTGCCATTGTTTTTATCCTCCAATTCATTTAATTTTTCGACTGTTTCTTTTACTTCTTCAGCCGCGTCCTCTACTTTATCTACAAGTTCATCAACTTCATGCGGTTCAACCTTTCCATCACTCATCATCTTTCTGATGGTTGGAATAAGAGTGTTATAAATACTGCAGAATAAGCTAATTAGCAAGCTCACAATGAATAGCGCATCAATTACGCCATCAAGAGTCCCCAATATTGAGATGAAAGCTGTGCTAATCCAACTTGCCTTAGTTAAGAATTTCTCACTAAGCATCTATTTCACCGATCCAAATGAACAAGCCTTTAAATTCAGCTGCCCATTCGCTGTAAAGATTTTCCCACATTGCTCTTACTTCTGCTAATCTTACTGCAGTAGATGCTCCTTCTGTTGATGTTTCAGTTGTAGAAATGTTTGTTGTATGTTGATCGTCAGACCAATCTCCGCCATCTTGAGGAGTATCGTTATAACGACTAATACCAGTTTGTTTAATGTTGGCTAATAAAGCCGTTTCTTTATCCCTATACATGTTAATTAGGGGCGCATACTTACCAAAAGTAGCTTTCATTATCATCCACCATTTATAGATGAAGTGTTTATTTACTATTGTTTCTGCTTGCTCTACGTTCTTTGTTTCGTCATAATAACCAATAGCCCAGTTGTAATAACGTGGAACAAGATAATTATTGGTTAGTTCTGATGCGATGCGGCGGTTATCTTCCAAATCATAAATAGGATCATAAGAACCTTCTGTATCAACGAAGTATCCATCAAACCAAGATGATACTAGATCGTATGTCCCACCCATATTATCAAGATAATAACCGGTTTGTTCTAAAAGGTCTCTAAACATAACGTAAGTTCTTTCACTATACTTATTGTTCATCATTATTGCCACCTCCATGAATATCTTCATGAACACTAACAACAGGCTTAATAAGCGGTTCAACACTAATATCAAAGCTCAATACTTCTTTGATGTTTGCGCACCAGTCTTTAAGTTGTCCAAGCATACCTTCTTTGTTCGCATTAATTAGTGCGTTGTTAGCATTAACTTGGTCAAGAATTAAGCGGTCTTTTGTTGCATCTTCCATAGCGTTATCAAGACCTAAGAAAGTAAGAAGTTCGTTTTCAAGGCTTGTTTTGTAGCTATAAAGTTTATCAATGATATAGTTGTTTTGAGTTGCAAAGTTCTTAATCATGTTAAGTTCTTCAAGTTCAGCAAACACTACCAATTCATTATTAAGAATGCGGTCAATGATATCTTCTGCTTTTGCGGCATCAGTAGGTGTAATACCAATCATGAACGGCATCTTATGAAGGTTAAGGTTAGTGTTAATAACTAGCTCCACTTGTGTAATGCGGTCAATGTAATAGTCCACAATAAGCTTAACTGGTTTATGATTTGCTTGTGCCCAGCCTAATACAACATCTTTGTTTACCTTTTGGATAGTGTTAGGAATCATAGGAACTTGCCACTTGTTAATTAACTGCACTTCAATAGGGAAGTCATACATGTTATAACGGAAAGCAGCAAAAGGCGCAAACCCTATCTCATCTAAGTGTTTGATGCGGAAGGCCGCAACACTTCCTTGTGCCCAGAACTGACGCATTACGTAGTCCTTTTGTTCAGAAGTTAGGCCTTTGAAATCCACACTCTTGATGAAAAGATTATAATATTTATTTGTATACATTGTTTTGACGCGTGTTTCAAGTTCGGCAACAGTGCCTCTGAAGCGTCTAATTCGTTTTTTGCTCATTTTCATCACCTTTATACTTATATTTTAACTCGATTTTAGGAATTTGTCAAATCTGAGCCATCTGTAATCCACTTTTCCCAATTCTCATAACGTTGTTCAAAGTTATAAATACCATTGCGGTTGTGGTAAACAGTAATACCTGCATTGTAGCGAGCACGTAAATCATCCAACCATGCTTGTTTTAATTTGCCTGTGCCTTGTTGTTTAAACACTGGATCGCATTGAAGGAAGTTATACCAGATGCGGCTATCAACATCAGGAACTTCGTATTTATCAATTTTGTAGCCCAAGATATCGAAATAGTTATATACGGTATCACGTGCGTAATCAGGTAAATCATATCTCATTACATGTAGACGGTTGCCGCTATACCAAGTCATCAAGTCAATATCATCTGTTCCAGCAATAGAAGCAGCTTGAAGTTGAAGTTGTGCTAACTTTTGTTTCATACTGTTTTCTTGTGTTTGGCGCAATGTAGATAATTGAGCCATTGTATTAGCAGTATTAAAAACCGCACTAGCTGCAGAACCACCTAAGCCAACAGCACTTACAGCACCAACAGCACCTAAACCAGCAGATGCAAAAGTAGCGCCAATACCAGCAGCGGCAGTTAATCCGCTAAGAATAGCATTACGTTGCGCAGTTTCAAGAGCAAGAGCATTAGCTTTCTTATCATAGTTAATACCATTTTTAATGTAGTTTAAGTATTCGCTATTAAGAATTAATTCTTCATTATTGCGTGTAACTAGTAAGTATTGACCAAAGTCTTCATTGTAATGATAAGTTCCTATTCTTTCAGGAATAAAGCGGA
This sequence comes from Bacteroidales bacterium, assembly GCA_017630195.1. GTDB lineage: Bacteria > Bacteroidota > Bacteroidia > Bacteroidales > F082 > Limimorpha. The sequence goes on along the minus strand of JAGBVS010000192.1, from coordinate 6,346 downwards.
AGCCCATCTTACTATTAATTGTTGATGTCATTTTGAAGCTTACAGGAATAGTTTCGCTAGCTGGTTGAAGATAACTAAAGCGTTCCATTTCAATAGGATAACTGAAGCTATCATATACTGCCTTAACAGTGTGGAATTCACTATGGAATAGTTTGCTTTCGTTCGCAGGGTTTTTGCGGCTATCTTGACGAATATCGTTAGCACCTACCACACGTCTCATTTCAGTAGTCATATCAATTTCAAGGAAACCTTCTTGGCTTAAGTTAGGTAAGAATTCTCCTTTGTATTCAAGTAATCCTGATTCTTGTTCAGACCCACTTGTAATTTGCCATTCATCGTTAGTGCGATAATCGGTAATAGGGCAATAAGGAACTTTAATAATTTTGATTATTGTTGGATCAGCTCTGTCAATTTCAGAAATACCTTTTAAATAAACGCTTACTGTTTCTCCTGCACCAACGATGTTTTGCCAAGTGCCATTCACTTTTACTTGAGAGCCGCTATTTACACTAAATGCTCTTACATCGCTTAATGAAGGTAAATCTAATGTTCCTACATCTCCTATTGTGTCTGCCCACCAAGAAGGGAATTGCATACTTCTATCTGTAAACTTTTCTGTTGGCTTTGCTACAACATTAAGCAAACTTCCATTTTTAGTAAAAGTTAAAGTGTTAATTTCTGAAAACCAAGATTTACCACCAGTAGGAGGGAACCAATAAAGATCAGTAGAATTAAGATTAGCAGTAGAACCATTAGCATAATAAATTGTAATATTAAATGGTTTTTCTTTTGTAAATTGGTAAGTATTATCCATTATAATTGAACTATCGTATGCAGTGGCTGTTCCAGCAGTTGTTGTATAAGGTAGCGGTGTTTCAGGAATAAGATAAGTATTAACTAAACCACCTTCTGTTCTATACATTAAATACCAGTTAATATCTAAATCTTCTCTTAATATTTCATCGTCTACTTTCTCTTGAGTAAGAGTAAGACCTTCAGGAGTACGGTGAATCTTACGAGTTAATACACCACCAAGTTCAGGGTTCCAATAGAATTGTTTTTCAAAGCGGTCCATGTGTTGGCGCATAATTTGTGTTTCTTCACTAAGATTACGAGGATTAGCAAAACTTTCTTCACCTTGCCCCAAACTATTAACAGTGTCCATATTTAGACGTAATGCTAATGTTTCTTGTGCCATCCACTTACTGTCAACAACCCAGTAGTAGAAAGGTTCTTCCCCTTCATTCTCAATAACGGCGTAGTTGAATGGTAAGTCAGATGTTCCTTCTTGGTTCCAGTTAATTTTAACTGTAATATCAAGGTCATGCTTAACATATTGAAAATTTTCAACCTCCCAAAGAGGAGTGATATCAGCAAGGTAAGCCGCTAAACCATCAACATACATGTTCTTTTCAGGTCTAAATTGAGGTTCATAATAAAGTTTAATCATTTTATCACCTATATTAAATCATAAATGTCTTCTGCCATATAAGAGGCGTCTATACTGTTGAAGCGCACTTGACGCTTATTCATAGCGTCCTTAAAACTCATTAGGCGCATAGCCCATTCACGGTCCATCATAAGCGCTCCGTCAACCATGTCTCCGAAGTCGAATACAACAAATCCACGTCTGTTGCCAATTTTATCAAGCCAGTCAGAGTTGTGCTTGCATACCCAGAAACGTTCCTCTTGTCCATAAGCATTAGAAGGTAAACCACCTTTCTTTTCGTGGATGCTTAGGAAGTCTCGCCCCATCCTGAAGACATATTTTAAGCGGAAGTTGCGAGGTTCAGTTTTTTGAATTTTAATGTTTGCGTCGTTAACTGCTTCACCGTTGAAGGCATATCTCATGTAGGCATCATCAAACTCATAAGCCGGATTATGCTTAAGTATCCATTCTTTTAGCTCCTGCGGCACTTTAAAGCAGTCAATAACATAGTTTGGCCCCACTACAAAGGAACCAGGTTTTAATTTTGAAGTGTCGACTTCCAATCCCACGAAGAAAGGACAGTAAACACTGTAAGGGTTGGCAGCCGCTATAATTGTTAGCTTCTTGGTCTCACGCTTAAATGTAGTGTAAATTTCTTTGACCATAAAGTATTCGTCAGCCAAATACTTCTCTCCACCTCTTGTGTTGCAGATGAACTCGTCAAAGAACATATAGCGCAAGTTAGGCAACATTAGCGACTTGATGCGGCTCATTGGATTGCTTAGCCCGATTATGCGGAAGAAGATAGGTAGCTTTCTTACTGCTTGCCAACTATATTCTTCACCGGCCTTTCCAAGACGCACGTCTACTACACCTTGTTTAATTTCGCCCTTAATGTAGACCAATTGGATGCGGTCTCCAGGCTCAAGGAATTTGTTCAGTAGGGTTTCGATGTCATCAATGTAGACACTTGTAATATCAGCGATGCGGCGACGTAGAACAATAGAAGGTTGATTGCGCTTAACAAAAGCATCATAAATATGAAACCAACTATCTACTGATTTGCCGCTTTCACGCTCGCCAATAACGAAGTTCCACATCTTTTCATAGCTTAAAGCTTTGTTCCAACTGAAATGTAATCTATCTCGTTTTGGCATTAAAAATCCTCCTCATTTATTGGAAATTCTTGGAAATCCTTATAATAATAATGGTTTTCACGGCTATACATAATTTTAGGAATGACATAAAAAACTGTTCCGTGTTTGTATTTGTCCTTGGGAAGCCCTGCTATCTTAGCCTTCCAATTACCATCTTCATCTTGCCATTCGTAAGCACTCACACGCCACCAGTGAGCATTATACATAACGCGGTCAAGACTAAGTTCACCAAGACCATTGCCCATGTACGGCAAAAGCGGATTAATATCTTTTACCACAACAGCATCTGTAATAATACAAGCTACATTCTCATAACCGGCGATATGAGCAAGCTTAATTATATATTGGCGTGCGTATGCTGTCATAAAGGCACTGATGTCCCAGTTGTTAAATGTTTTGTCTTGATCGGCACCGTTCTTTAATGATAAGAACTTGGTTGGAAAAAGAATATTATCAACCTTATAATTAAACTTATCACTCATTCCTATTGAGCCGCTTAACGTATTAAGAATTCCTTTATACATAGCTCTTTCTACTTCATCTTCTGCATTTTGTTTTTTGTTAAAAAATTCAACTATTTTAGTGCCGAATAGTGTAGAGCCGTGCACCATTGCACTATAAACATAAGAAATGTCGATGTCAATAATTTCAACATTATAGTTCTCATATAGAAGATCATAGTCTATTGATGTTATCCATCCTAAAATAGTGTCGTTGCATTCCCACTCAAAATCCTTGTTATTGCTAATTCCCATCTTCTTTTGTGTTTCCTTTTGACAAAAGATAGAAGGAAAACCCCCTTTTTTCACAGAAGCCTTAAGATAACTAATGTGATATAGGGCAAGCTGACGTTCGTTATCAACTGTTTGAAGTCCGCTTATTTTACGAGGCATGCGGTTAACCATTGGATAGATGCGGTTAGTCATAATGTAAGTATACATACTATTTACATCACAATAGAATAGCTTATCTATTACATTAGAGCGATTGATGTAATTGAATCCGCTGGTATAGGCAGTTTTAATTTCCAAAAGAAATGAAGCTTTATCAGGATTCTTTTGTAATGAAGGATTAAGGCTACGTGATAGTTTTGACAACGTAGCAGGCGGCGTATTGCTTGCTGTATAAAGCGGCATCAAGTCTGTTTCAATACGTTCAAGTACCTCATATTGCTCTTTAATTTTATTTATGCTTGGATTGAAGTTGTTAATGTGGGGAAACCACTTTTCAATATTAAAAAAGAAGAAGCGGTTCCCATTATAAATTAAATCTGAAAATACTGTTTGCGGTGTTCCGCCCATCTTCATAGTAGCATGACATAAACACATACTGTTTTTCTTGGATGGACGTCCACTGCGTGCCATTTGTTTATTGAAGGGATAGCGGGGAATGTTGTTTAGAATTCCCCACCCTTCTAGTTCTGCTATTGTTGGCTGATACATATAACAGAAAAATTTAGTGTCTGTTTCGCATTGCGCGAATAATTCATCAAAGTTATTATATAATGTCTCATTTTCATCAAAAAAACCTTTAATTTTAATCTCATTTGTTTCGTTTTCAATAATGTAGTTTGGTCTAATGATGTGGAATAACATGAGACTCACCTATTTTTTCTTAAGAGCTTCTTGCGCTGCTTTGTTAAATGGTGAAGATGGTTTATAGTAACCGTAATATTCTTTTGCTGAATCTTCAGCTAATTTAGCCCACATCTCAGCTTGTTTATCTGAAATATCAACGCCCCATCTTTCTTTGAAGAATTCTTTAATAGATTGTGCTACAATAGTAGTATCAATTGTTCCTTTATCGATGTCGTCTTGAATGCCTAATTCGTCAATTAAATTGTTCATAATTTCCCTCTCCCATGCCTTAAAAATTTCTTGAGCAGTCATAGTCTCAGGCATATATCCATAACCGCTTTCTTCATATTGACCAGCATCAAAATACATGCTAATCCAGTCATATGCTATGGTTCTTTCACCATGCATAGATATCATAGTTTTTACAATAGTTAGCCAATAATCTAAGCCCTCAGACATTAAAAGCATATTGTTAAAAACTGATGTTGCTACACCTTGATTATTTGGAAACAAGTTATCTATTGGTGTTGCTCTTCGTTCAAGCTTAATACGATTATTATATTTATCATCTCTTAAACCGAATTTTGGTAAACTAATTTTAAATTGCTTCATAATAAACTCTCTAATGTTTTCAGCAGAAGTAAGTTGTTGCAATTTAACTGTTTTGCGCAATAGACGAGCCTTTTCACGACTTAAAGATTCAATCTCAGTTCTAAGCTCTTCCACTTTTTCTTTTAACTCATTAATAATTGCCCATTTTTCAATTGAAGCGGCGGTTTTTTGAGCTCGAGTGAGTTTAGTTGATTTCTTTTGTATTTGAACTCCACGAGCCATTATTCATCACCCCAGATAAGGTGGAAATTGCGCACGATGTTATCTAATGTTTCCTTAATGTCTTGCTTGATGTAATCACGACAGTCAGTGTCTTCTAAATCAAGAGGACAAGTGAATAAGTATTGATCAAGATAGGCAAGAGCCCATATTTCATCAGGATACTTGTGAATAAGTTTTTTAATGTATTGTTTTAGTTCTTCCATTGTCTTTCACCTCTATTTTGTTTTTATTGTAATCACTATACCAGGCACCTAATATAGTTTGTCTACTTTGTTTAAAGCGTTGACTAATAAGAAGGAGTCTTAGTGCCTCTCCTGACATTCCTATTTCTCGAGCAGCAGCCGAGATAGTTGGAAACCACTTTTCAGTTCCATCAGCAAACATAATAATTACTGGCTGATGATTGCCGCTACCAATTACCATTAACTCCACACTCCTGCCCCCACAACCTTGCGTGTTGTAGAATAGTAGTCATCTTGCGGACGACGTATTACCCATTCAGGTGCGTCTTCCATTCTGTTGTGTTTAGAGTCAATTATTTTAAGAATACAGAAGTCATCACTCATATGAAAATATTGAATTTGCGGACCCATCAGCATTACAAGCTCTGGATAGTCTAAAAGGGTAAAGATGTATGAATTGATTTCTTCTTTGTGGCGACTATTGATTGAAGCCAGCATTTCAACAGTAAGCGGAACCCTACTGATGATGTGAATTGTTTCCTTGTAGTCAGGACTGTCATAACGTCTTAATGTTGCGTCGTAATAGATTGTGTTGTTTGCCATAATAATACCTCATACGTTTTAAGGCCGTCGCCTGAAAATTGTTTGTAAGAATTTCTTTTCTTTTTTATCTTACACTAATAGTATACCTCAATTCTTGAGAAATGTCAAAACTGAGTTTTCCCAAAATTAGGTTTGGCTGAGATTGGACAAAGAGCAAAAAATGTTATATAATATATATATAAAGGTAGTGGAAAAAGCTTGATTCTACGGTCTTGATGCAGAGTGGATTATCGCAACACGTTAGGTCGTGCCACCTTGACCCTTATTAGCGAAAAGAAGAACTCGCTCCGCTGCTTTGCTTGAAATTCCCAGGCGTAAGGCCTGTTTATATAATACCTTGGTAGCTCCCGGTTAGCGCCTCGACCGGTCTACAAATATAAAGTGTAAGTAGAATCGCTTACGCGCATGCCATAACATATTTATACCTCCCCCTGGATCACCATCACGGTGGTCCTTTTATTTTGCACATATCTATCCTGCACCTACCTCAAAGTGTGCGTTTTCCCTTAAATTAACTAAACACTGCACCAACTAAACACTACACAACACGACCCCAACACCAAC
>JAGBVS010000191.1 GCA_017630195.1 Bacteroidales bacterium | reverse complement strand
TCCTGTTCCACGACAAAGGTTCGAACAATCTACTGTCCGGAAAGGGATTATTATAATGATACTTTTTGCGTCAAGGAATATGAAGAGAAGGAAAATCCTTATGTGTTGAAGAGCAAGCGTGACTATAGCATAAAAGTGAAGTCTATAACCAAAGGCTGCAGGAATGATTACGAGAGAATATGCGCCATCTATAAGTGGATATGTGATAATATCCAATATGATACCTCGTATGAGATTTATGATGCCGATCGTTGCTATAAAAACAAGAAAGGCGTATGCTCTGCTTATTGCAACTTGTTCTATTATATGGCAAAAGCGGCGGGTGTCAGAACGGTGATTGTCAATGGCTCTGCTAAAGGCTTTGGCGGTATTGGCGGTCATGTGTGGATATTTGCATACATAAATAAAAAACAAGGAATTCTGCTAGACCCTACTTGGGGAGCTGGTGGCATTAGCAGTGCTGATGGAAAAACTTTTATTAAAAGTAAAGATTGCTGGAAATGGTTTAATGTCGATCCGAAGTCTCTGATAAAGACTCATTTCCCGGAAGATGAGTCGTATCAGTTTCTCGAAAAGCCTGTAACATTAGAGGAATTTACTGAAAATAATTATACTAATTGATAATAGATTGTGTTATATTTGTTAGTCCATATCGTAAAATTAAAACCTTAAAACTATGTTAACAATTATTTGTATTACAGCTTTGGCTTATTTCATTATGGGTAAGGATTTCAGCCCTCTTTTGGAAAAAATCAAAAACACAGATTGGCGTGCTGAGACCGACAAATTATTTAAAAAGTTACGACCATACGCTGTCAAAGTGGGGCGTGCAGCAGCTACCCCATTATTACAATTATGGTATGTTTTGCGCGATGCCAATACTTCAACAAAAGACAAAGTGCTTATTTATGCGGCTTTGGTTTACACTGTCTTGCCAATGGACTTAATCCCAAGAAGAGTGTATAGATTGCTTGGCGTCTTGGATGATGGTGCAGCTGTCTTGTTTGTCTATAAAAAGATTAAAGACAAAATCACTCCTGAAATAATGATGAAGGTGGAAGATACTCTCAACGACTGGTTCGGAGTGGAGTATGAGGTGGTTAATTAATCTCACCCTCCAACTTGTAGTCATGTGGTCTTGTAGTCATGTAGTCTTCCAACAAGCTCCTCCACATCTAGACTCTCTCCCTTAACTGTTATGTGTGCTTGTTCGTAGAATCTCATCCTGTCGCCGTAGTGTTGGTTGACGAATTCAATGACTTCTTGTTCGCTTTTCCCTTCGATGAGAGGTCTTTTCTTTTTCGACTGCATAAGGCGATGGACGGCAGTCATAGGGGAGACCTTTAAAAATACCGTCGTTCCGTTTTCGTTCATCCATTCCATATTGTCGTAAAAACATGGAGTGCCGCCGCCAGTGGCGATGATGACGTTTGATAAATTGGCTGTATCTTTAAGAAGCTGCGATTCTAACTTGCGAAACGCAGCTTCGTCATATTTATGAAAGAAATCCTGAACGGAAATCTTATATTTCTCTTCAAAAAGTCTGTCTAAGTCAATGCCTTGCCACGACATCTTGTTGGCAAGATGCTTCAGCGCCGACGTCTTGCCGGAACCCATGTATCCGATGAGGTAGATTCTTTTTAATGCATAATTCATAATGCATAATTCATAATTATAAGAGACGCATCAATTACATATTGTTTATTTCATAGGTGTAATTGGTACGTCTCTACATTTATCTTAATTGTAACAAAACTATGTTCTCAACGTGGTGTGTATGTGGGAACATATCGACTGGCTGAACTGCTTTCACTTCGTACAATGAGTCGAGGAGTTGAAGGTCGCGGGCTTGTGTGGCTGGGTTGCAGCTGATATAGACGATTTTCTTAGGCTGAATCTTGAGAAGTTGTTCCACGACTTTTTCGTGCATGCCAGCGCGTGGTGGGTCGGTGACGACGAAGTCTGGGCGGCCGTTGGCTTCGATGAATTCGTCAGTGAAGACTTTCGCCATATCGCCAGCGTAGAACTTCACATTATTAATATTGTTAAACTCGCTATTAATCTTAGCGTCAGCGATAGCTTCTTCAACGTATTCAACTCCAACGACTTCTTTCACGAAACGAGCGAAATATAAGGCGATAGTTCCTGTTCCTGTGTAAAGGTCGTACATCAATTCATCGCCTTTGACATCAGCTAAATCGAAGGCTGCTTTGTAAAGTCTCTCGCCTTGATAGACATTTGTCTGGAAGAAAGAAACAGGACCGACTCTGAATTTGAGGTCGTCGTGACCTTCGCGAGGAGCTTTCATCGTCTCGATGAGACATTCTTCTCCATAGACGTTTTCAAAAGGAAGGTCGGTGATGATGTCGTTGAATTTGTTGTTGATGACCAACATGATAGAAATGATTTCTGGGAAACGTTTCTGCATTTCAGGAATCATCACGTTTCTCACGAGTTCGTTTTCTTCGTTGATGACGACGATGACCATAAATTCGCCTTTGCCGTTGCAACGTATCACTACGTTACGCATCAATCCTTCGTGAGAACGAACGTTATAATATGATAACTTATGTTCTAAAGTGAAATCTTTGATAAACAATCTGATTGCGTTAGAAGGCTCTTGTTGCAGCCAGCATTTCTCTATGTCGATGACTCTGTCGAACAATCCTGGTAGGTGATAGCCGAAACCTTTGACAGCATCTTCGTCGTGAGTGCCAGCAGGTGCGCCATCAACGAGCCATTTACGGTTTGAGAAGCTGTATTCCAATTTGTTACGGTAGAAATATTGTTTCTCGGAACCTAAGATAGGATGTATCTCCGGATATTCCACTTTAGCGATTCTGTCGAGGTTGTCTTTGACTTGCTTTTGTTTATAATGAAGCTGCCATTGATAGTCGATGTGTTGCCATTTGCAACCGCCGCAGAGACCGAAGTGTTGGCACACAGGCTCGACGCGTTTGTCTGACATCTGCTTGAAGTTGACAATCTTGCCTTCGAAGCATTTTTTCTTTTTCTTAAAGACTTGTAAGTCAACAATGTCGCCAGGAGCACCGAATGGGATAAACACGACTTTATCATCAGGTTTGGCAACGCTCATGCCTTCTGCGCCAGCGTCGATGATGCTGACATCTTCTAAAAATTCAGGTTGTCTAATTTTCTTTTTCATAGTAGAAACTTAATTCTGTATAGCTGTCAAAATAACATTGTCGAAATTTTCATGATTTTTAATGTTTAAATCATTGCACAAAAATAGTGTTTTATTTTTGAATTATGAAAACTTTCTTTAAACATAAAGACATTATTTTTTTCTGTTTTATATGTAAAATACATAAAGTTTATGATAAAATAAATACACTTTTTTATGAAATATTTTGGGAAATAATTTATATTTGCAAAGGTAATCAGAAAAAGGGAGGTTGTCAAATCATTATAAATAATAATGTTATGATTGCTATTGATGCATTCGTAGGATGTCGTCAAATAAAAATGATGAAATAGATGTGCTATAAAATAATGATATTATGAATAAAATGATTTTTATATTCTTATTGTCGCTGACATTGATCGATGTGACGTCTAAAGAAAATGCAGCTAATAACTTGTTGGCTTATGCTGATAGCGAAAAAACAGTGATATCTGACAAAGAAGATTATTCAGGTAACAACCGCTCACAAAAGGTGAGTGGCAAAAGCAATGGCCATGATTATGTTGATTTGGGCTTGAGCGTGAAATGGGCGACATGTAACATAGGAGCGTCTAATCCAGAAGATTATGGCAACTACTTCGCTTGGGGTGAGACGGTGCCAAAAGAAGAATATACTAAGGATAATAGCATTACGTATAGAAAGAGAAAGTTTGGTGAAAAAATTAATGTGGGTGGAAATCCGAAGTACGATGCAGCCGCTGCAAACTGGGGCGGTGGATGGAGAATGCCGACGTATGAAGAAATAGAAGAGTTGTATAAAAAATGTACATGGAAATGGACTGAAATGAATGGCGTGAAAGGCTGTAAAGTTATAGGTCCGAATGGTAATAGTATTTTTCTTCCTGCCGCTGGTGAATTTCGTAGAATATTGAATTATAATGCTGAAGAATACGGATATTATTGGAGTTCTAAGCCATCTACATTAAATAAGGGACATGATGCTGCATATCAAATTTATTTCAGCAAAAGCAGTGAAGGGCGTGACATCGCTGCCAAAAATATATTTATTGAAACACGTGAACATGGTAAAACTATACGACCAGTGATAGAATGAAAACGTTTTTTGATGTGCCTTGTGGAGTAAAAAAACGAAAATACAATAAAAATGAAGATACTTCCTGTTGAAAAAATAAGAGAAGCTGATGCTTTTACAATTGAAAATGAACCTATTGAATCTATCGATTTAATGGAGCGTGCTGCCTCTAAGGTTAATGAATGGTTTATGAAACGCTGCAAGACCAAGGAGGTTTCTGTTAAAATATTTTGTGGAATAGGAAATAATGGGGGAGACGGTCTCGCTCTTGCTCGCATGCTTTATTTCAGCGGAATAACACCACAAGTATTTATTGTTCGTTATTCTGATAAGATGAGCGCCGATTGTGAAATTAATTTTGTTCGTCTTAAAGAAGAGACCGAAGTGCCTATGTACGACATCTTTTCTGATGACGACTTCCCTCAAATATATGATAACGACATAATCATTGACGCTATTTTCGGCTCGGGATTGAACAGACCAATAGAAGGATTCACAGCGGAACTGATAAAATATATTAACAAATCCAACGCGATAAAAATCGCAATCGACATACCGTCGGGACTTCTGGATTTCTGGACTTTAAAGCTAACAGCCAACCGCCAACCGCCTATAGCCAAAGTAGATTATACACTGACATTCCAATTTCCGAAGCTGGCTTTCATGTTTCCGGAATATGATTCTTTTGTTGGTAAATGGGAGATTCTTGATATAAATTTGCATAAGGATTTTATCGATAAAGTAGAGACGCTGAATTTCTTCACGACAGAAGATGTTGTGAAACCTATATTGCGCAGACGTCCAAAGTTCTCTCATAAAGGAACTTACGGACATGCTTTGTTGGTGGCAGGTTCTTCGGGTAAGACAGGCGCAGCTCTTCTTGCTGCGGAGTCGTGTATGAGAACCGGTGTCGGATTGCTGACGGCTCATCTTCCGAAAGAAGCTCTGCTTCCGATGCAGGTATATCTCCCGGAAGCTATGACAGATGCTGATAAATCAAATACACATTGTACAGAAATAAATGATATTCTTACATATACGGCGATAGGAGTGGGGCCAGGCTTAGGTAAAAACGAAGAAACCGTCATTCTTTTGAAGAAGATCATTCAGGAGGCTACGCAGCCTTTGGTGCTTGATGCTGATGCTCTTAATATACTTGCCGATAATCCGACATGGCTTTCGTTTCTTCCTGATAATACAATACTTACGCCGCATCCTAAAGAGTTTGAACGTCTCTTCGGAAGAACTAATAATTCATACGAGCGTCTTGAGCTACAGAGAAAAATGTCGGTTGTGCATAATATAATAATTGTGCAGAAAGGAGCGCACACAGCCATCACATTCCCTAATGGAACGTGTTTCTTCAACTCTACAGGTAACCCGGGAATGGCGACGGCAGGAAGCGGAGATGTGCTGACTGGAATGATATTATCGCTTTTGGCTCAGCGATATGCGCCTCAAGAAGCTGCATTGCTCGGAGTTTATCTTCATGGAAAAGCAGGAGACATCGCTGCGGAAAAAATTGGTGTGGAATCAATAATAGCGAGAGATATAATCAGGAATATTACTTTTAAAATTGGGAATTAGGAGAACGAGTTGGCTTGAAAAATAAATGCCTATATATAGAAGTATTGCGGAGATGCATCGATTTTTGATGTTTCTCCGCAATATTTGCTTAAATATTATTGATTGCTCTTTGCGGCTTCAAACGGATATTGAAACGATTTAGGAATATCTGTCTCGAATTTCATGTCTTCGCCTGTGACAGGATGCTTGAAGCATAACTTGTAGGCGTGAAGTCCTAATCTGTTGATAGGGTCGCTGCCGTCACCGTATTTCAAGTCACCGACTACAGGGCAACCTAAATCCTGGAGGTGAACTCTGATCTGGTTCTTGCGTCCTGTCTCAAGTTGCAACTCAACGAGTGAGTAGCCGTTTCCTGATTTCAATTTCTTATAATGTGTAACAGCATATTTGCCGCCATTGTCTTCCTGACTTGAGTGTGTCACATAATGGCTGTCGTCTTTCAGCCATGAAGCCACTGTGCCTTGTGATTTTGGCAACTCGCCATGAACCAAAGCGACGTATCTTCTGTCATAGACTCTTTCTTTCCAGTCTTCTTCAAATTTAAGAGCCACTTTCTTGCTCTTGGCGAATATTATCAAACCTGAAGTGAATTTGTCGAGACGATGGACAGTATGCGCATTGGCATGCTGATGTGTGCTGTCTAAATAATAATTCAAAATGCTCTTGACACTTTCATCTTTAGGACTTGTGCTGCTTGACAAGATGCCAGGTTTCTTATCTACAATGATGATGTCATTATCTTCAAAGACTATCTTAATCCAGAAGTTCTTGAATCTGCTTCCTTCAGTAGATCTCTTGATGCTTACGCGCATGTTAGGTTTCAGTTCGTAGTTATGCTGAGAAACGACTCTGTCGTTGACATGAACGACGTCGTTGCTGAGCATTCTCTTTACTTTGCTGCGGCTTATGCCATCCATCGCCTTCATTAAAAATTCCATCAATTGAGCATCTTCTCTGACGGTAAAAACAGTCTCGTGAGACTTCTTCTTATATTTATTATTATAGTGTCTTGCCATTGTAAAAAATTTATGCAAAGGTAATAAAAATATCATTTTGAAATAATTTTAAAAAAAGGTAAAACAATCACAAAATTGACTACATTTGCAGAAAAGCTTTGGACTCATAACTCGTAGCTCACAGCTCATAAAAGAAAATATTAACTTAAAAATACAATATATGGAAATCAATCAGTTAAAAGATGTAGCATCACAAGTTAGACGTGATATCATCAGAATGGTTCATGCTTGTCAGTCAGGACACCCAGGCGGATCATTGGGAGCAACAGACATCGTAACAGCTCTTTATTTCGACCAAATGCAAATCAATCCTGAGAACTTCAGAATGGATGCAGCAGGTGAGGACGCTTTCTTCCTTTCAAACGGTCACATCAGCCCAATGCTTTATAGCATCTTGGCTCGTCGCGGATATTTCCCTGTAGCAGAGTTGGCAACATTCCGTCGCCTTGGCACACGCCTTCAAGGTCACCCAACAACAGCTGAAGGTCTCCCAGGCATCAGAGTAGCCAGCGGTTCATTAGGACAAGGCCTCTCTGTAGCAATAGGTCTCGCTGAAGCTAAGAAACTCATGAAAGACGACCATATCGTT
>JAGBVS010000190.1 GCA_017630195.1 Bacteroidales bacterium | reverse complement strand
TGTACTCTGCAACACTGAGGAAGAGTTCAACTGGACACAGGGCGACCGTCTCAGAATGGTTGCTATTGAAGATGTTGATTCTGCTCTCCAGAGCTATCTCGCTTCCGATACTTACCACAACGAGTTCGTAAACTTCGATGGTTATACAAGTATCGCAGCTTGGCAGGGACTCATGCCCGGATTCAAGTTCGAGGACAGGTCTCGCATTGAGTGTCAGGCTGTAATCGGACCTTACGACCCTGATGATGAAAAGACAGAAGATAATCTTCTCGACCCGATAAGTTTCTCAGGCATAATCTTCACAATGTTCGACAGAGACGGCGCTGTCATCTGGAACGAGGAACCTGAGACAGATGTAGCACCGTACAACCCTGTAGGTAAGTTCTACAACTACTACTTCACGTATGATTGTTCATACCTGATGGACTTAGCTGAGAACTCCTTCACATTCGTTATATCAGACTATCAGGTACTCGACTCTCAGCCTGAAGACTGGACAACAAAGTACGATGACTATTATGAACTCAGTGAGGATGGCTTCATAGCCGCACAGCCCGCTGCACCCACTAAGAAGACTAAAGCTGGTGATGACCCTGAACCCACACCGCCAACTTTCGTAAAGGGTAAATACTACTTCAAATTTGCCGATTTAGACTAATCGGTTTTAAAACCGGAAATAGCCCCACATTGTGGGGCTATTTTTGAAAGGAGTGATTTTATGGAAGTTAAATTAGGTCGTTATGATGATGACCCGAGAGTAGTTGGAAAAACTTATACAGTTACTAAAACTCTCCAGATGAATCCGATAGAAACAACAGACTTGTTAAATCCTGTTTTTGTATGTGATTACGACAGTACAATTCTATTGTGTAATTACGCAGAAGTAGCAGATTTCGGACGGAAATACTTTGTAGACCCTCCTGAGATTGTAAAAGGCGGAAGAATGACATTCTATTTACACGTAGACGTATTAGAATCAGGTTTTGAAAATTGCTTAGGAACGATAACTCGTAATGAATATATAACTAATTCTGATGTAGAAGACTCTTCTCTGCCTATAAAGTACGGAAAATATACACCGTTAATATTACCTCTTCCAATAGACGTATCTGAATACAGAGACCCATCAACAGTTTTCTATAGCGCTTTCGACTATTTATTAACGAGGTGATGATATGAAATACGACAAACAATATAATGAAGAGTTCTATGGAGTTCCTACAGACTTTGAATGGTTAAAATGGTATAGAGAAGATGAAACAGAACCATTTGCATTAAGAGTACCACAGAATGATTATGGTTATTTATGGAGTCAGTCTCCTTTCAGACCTACACACTGGGCACAGCCGTTAGACACTTCAATATCATTATGGAGTATAAGAGGTGACTCATGTTTCGCTTCAGTTCGTACAACTCTTGTAACTTCATCACAATCGACATTACGTATAAGTATAACAGAAAACGATAATCCTGATACAGTGCCATTTACAATAGATGCAAGAAGTAACGAGACATTCACATCTTTCTTTAATTTTAGATTAGCTTACGACATAACTTATGAAAATTTGCAATTCAACCCTGACTCCTATATGTTATACGATATATCATATAAGGATGTTGTTATAAGTCCTGATTTTACTTTTTATGATTATAATAATAACCAGTACCAAAATTTTAATAATATGACAAGCGCTCTTACATGGTTACAATCTCACATACCTGCGGGCGACAATTTTGCTTTAGGCTATCTTACAACACAACTATTAGCTGGAACTGACGTTACAACTAATAACAGAGAGATGTCGATTGAAGCAGTAGGAGACCGTCCTGAACAATACCTCGGAAGAAGATACATGGTTCCGGATATTTTATCAGAAATAAAAGTTCCTGATGACGAAAACTTTAAACAATCTTTACATCAAATGTGGTCTTGGGACACACCTGACCCGACTTACAGAGACGATGCAGTATGGTTTCCATTCTATTTTGCTTACGGCAACAGACTTTTCGATATGCAGAAATATGACCCTGACATTAAACGTCTATATGCAGGATATTCAACAGAATTCACACATCAACATATAGTTACAGGATATACACACTATTCATATGACGCTACTATTCCGATTTCAGGTTTCACATCAAGAATGTCAACAACTCGTAGAAATTTTGAAGATGTAGCTTACCATTGGGAAGATGCAATATATAATACTTACACGCAAGAATTTGTTGAAGATGGATATGAAATGACAGGAGAACCGACAAGCGCTACATATAAATTCATTTCAAAAATAGTTATAGATGATGCGAAGAATCATTCCATTCCTGAATCTATTATGAACGCAATCAAACATGAATATGCGTTCTTAGGTTTCTATTTCGGAGATTCAAATGTAATTGCAGAAACAAAAGCAACCGGTTCTGAAACCGATGGTATAGGTTGGTATTTACCGAATAGAACTTTTAACATTCCAGATGGAACATATGTAACAGGTGCTGATATAGCAGATTCACCGTTCGCCGATATGGATACAACTGAGGGACTTTCACCTTTAGACCCTGATGATGAAACATACAAAGATAAAACACCCGCTTTAAACAATCAAAGTTTAACCATAGAGGGTGTACATATGTACAGCTTAGTAAATCTCCCGGGATTAATTGCTAATATAAATTCAATACCTGTTCGTGACCAAGACAGCGATTTGTATACTGACAGACTGTTCTTCGGTGCAGACCCGTATGAATATATATTAGGCTATGGATTAGTCCCTCTATTCTTCGTACCACAAGCCTATATAGATGAGGGAGAACTTGACTATATCACATTAGGCAAGTATCAGAGTACAGCGGCTTTCGGAGCATCCGAAATAAAAGCTATCAATAGAACATTAAAAATACCGTTAAGGCGTATGCTGATACAGCCTACGAAGATTCCATACGAATTTAATAATTTCTTAGATTTCGAGCCATATACAACTTTATCATTATATTTACCATTTGCAGGTACAATTGACTTACCGCCGTCAATATTTGTAGGTCATTCAATATCCGTTTACTCATCTTTAGATTTACTCGCAGGAACTGTTACATACATAATCTATGCTGATAATATCCAATACACTACAGTAACTTGTAATGTTCGTGTAGAAATGCCTATACACGGAGCAGACATATCAGCCTATTCAGAATTAATGGTAAGAACAGCCGCTGAAAAGCGTTCCGCATTATTTAATATGAACGCAAATATAGGAGCGACGCTCGGAAGAGCAGGAGCATCATTCGGAATTTCAGCCGTATCAGGTAACGTAATAGCAGGAATAGCTTCATCCATTGGCGGTGCTATGTCGCTATCAGGTTACTTTGGTGACGTTGTAAATCAGATGCAATTATATAATACCGTACTAACAAGAACTTCACCGACACCAATTTCAATTTCATCAGGTTCAATGCCGGATGGATTTGCAAATACTTTAACACCATATATTAGCAGAACAGTACCGAGATACGCTTCCGGTTTTAAAACCGAAGTGTACGGAAAATTGAACGGATTTGCTTGCTATATAAACGATGTAATATCTAATTATCACGGCTTTACAGTAATCGAAAATCCTATTCTCGATGATTTACCAATATCAGCAAAGGAAAAGGAGATGCTGAGAAAGGCATTATCTCAAGGGGTGATTCTACCGTGAATAAACATATGAAAATCAGATATGGAAAAAAGATGTATGACATTGACAAAATGTCATCAGCAGAAATAAATAAAGCTATTAAAAAATTTTCTTCACTTGCTAATACAAGAATAACCAATTTAAAACGTGAAAATTTATATTCATTTTCAAATACGATTTCAAGATTTCATGAACCGAGAATGAGGAATCCGGGAGTAGCCACGAAGAAAGGTTTGTTTAAAACAAATGTATCAGGCTCTCTTGAATCAAGACGTGATAGACTACAGTATATGATATCATTCGTAATAGACCCGCAAACGAATCCTAAAGCAGTAAAGGAATATGTAAAAGATGATATAAGATATTTGTTTGGCGAGGATGCTCTATCAAATCCCAGAAAGTTCGGAGTTTATAAAGACTTAATAAAAGATATATATGACGCTTACAGAGACTTAGGTTTCGACAGAGGATATAAAGATTCGGAGTCAATTCTGACCAATGTTGCTAACATAATATACAATAGGAAAACAGATTTGACTCCGGGTGAACTATCTACAAAATTACAGAACCTTATAGCAGAAGCAGGTGAAAAGGGTTATACTCTCGATGATGTAGGAGAATTCCTTGCAGGAAAGGATAAAATTTCCGGTTCTAAAACCGATGATATAGTTGATTTCTTAAATGGAAAATTAACTCTATCCGATAAAAAGAATGTAAGTTTTGCAAAGGGAAAACTTGCAATTGATGATTCAAACGGATTAAAATTTAAACAAAAGAGGTGATATTGTGATACATTATACCCAGTTATGCTTTCCGACGGTAAACTGGGGAAACATGGTTACCGCTTCGGATAAGCATAATCATAAATCTAAAATTCAGTATTTCAATATACCATGTTCATTCGATATAGAAACCACTTCATTCTTTGAAGAAGTGCCAAATCCGAAAACCCGTTCAAGAATAAAAACTCTTAAAGAGAAGCGTGCCTGTATGTATATATGGCAAATGTCAATAAACGGGACTGAAATTTTTGGTCGAACATGGTCACAATTCCACATTTTCTTAGGAACATTAAAGACTTATTTAGGTTTAAATTACAACAGAAGAATAATATTTTACGTACACAATTTAGCTTATGAATTCCAATTTCTATTAGGTCACTCTCAAATTTCAGATGTATTCGCACGAAAAGCGTGCAAACCTATATCATGCTTACTTGATAATTGTATAGAATTAAAATGTTCATACTTCTTATCAGGACTTTCATTAGCTAAAGTCGCAGAAAACTTAACTACAATTTCGGTTTCAAAACTGAACGGTAATCTCGATTATTCATTAATACGCCATTCAGGCACACCACTTACACCACTCGAACTCGACTACTGTGCATATGATGTGCGAATAGTATACTATTTTATCAAAGAAGAAATTGCAAGAAATGAAAATGATATTACAAAGATTCCTCTTACTAAGACAGGATATGTAAGAAGATATGTTAGAAATAAAATAAAGGAAAAGTATAACTACAAAGTGTACCGTGATAAAATTAAAGAGTTTATGGTTGCAGATAAAGACTTATTTACCACACTGTACAAAGCGTTCGCAGGCGGATATACTCACGCTAATGTAGACTATATTGATATCTGCATGGAAGATGTAGCTTCAATAGACTTCTCGTCTTCGTATCCTGCGCAAATGCTTATGCACAAATATCCTATGACACGTTTCAAATATGAACAGTTAGTAAATTACTCAACTTTTCTTGAAATAGTAAATAGAGATGCGTGCGTATTCAGAGTTAAATTTCACAATTTACAACCCAAAACTTCACATCATATTCTTTCAAAATCTAAGTGTGAAGTGTTAATAGGAGAGACAATTGATAATGGTAGAGTAGTAACCGCTGAATATGCTGTTACATACATGACCGATGTTGACTGGAAAACATTTCAGATGTTCTACGAATTTGACGAGGAGAATATAAATATTGATAAATTCTATCATGCTAAGTATAAGTATTTATACAGACCAATTCTAGAATCAATTCTAGACTTATACGAATCAAAAACTGTCTTAAAAGGAATAGAGTCAAAGAAAGAAGAGTATCTCGTATCTAAGGGAATGTTGAATGGTATTTATGGAATGTGTGTAACCAATCCTGTAAACGATGAAATTTCTCTTGACGAAGATTTCAAATGGAAAAGTGATAGACCTGACTTACAGGAAGCCTTAACGAAAAACAAGAATAACGGAAACCAGTTTCTATGTTATCAATGGGGAGTTTGGGTAACTGCATGGGCGCGATATGAACTTTTAAAATGTGTCGCACATTTAGATTCAGATGTAATGTACTGTGACACTGACTCAATTAAATTTCTAAATTACGAAAAACACAAGAGCTATATTGAATCATATAATAAAAGAATAAAAAGTATGCTTGAACGCTCAGCCTTAATGAACGGTTTTGAAACCGAAAGACTTCATCCAGTAGATAAAAAGGGTAAACCACAGCAAATAGGCATTTTCACTTTCGAGGGTATATATGACAAATTCAAAACACTTGGCGCTAAACGTTATGCTTTTGAAAAGAAAAATAAAAAAACAGGTGAAATCGAGTTCCATATAACAGTATCAGGTTTACCTAATGCTGTTCAATTCGGTGAACTCGACCCTGATACAAATACATATTTTGATGATAATACACCGTATAAATGCTGTATTAATAAAGTTAAATCACCGACACAGTACATATATAATCATAATAAATTTGTATACTTCAGAGACAGAATGACAATACCGGCAGAATACTCTCGCTTATATTCACACACCTACATAAGAAAACCGTATTCATGTATATTAACAGATTATCTTGGAAATACAGCAGAAGTTCATGAAGAATGTTACATACATATGCAATCACAAGATTTCCACATGGGTCTTGCAGAAGATTTCCTGTTATATCTCGAAGATGTACATGACGATAATGAAATTGGCTCACGTGTTACACGTGACGAACTGGCAATAAATTTCTGGAATTCAGAAAGGAGTGTTATTGATGTCCGACAAGAATAAAAACGGTTCTAAAACCGGAAGACTAAAGAAAATAACCAATAAAATAGTGGAGACTCTTCAAAGAAAACAAGAGCAGAATCCACACTATTCATCAGCAAGAATCCGCAAACTCAATGCTGTATTTAATATAGTAATTGGTAAGCGTTCAAACGGTAAGACATTCGACTGGAAAACAGACCTGCTTAACGGATACGCTAAAGACCGTACATATCGCGGTGTTTATATTCGCCGTAAAGATACAGAAGTCTTGCCTAAAAATATATCGCCATTATTTGAACTTCCCACAATTGACGCAATAACAGGAGAACCTGTACCACAAATATCCGACATATTTGAGGGAGAGTTCAATTCATACGAATACAAAAATAGAGCTTTCACTCTCGTTCTTCGTGATGAAGAAACGGGAGAAGTAATAAAGCGAGACACACAGCCATTCTGTTTTACTTGCGCTCTTGCAACATGGGAGAACAGAAAAGGTGTTGACGTTGGAGAGGTTAAAACAATATGTTTCGATGAATTTATGACTCGTGAACCGTATCTCCGTGACGAGTTTGTAAAGTTCATGAATGTACTCTCATCATTCATTCGTGACCGTGATACTGCAACAATCTGGATGTTAGCTAACACAGTAAATAAATACTGCCCATATTTCGAGGAAATGGGTTTAACTCAGGTTGATACAATGGAACCGGGAACTATTCAGTTATATCGAATGGGAGAAGAGGGACAGACAACAATAGCTGTAGAAATGTGTGCGTCAGATGAGGGTTCAAAAAAGGTTGAGAAATATTTCGCATTTGACAATCCACAGCTTGAAATGATTACAACAGGCTCTTGGGAAATCGCACTTTATCCTCACTGTCCATGTGAGATGACTAAAGAAGATATAGTACATCGTTTCTATATATTATTCAATAATAAAGTCATAGCAGGTGACATAATGCAGGATGATGACTACCTCTTTATCTTGTATCATTATCATAAACCTGAACGAGAGTTTAATAAAAATGACATTTTATATCTGCCTGCGAATGACGGATATATAAATCATTGTAAACATATTTCAGATACACCCACCGAAGTTCATAAACTCATTTACCATCTAATCAAAACAGAACGTGAATTCTACGCTTCAAACGAAGTCGGCGAGATAGTACGTAACTGGAAGATTAATGTAGCGTAACCGGTTTCAAAACCGAAGGAGAAAATTATGATTAAAATAATAACAATTTGCGGCTCTATGAGATTTGCAGATGAAATGGAAAAGGAAGCTAACAGATTAACTATATTAGGCTACAATGTAAAACTGCCAATTAAAAATGGTAGAGATAAATACACAGACTTTGAACTTGAAGTTATACATAGAAAAAAAATAGCTACCTCAGATGCTATTCTTGTTATGAATATAGATGGATATATTGGTGAATCTACAAGAAAAGAAATAGAATTCGCTGAATATGCAGGCAAAGTTATTTTCTATAAGGAGGAACAATCAAATGAATGTTAAATACATAATCGAACCTTATGATGCAGACGGAATTGCTCAGTGCAAGAAATGTAAACGCAACTTATTAGCACCAGACCTCCGCGATATATACATCGGAGATTTAAACCATTTCATCGGCGCTTATTGCAAAGATTGCGCTCGCACTTTTAATAATTCGGTTTCAAAACCGGAACTGATACACACTCCCATGACCTATAACGACATAATACATTATCTCTCATACTCTCTTGAAAAATCATCAGATGAAGGAGATGAACTCACAGCCCTCAATAATCTTGAGACTGACATTAATTCCCTTATAGCACTTCTTCAGCTTGAGTCACCATCACAGACTCCGTCTGTCCCTTAACCACTCCCCCTCCCACTCCCTCTCCCACACCCTGCCCCTGTACCTGTACCGGTACAGGGGTTTCTTTTTTGTCAAAAATATCGGTTTTAAAACCGAATACCACCTCTAAATTTTCCTATATTTAGTTAAATATTTTGTAGCAAGGCTATCGCCAGAAGCCTTATTTGGTATCAGGACGCACACCAG
>JAGBVS010000189.1 GCA_017630195.1 Bacteroidales bacterium | reverse complement strand
TTTCTTCTTCTTTCTATCCTCAGCATCAAGTTCCCTAAGACGTTTCATTTCATCGTACTTAGTTCTCTCAATTTCAATTTCTGTATCTGCTATCTGCTGTTCAAGTGCAATAAGGGAATCAGTATCACCGTTAGTCACCGCTTCCTGATAATACTTTTCAAGCAATCTAAGTTTCTCAGTCAATAAGTTGAGGTTGATTTCATAATCCTTTGTTGCTTTGGTACGTTCATCCTCAGCAGACATTGCATTGATTTCCTTTAATCTCTTTGCTGCCCTTTCAGCATAACCAATAAGGATTTCAGCCCTTTGTTTTGACTTACCCTTAACATCTTCTAAGGAAATATCAGTATCACTGACCTCAACATCCTTTATCTTAGCCACGTCTTCTTCAAGAACTTTATACATTGTCTCCTCAGCCAATTTAAGTGCTTCGGCTTTTGATAGTATTTTTTTCTGAGTATCATCCTTATCAGGGAACAGTTCATCTAAAAGAGCACTAATGTCAGTATTTTCCAATATTGATTTCGCAAATTGTTTGTAAGCATCTTCAGATTTTTGTAATCTTTTCTCGAAGTTTTCACCCGCTTCATCTACATCACCGAACACCCATTCACCAATCTTACCTGTTGCTCCACCTATATATTTTACCCAAAACGGCACATAATCTTTCCAAGCCTGTGCTCCCTCTGCTTGGACTGTCAAATACTCTTTATAAAGTTCAGTAAGTTTCTCTATATGTGCTGCAACCATTGCCTGTTTTATCATTGCTTTAGTTGCATCTTCAACTTCGGTTTTAAGGTCACCGTTCAATGCTGCAAGGATATTGGTTTCATTGATTTCCAAACCTAAAGCAGTTAAAAGTTTTTCTGCTGCCTTTC
This sequence comes from Bacteroidales bacterium, assembly GCA_017630195.1. Taxonomy (GTDB): domain Bacteria; phylum Bacteroidota; class Bacteroidia; order Bacteroidales; family F082; genus Limimorpha. The sequence continues at coordinate 8,888 of JAGBVS010000189.1, read as the reverse complement.
TCCTATTATCCATTGCAATAGTTACATCGGTAGTAACCTTATGTAACAACTCCATTTTAAGAACTTCCTCACCTGCATTTACTACTGCTTCCCTACCAACCTTATTGTATTCTCTTAACGCAGAAGTACCATCCTTTATTTCTTGGTTCTTTTTCTTAATATGTGATACTAAGGCAACAATCGCTGTAGTAATAAGTAAAATAACAGCCAACCAACCTGTCTTACCCATTACTTTAGATAGATTCTTAACCTCAGTACCAACCTGAGAGAAAGCAACTTTTGCTTTTCCAAGACCCTCAACAAGGTCTTTAAGTCCACCCACACCCTGAGCAACAGCCATAGCAGCCTGAACCTTGATAAGGGTCTTTTCAAAGTTTTCACTTTCTGCACCTGTAAGTGCCATAATACCCTGAACCGCTGCAAAACCGCTTGTTATACCTGCTGCTATTTTTTGCATTGATTCAAAGCCCTGTTTGGTAGGTTCAATTCGCTCATTCAACTCCCTCATAGAGGTAGCAAAATCCTTGGTGACCTCAGGCATACCCTCCCAATGAGAAACATAATTACCTACATTCCTTTGGAAATTACCTGTTTGTGCATCAAGTTCTTTCAACTGTGAGTTGAGTTCATCTATCTGTTTGCCAAGTTCATTTCTACGTGCTTCATCGTTGGTAGCCCTCCACTCTTTCTTAAGTAAAGACATTTGGTGTACAAGCGAATCATAAGACCCCTCTAAAGCAGTGGCAGTCTTCTTGGTCAACGACATCACTTCATCCAACTTACGTTGTCTGTCAGTAAGATTCTTTACAGCATCATTATATTCCTCAGTACCGTTCTCCAAGTTCAATATAAGGTCCTTTAAATCAGATATCTCTTTCTTAAGTCCCTTAACTGTTTGAGTACTATTACCTGTATCAATTTGAACAAGTTTTTTTATCTCTGTATTAGCCATTATATCCTGTTTCAACGAAATATATTTTACAGGTTTATTGGCATTATATAAAAGAAAAACAGCCCATAAAGGGCTGTTCTCATTAAGATAGATAGTTATTTATGTCGTTGACTTTAACGAACTCACATTGTGTACAGTTATTTGAGGTAATATTGTAATCCTCAACCTTATTCAATATCCAATATCCATTGTCAAAATAGTAGAACTTTCTTAGATAATCACCGATAACCCTTTCTTTTAACAGGACTTTGCATTTAACAACCCTTGTATTTGCATTATACATATCTGAAATATAAGGTTTCCAATACTTACTGTATATGCTACTGCTGTTATCTATGGTGTAGTCAGGTATATATATTGCCCTTGGAGTACCAAAATCAAAACTATGGGTTATCCAATTGTTTTCATTTGTCTTATATCTTCCAAACATAGGTAATTGACTTGCATTAAGTGCAATCTTATTACCTGAACTGTCTTCCATATTTGAAGTCCATATCCACATAGGTTCACCATCATTCAAATCCTGAAACTCTGATAAATCATCGGTTATCCAATACCTGATATACTTACCTGAAGCATTCTTTGTTTCAGTACATCCATTGAAGAACAACAATACATTTGAACCATCTACAGGTTCGTTCTTGCTATCAACAAAACAAGGTTTAGGGGTTTTGTCATAATTCATACCAAACCCAAACGCAGTGGTTTCCCCACCAATCTTAGGTGATATATAACTACCCTCTGTGGTTTCTCCGTTCTTGAAAAGATATGTCTGTACCCCATCCTGAGTGTATGGTGGTAACGGGTAAGCATCAGAATAAATAGGTAAATAATAGTTATTGTAGTACCTTGACTGTCCACGATTTTCAACGGTGGTCTTGAAAGGGCTTTTTTCAAATACATTCTTTGAGGAACTGTCGAAGTTATAGTTGGTATCAACTTTCTGTATACCATAATCAACTCCATACATATTCTTATAGTCCTTTGCAAGTGTGCTATCAATAACTGTATTGTTAAAGTTCAACCACTTGTTTTCAAAAGTAAGTGGGGTGATAGTTATTTCATCATCCCTGTTGATAAGACCATCAATATCTGTCACCTCATTTATAAAGAAGTTCTTTCTCTGTCGTATATATATTATGTTCTCAAACATATCTTTCCAAATATGTAGATTAAACATCTTTATATAACTAAGGAAATAATCACAAGGTGTATGCTCAGAATTAAGCATAGTCTTCTGTTCAATCACCCAAGCATTACCAATATCAGATTTAGCACCATTATAACTTTCAGGCTTATCAACGTATAAAGAAGTTACAGTCCTTGATTTATTATCATCGTACACAATAGTTGGTCCAAACTCATCAGGGTTTAAATCACCGTCAGTTCCCTTTGCTATCTTTTCAACTATCTTCAAATACATTCCCTCCTCATATTTGATACCCTTAAGTTCAAGAAAGAAACTGTTTGCATCATCTTCTTCTGTTGTATAGATATATTCATCATTGGTACGGACATATGAACCCTTTACATCCTCAATCACAGTATCAAACTCAGGTTCATAATTGAAATACTTTTGGTCTATTGTAGAACCGTGGAATGACTTGATAGGACCACCCTTAATCACATTGCCATCAGCATCACATAATACAAGTTGAAAATACCTTGCTACATCAGCATATCTCTTGGTAAGGTAGATGGACAAACCACCTGTGTATACATAAGACCTGTATGTTTCAAGACGTGGAGCATTAGCATTTGCCTTGATTCCCAATTTTATTGGGATGGATACATTATAATATCTTCCTGCTACACCATCTTCAATCCTATATATATCACCATCAGCAACAATATTATTGACATCCCCACGTTCCTCTATAACTTCATTAAGAAGCGGTAAGGTCAACCACGCATCTTCCCAATATGGATTATCGGTGTTAAAGAACTCAGTATCCAAATCAACTGTATAACCACCATTATTAGCCTTATCACAGAAAGAATTAAACAAGGTCTTCCATCTGATTACAGGACGTTGCAAATAACTCCTAAGGTCAAATGTCTTCCATTCATCCAAGTTGTTTGGGAACTCCCCCAACATCCAACCATTTACAGTGGTATAACCATCTTTGGTCAGATCTATGGTAGCCTTAAAATCATCAGGAAGCATATCTGCGTTGATGGCAACCTTATTTGATGTAAAGTTCTTTGGTATTCCATTATAACAAGGGGCAAAATTAAGAACATTGTATATGTCACCCTTTTCGTTACCACTTAGATGTAACCAAGCATTGTTTATAGTTTCCTTATTCACCTTAAGATTTATTGGTGTACTGTAGGTGAGGTCACTGAGTTTAAGTTGTTCTCCATCTTCGTTGTATGTAAGGTTATAGAAGAACTGACCAAGACCACCATATAAGGTTAACTCATATTGGAACTTACCATTTCTCTTTGTCACCTTATCCAACTTCACATATCCTGTTTCAACAACTTCCTGATTTCTCAATAAGGTAAACTCAACCTTTCGTGCTGCATTGAAATAAGCCCCTGAATACTTACCATCTGTTGTACCCACAAGCCTTGTCATATCATAGTAGCATCCAAATATAGCATTGTTCTGAGGTGTACCCTCAACGGTGATGGTCTTACTAAAACTGTTCTTTACTACAGTTGGATTATGTAGGTCACTATGTGAGTATGTAATGAATATTTCAGGTGGCTCTTTAAAATAAACTTTCTTATTATCTATATAAAGTTCAATATAAGGTTTTGCTGCCATATTTTATTTTTCATTAAATATAATTATAAAGAAAAGGTGGCTTTTATACCACCTTTTCCTCTTATAATCTTTCTCTTGAATGAGAGAACTGAACATTAATATCATACGATATTCTTGAACTTACAATACCACGTTTCTTATGCTCGATTTCTGTGTTGGTTATAATCACAGGGTCAATAGTGTTTGTTTCAAGATTATGAAGATATACACTGTTGCTTTCAAGCAATTCCCACATTCTTGCAGACTGTTTACCTGTAAGGTATCCTGTATTCAACGTATAGTTTATAGCAACCTCAGATAAGTATCTTGACTTGGCGAACTCTGTTGTATTGTTGTTGTAGTTCTTGGTGTACGTATACTGTGTAATACTGTCATTTCTTGTCACCTTACCCATTATAGGAAACCAATCCCAACCACCATAAGGGTTAGCATAGTACAACATCATCTGACACTTGCATTTTGGTATTGCTTTATATGAATTACCATCAAACCTGAATACATCAACATTCTTTTCACGACTTGGTGTCACAACCACTGTCTTAAGACTGCCTGAAACCTTTTCAGTATTGTTGTATTGTGGTGTTCCATCGTTGTAATCCATACCCCATTCTATAGGTAATTCACCCCAAGAAAAGACTGAGAAGAACAGTTTTTGACCATCAACAATATTAGGTATGATAGGGTTTGTCTTTACACCTGCAAAAAGCGGTTCATATGACCAATCATTAACAAAGTGATAAGTATGTAACAGTACACCATTATCATCTTTCAACTTAAACTTCCTGTAGTTGCGACTGAAACCAACTGAATCAAAATTGAAACTGTTTTCATCAAAATAATTCTGACATATCTTGTTAACAAGTATGCTGACATCACCTCCTACAGGACTTGCACAAGCCTTGCCCTTGAATATAAGTTCATCCTGTATCAGTGGTCCATAATGAGGTATAATGACTGTTGTTTCAACGTAAATACCATAAACTACATATGTTGAAGTACCAAAAGTATATACTGTGTCTTGCCATATTGGAGCAACAGTACTGTCTTGGCTATCAGGTGGGAGTTCAGGGTTATCTTCATCCCCACTACTGTTTGCAGCCTGAGTAAATGTACAGGTGTTGCTTTGCACATTCCCATCAGCATCTTCACCGCTGAAAGTAATAACACCGATACGTTGTTCATCATTCTCATTTGCTGTTGCTGTCCAAGGATATATTAAAACTTTGTCATAACTGTTCTTACCATCATACTCATAAGGTTCACCAACAGTAATCCAATCCACATCAGTAGTAGGTGTATTGTATTTTGCACAACCATTATAACCTACCTTGATTTCAGTATAAGAAGAATACTCAGGTGTACCATCAGAATTGATATTCATTTTAGTAACAAACGGTGAAACTGCAAGTTCTTTCTGTTCTCCTGCTAACTGTGTGATAACACATTCTCCCTGTGCCACTGAAGTATTATCACCAACACCTGCAAAGGTTATTGTACAACTACGTTCCTCACCTGTATTGGCATCACAATCATATGAATATCTCCTGATTGTATCAAAAGTTCCATTACCATTTTCTGTTGTATAATCTGTAATCCTGAACCAATCAGCATTCACTGTAGGTGTTGATATCTCAGAACAGTTTGCATAACCAACACCTATTGTCGTATAAGAAGAATACTCAGGTGTACCATCGTTAAGTACTGTCATTCTCTCAACATAAGGTGATACCTTTGGTTTTAACTCAACTTCACCGCTTTCAGTTGACTGTGATACTACAAGGCTCATTGAATATGTTGAACCATTTGTACCAATACAAGAGAAAGTTACTTTTGATTCTCTTGCTACTGTAGTTGATGGTACTCTGATTTCATATCTCTGTGTATAACTGCCATCATCATCAGGCACTGTAGCCTGTTTTGCAACTACCATTATCCAAGTTGCTTGCGGTGCAGGTAAATTGACTGTTTGAGGTTTATTGTACGTAACCTCAATTACCTCACTTCCACCCTCAACATAAAAACTTATTTTTCTCGCTCCTAATATAATTCCTGATTCCATCTGATTTACTGTGATTTCTTGATTTAATTTATTGTCGTAATTATCCAACGCAGTTACACTAATCTTATTCTGACGTTCATAGCCATCGTTTTCGTTTACCTCATAGAAATAACGTATTCCACCATCTTGTAATTGTTGAGAATCTATTATGGTAATCCAATCAGCATCAGGTTTTGGTGTATAATATGTATTGATATCAACACCTGTTACATCAAATGAAGACATTGAATATCGGTCAGAAACACTAACACTATTAGTAGATACATTGAGTTTACCAAACTTAAGGTGTACCAAGTTCCAAGCATAGTACTCAAGATAAAACTCATTCGTATTCCACCAACTTCTAATATTCTCAGTACCCTCAATATAATATAAACGACCATAGTACCCTACACCTCTAAATGTATCTTTTGAAATTGCAGGGAGTGGGTTTGCTGTACAATAAATTGTCTTTAGATTAGAACACTCAGCAAAAGCCTCACGACCAATATACTTAAGTGTTGAGGGTAATCTAACAGTTGTTATATCTGTACGGCCCGAAAAAACCCAATCACCAATATACTTAAGACCCTCAGGTAACGTAAGTGTTTCTTCATACCATTGTTGTTCGTATGTAGGGTCAATTGTAAAAGCCCCATTGCCAATATAATCACAACCACGAAAATCTATATTGTCACAGTAAAAATCACACCTATCAAAAGCATAATCACCAATATATTCAACTGTTGAGGGTATTATAAAATTATCACTACGACTTATAGAACTCTCTTTAAAACAACTTGGACCAATACCCCTTAAACCCTCAGGTAAGTCCTGTTTAAGGTATGAATTGGTAAAAAAACGTTCACCAATATATTTTATATTATCGCCCAATATTACATTAAAAAACTCAGGGTAAAGTTCAGTAGAAGAAGTTGAAGCAGGACCAATAATCTCAACACCCCTGATATCAAGTTCGTTAAGAAAATGTCCCCTATAGAAACTGCCACTTATATATCTTACACTACTTGGTAATCTAAGTATTCTACAGTCAATACCTTTTATAAAGTTGTGTGGCATCTCAGTTAGTTCACCGTCGAACACTGCAATTTTCTTATCTCCACTTAGATATGTGTCAACATAATTAGGACCATTCCAATTTGTAAAATCAAACTCTAAATAACCTTGGTCAAACCATATCTCATTATTTGGTACATCAGATTCTATAGTTGGGTAAACAGGGTATTCAATATAATGATTTGTTTTCCATTTATTTAATGAAAGAAAATTATCTATATATAACCAAGAAGTATAATCACTGCCACTTGGAAACGATAATAAACCATTAATACCAACATCAACGAAAGCACCAAACTTAAGTTTAGGTGGGTTTAATGAACGCGCTGTTATATTGGTTAAACTACCACATCCTGAGAACGCTAAAACACCAATCTCTGTAAGCCCTGTTCCTAAAGTGAGGTCGGTTAATCTACCACATCCTGCAAACGCACTAATACCTATTTTTCTAATACTATCAGGTATTACAAGTGTTCTAAAACCTTTATATTGAAAGGCAAAATCACCAATTTCAGTAACAGTATCAGGTATGAAAAACTCAAATACATTACCACTAATAAAACCCCCACAGAAGAAAGGTGGTATCTTAGTTGGAGAACCATTGAAACGCAACACATAATAACCACCCTGATAAACCAACTCAACAAACTCAGCACCAAAACCACCATACTTTTCTAAGTATTCATTGAAATCTTCTATTAGGATAATACCACTACCATCCAACCATATCTCATTATTTGGAATAATCATTTATATCTCTGTTAATTACTTTATTATAAATAAGATTTCATCAAGTTCTTTATTGATATCTTCTGTAATTGCCTGTTCTATGTTCTTCAACATATTATCCTCCTCACGTTCCAATACGTTCTTCAACGGGTGTTTTCCCTCATATCCCAACATATGTATCTTCCTGCTGATAAGGTACGCCAATTGTTCTTGTGTTGGTAATTTTCCGTTATAAGGTGTTGGTAATACAGGCTTAACCTTTATCCACTGCAATATTGCCCTGCGAAGTTCACCGTTACCATCGTTCTTTGTCGGTGGTCTACCACCCTCAATATACTTATAGTAATCATTCAAACTAAGTGATGCTTCATATACAGTTCCATTAACAGTGAACACCGCTGCTACTGAATTACTAAGGCTTTTACTCGCATTAATGCCAAGGGACTGTAGTTCTTCCTTATACTTATCCCTTATCAGTTCAGCATATTCCGTAAGTACTCTTGTCAAGTTTTCAAACTTCATCATCAATTTCTTTGTGACCAATTATTAATCTGTTGCTTATTGAAATTAGCCTTATCCTTGGAATAACAGAAGATATTAAGAAACTCAATTACTGACATCTTAAACACCTTTTCCCAACTATCCCTTATTGTTTCGCTGACTGTATCAACCATTGATAGCCATCCCCAACGTCTGCCAAACTCGCTAATGCTTCCTCCATCTTCTTCTTCTCCTCTTGTGTCTTCGCTTTCTTCTCCATCTTCTTTATCTTCTTGGTTAAATAGGTTAGAGTACTGTGAAATAATCCCTGAAACCAAGCGAAAAAAAAATCAGATAAAGACCGAGCATCAACAATTGAAAGATTGTTCTTTATTACATTCTGTATTTCATATACATCGTAATTATTACCATATGTACATCCTTTTGGAATTAAGAAGACACTTAATATACCAATCAAATTATCTGACTTAATGTATTCTTGATAATCAAGAAACTGCGCTGTTGTCATATCGTTAACATTCAACACAGGTATAAGTTCATAACCTCCCAAGTTATATAACTGTGCTACCTGTCTCTTGGTAGGCTCATTATATAGAAAAGCAGTAGACTGCAACAGTGTGTTGAAAGTACCTATCGGTAATTCAAGAACATCCTCTGCTGTCAAATCCGTAAGTATTCCAACTATCTCAACATTCATTTCAACATCATCCTTATCACTTGTAAGGACCGCTTTTATCTCCTCATACTTACCTATCGTAAGTTTATCATAACTATCTATCATATCTTATATAAATCCTATTTTATAAACACCTGTC
>JAGBVS010000029.1 GCA_017630195.1 Bacteroidales bacterium | reverse complement strand
ACAAGTCTCGTTTAGAGGCTAAAGTTTTCAGGCAGGCGGTTGAAGTGTGAAGCTCGCAACCGCCTGTTTTTATTTATCGTCGCTAAGCGTTAGGGATTGAAGCGGCATCCTTTTGGAGCGGAGCGGAAAAAGATATAGCGGAAAGCCCGACGGCAGAGCCGGAACGCCATAAAAGGACTAATGGGGAAAGATTTTGAGAGAGTATAGTGTTTAAAAGTTCTTATCTCTCAGCTTAATAAATTGTTTTTCAACAATTATATATAGGATGTACGAAGATATTATCACGAGCGACCAAAAGATGAAATAAGACCAGGCACCTATTTGTTGTGACAGTTCCGCAAAGTTGTTGTCGATAATTTGTATCAACATAAGATTAGTGAGAAACATAGCATACGACAATATGCTGAAGTGAGATACTATATCTCCCACAAAAGTCTTTGATTCTTTGATTCTTGTAATATAAGGCAGCCATAATGCTATCGCTATTGGAGCAACGGTAAGGTAAACTACATTTGTGTAGAATGTTCCAATATGTTTAGGGATGAAGAATGTAGCGATCATCAACAAGACACCAATTACGAGAGATTTCACAGCATAGCGGTTCCATAAATCGTAAGCATAATATCTTATCCATGCAGCCAGCACGCCAATATAGATATTATCCATACGTGATGCTACAGTTTTGCGCATCCACACATCCCACCAGAAGTTATCGGTAGCATTTTCTGATGCCGAAACACGAAACGCCAACGATACGACTATGAAGAACAAGCATATATAAGGTGTTATTTTCTTAACACTAACGGTCATTGATGAGAAAATTACCAGCAATAGCGGGAATATGATATAAAACCACCACTGCACAGAGAGCGACCATGACTCCCAATAGAAATCATAAAAAGGTTTTACTATATTTTGTGTGAAGGTAAAAAATTTCCACAGAGGGAACACCTGCATATTTCCATTAACGATACCATTAGATATTAATATGCAATATATAAGCATTATAATATAATAGTTTGGCAATATTCTCAAGGCGGTACGAGCATAGAAACGCAATGTTTTTCCTATATTGACGCCTTGATTTTTATCTGCATAAGATAAAAAAGAAAGACCTATAAGGAAACCACTTATAACGAAGAAGATATCGACGCCATGAGGCAGCGGTATTTTATTGATAAATTCGAGGCGTGTACCAGAGAGGAGATGAGAAGCATGTCCATCTACGACGCAGAAAATTGCGAAAGCTCGCAAGAGATCCAATCCGTATATACGTTTCTTATCTATCTCTATTCCGAACATTTAAAAAAAAGGTCTTGATAAAATTTATAAGATTGTTCTAACTATTTTATCAATAGATATTCCTTCTGCTTCTGCGCTATAGTTTCTTACGAGACGATGGCGTAAAATTGGAATAGCCACTTCTTGTACGTCTTCAATATCAGGAGAAAGTTTTCCTTTCAGGAGAGCGTTTGCTTTTGCGCCAATGATAAGATATTGCGAAGCGCGAGGTCCTGCGCCCCAGCTGAGATATTTATTGCTCCATTCGTGAGCGCGTTCGGTGTTAGGACGAGTGCGCGACACCAGACCTACCGCATATTCATAAACGTTATCAGCCACAGGGACACGACGCACCAAGTTCTGGAAATAAATTATTTCTTCAGCATTCATCACAGGATTGACATCAGTCACTTTTGCTGATGTAGTGTTTTTCACCACTTCTATTTCTTCTTCGTACGAAGGATAATCGAGTTGAAGATTAAACATAAAGCGGTCGAGCTGAGCCTCTGGCAAAGGATAAGTTCCTTCCTGCTCAATTGGATTTTGTGTTGCGAGCACGAAGAAAGGAGCGTCTAATTTATATGTCTTTCCGGATATAGTAACATGTTTTTCCTGCATAGCCTCGAGGAGAGCAGCTTGTGTTTTAGGAGGAGTTCTGTTGATCTCGTCAGCGAGAATAATATTTGAGAAGACCGGACCTTTCACGAATTTAAACTGACGTGAGTCGTCGAGTATTTCGGTTCCTAATATATCTGAAGGCATAAGGTCGGGCGTGAATTGAATACGGTTGAATGAGAGTCCGAGAGCACGACCGATAGTACTTACCAACAATGTCTTAGCAAGTCCTGGAACACCTACTAACAAGACATGGCCTTGGCAGAACACAGACAATATTGTATTATGAATTATTTCATTTTGTCCTATGATGACTTTGGAGATTTCACTCTTCAGTTGTTCATATTTTTGTACGAGCGCCTTTGCGCCTTCTACGTCAGACTTAAACATATTCAACAATTAATTATTCTGAGAAATTCCAATCGAACATAAAGTCACATTCTCTAAAGTCGTCGATGACTTTGATATATGCTTTTTGTGAGTTATTCGCAATCCATTTATTGATTATTTCCTCGCGTTTTTTCTGCATTGCCCAATCGCAAATCAGCGTGTAATCATCTTTAAGATTAGCCTTATGAGGATTTGTCTTTTTCTTCAGATATAGGAGTCTGTAAGCATCTTTATTATCAGCGGTCTTCATTGGCACAGGAGCGCTTATCTCACCAACTTTCATTCTATTGACAGTTACAGAAACTTGTTGGTCGAGTTCAGCTGCGTCGAAGAGGGTGCTTCCGGAGTTAGAATTAACGAGCACACCGCCGCTCATTTTGTCTTTTTCGTCGCTGAATTTACGAACCGCCTCATCGAATGTCAAACTATCATTATGTATGAGATTTGCTATAGAATCGAGTTGATCGTAAGCGACCTGCAATGCTTCAGGCGACACTTTCACTGTCAATAAAATATGACGTACATTTATGAAGTCGCCGCGACGTTCAATCATTTGGATGATATGGAATCCAAATTCTGTTTCAACGACTTCTGATATTTCTCCGTCGCGCAAGTTAAAGGCAGCTGCTTCAAATTCAGGAGCGAACTCGCCTCTTCCGTGAAAACCAAGTTCTCCGCCTTTCTTTGCTGAGCCTGGATCTTCTGAATAAAGAAGAGCCAATGTTGAGAAGCGTTCTCCATCAAGAATACGTTTACGCATTTTATAAAGTCTGTCTTTAACAGCAAGTTTTTCATCCAAGGTAATTGGCGGTTTCTTTACAAGATGAGCTATCTCATATTTTGAGTTTACCATTGGAATACTATCCTTAGGAATGTTGTAATAACATTTTTTCACTTCAGCCGGAGTGACTTCCACATTAGCCAAGATTGTCTGTTGAACCTGCTCAACCAACATTTGATCTTTTCTCATACGACGCAATTCTTCCTTAATCTCAGGCATCGTCTTCTTATAATATTTCTCAAGATTTTCCTGTGAGCCAAGTTGCGAAATGAAATAACGAACCAACTGATCGACTTCTGCATCGACTTGTTCGTCTGTCACTGTGATACTATCCATCTCTGCTTGGTTAAGCATGAGTTTTTCGAACATCAGGTCTTCAAGAATCTCGCAGCGTATAGAACTAGCGCTACCTTTGATGCCGCCTTGCAATCTATACTGCATATATTTGGCTTCTATATCCGATTGAAGTATGATATTCTGTCCAACAACAGCCACTACCCTATCAATAACCTGAGGCTCCTGTGCCTTGGATGGAATCATTATAAATACAAAAAATAAAGCTACAAAAAAACTTAGCATCTTGTTGTCTTGTCGTCTTGCCATCTTATTGTCTTGTTGTCTTGTTGTCTTCTTAAAAAACGTCAAAAGCATTTTCTTGTACAGCCTTTGAATATAAATCATCATATAATTTTTCCAACAAATCTTTCTTTCTATTACTCAATATTATGTATTTTATTCTGTCAACTTCAATTTCACAAGGCGACACATCGCCCATGAGTCTGTATTCGCAGAAACGAATAACGCTATAGACATCATCATTAATAACAACATAATATTTATTTTCGTTCAAGAATGATTTATTGTCAGTCACATTCAATTTAAATTTCTCTGCTACTTCATCGAAGTTATGCCATTGTTCAACATCCATATTCCAGTCCAAGGCATATTCTTTTGACAAAGAAGTAACAGAGTCAATCATAATAGAATCGTAGTCGCGTAATAGCTTTATAAACAACCATTTTTTCTTGCTATCACGAGGAAGGTTAACGGTAGCGATTCTTACAATGTCGCGATTAAGTCGGAACTCATCGCTATTTTCATTATAATATTCTTGGATTTGGTCTTCGGTAACTTTGGTATCAAGGTTTTGTTTTATCAGTTCTGTTTCATATTTATTTATCACCAAAGAGTTGCGATATTCTTCCAATCTCTTTGAGAAATCGAGTTGTTCCGGTTCGAGGTTATTTTCCGCTTGACGGACGAGCAGCTGGTTGCGCACCCATTTATCGATATAAACTTTTGAGCGAAGCACGCTGTCGTTATAGCTTATTCCTTCATAAAAGATGTCATCCAAGTCGGTCCTATATAGATTTTTTCCATAAACCGAGGCCAACACCTCGCCTTTGTCTTCATGTTTTTCTTGACAAGTGGAAAAAAACATTGTGAATATAAGACCGACCCAGACTAAGCGCATCTTTTAATTTTTATAATTATTTTTAACTTTATTCAACAATTTTTCGTCAACTGTAACAGAATATTTTTCTCTGAGTTGTTCGAGCCATTGTTTTTCCAATTCAGCTTGGTATCCTGATGTTACCAAACCTCTTGCTTCTTTAAATGTTTTAGGTTCTGGTTGACGTACTTCGACAATCTTAACGATTTGTGTTGTGTTATCTACAGCTGATGGATAAACAGCGATAGCGCCATCTTGCCATTGTGTTGCGTCAACATTTACGTTATCACCTTTTTGATAGAATGATAAACGAACTGAAGCCTGAGATTTGTTTTCCTTCACATATGTGCGTAATGAATCTATTTCAATGCCTTCAACCAGCAAGTTTTTGATTTCTTCGACATTATCCTTACGTTGGCAAGTCACGACCACTGCTCTAACACGGTCGTTCCACATATATGATTCTTTATTTCTTTCATAATAATCTTGCAAGCCGAGTGTATCTTCGACAGCCTTGTTCCATACTTCATTTTCCATCAATGAGAACAACAAGATACCATCGTGATATTCTTGAACCAATGCTTTGAAGTCAGGATATTTATCTTCTAACTTTGAGTCTTCATATGCAAACACTTCTTGTTGTAAGTATCTGTCATAAAGCTGATAAGCATAAGCTCCCGGTGTCAAGAAACCTTGTCTTTTTTGATTTTTATAGATAAATTCGACAAAGTCTTGTACTGTCCATGACTGATCTTTTGTAGAGAAAAGGACTGATTTTGTGTTGATGTTTTCGTCAGCTTTATATTGGCCTTCGATGATTGTGCTGTCGATTGTTGCGATGAAAGCGTCTTTAACTTTAGCATTTTCTTTGAAGTTATTGTCTTTCATGATGCGTCTCATGGCGATTTCTTCGCTAAGCTGACCGCGCATATCTCTTTCTACTCTTTCTCTTATCTTGCCTTCTTCTTGTTCAAAAGTTCCTGGTGTTGTTGATCCGACCAATTTGATGATATGGTAGCCGAAGTCGGTTTTGACAGGTTCTGAGATTTGATTAGGCTCCAATGATTTCACCACTGAGATAAATTCAGGAACGATTTGATTTACTCTGAATGGAGACAATACACCATTATTATTAATTGTGCCTTTATCATCTGAGTATCTTCTTACGTAATCTGTCCAGTTTTTATCATCATTGATTACTTCGTTATAAATATTTTGAGCTTTTATTTTAACGAGAGAATCGTTTTTATCTGGGTCTTTAGGATCTACAGCGAGGAAGATATGAGCTGCTCTTATGAGGCCACTTGCAGGAGTTTTGCTGTTAAGTTTGATGATATGATAACCGAATGAGGAGCGCACTGGCATTGAGATGCCGCCTACTTCTGTGTTATACACGCCTGATTCAAAAGGATAAACCATATCGAATACAGTGAAATAACCGAGTTCTCCGCGGTTGCCTTTATAAGCTTTTCTCACGCCTGGAATTTCTTCATAGTCGCGTGCTGATGGGTCTTCAGAGAGTTCTGCTGCCAAATCGCCGAATGCTTCGCCTTTCAAGGCACGTTCGCGGATTGACATCGCTTTTTTATATGCTGCCATAGTATCTGAAGGAACAGCGTTAACATCACATTTGATGAGGATATGAGCGGCATTGATGTCATATTGCATTCTTTCGTATGCCTCTTTCACCAATTCGTCGGTGATGTCATCATTTGAGAAGTAAGGTTTTGCAAGTTGCTGACGATAATTGTCGAGTTCCTTGATGAAAGCTGCTGAAGTATCCATTTTAAGATTTTCTGCTTCTGCCACCTTTAATTTGAAATCCACGAATAAATCGAGATATTCATCAACATTTTTCTTGTCTATGACTTCTGTGTTGACATTGTTTTTCTCGTAAGTATCCATAAATTCCTTAACAGAAACTTCTTTATCTCCGATAGTAATCAAAGTCTTTTTTGTATAAGACTGAGCGCAAAGTAATGACGGCAACATCGCAAAAGATAAAGCGACGAGCCATGTCTTGAGTGTTTTTTTTCTTATCATATTTTTATTATTTCAAAAAATAACGACTGAATTCTTAATATATTATGCTTTAGTGCTATAGTTAGGAGATTCAGCAGTGATAGTGATATCGTGTGGATGGCTTTCGCGCATACCTGAAGCTGTAATCTTGATGAACTGAGCTTTTTGTAAATCGCTGATTGTTCTTGAGCCAGTGTAACCCATACCAGCGCGGAGACCGCCGACCAATTGATAAACGACTTCTGAGAGGCTGCCTTTGTAAGGAACGCGACCTACGATGCCTTCTGGAACGAGTTTCTTGATGTCGTCTTCCATATCTTGGAAGTAACGGTCTTTAGATCCGTTTTGCATAGCTTCGAGAGAGCCCATGCCACGATATGTCTTGAATTTTCTTCCTTCGAAAATGATTGTATCGCCTGGAGATTCGTCAACGCCAGCGAATAATGAACCAGCCATGATTGTTGAAGCACCAGCTGCGATAGCCTTAACGATGTCGCCTGTGTAACGGATACCGCCGTCAGCGATTACAGGAATGCCTGTGCCTTGGAGAGCTTGTGATACATTATAAACTGCTGTGAGCTGTGGAACGCCGATACCAGCGATGATACGTGTTGTACAGATTGAACCTGGTCCGATACCAACCTTGATAGCATCGATGCCTGTCTTAGCCAATTCACGTGCTGCGTCAGCTGTAGCGATGTTACCGACAACGATGTCGATGTTAGGGAATTTCTTACGTAATTCCTTAGCCACGTTGATAACGTTTTGTGAGTGACCGTGAGCTGTGTCGATATTGATAGCGTCAACGCCTTCTGCTACGAGAGCTTCAGCTCTTTCCATTGTGTTAGCTGCGATACCAACAGAAGCTGCTACGCGCAAACGACCGAGAGAGTCTTTGCTTGCATTAGGACGAGCCTTGATTTTAATGATGTCTTTATAAGTGATGAGACCGATGAGGTGATTTTCTTTGTCAACGACAGGTAATTTTTCGATGCGGTGTTTTTGGAGAATCTCAGCTGCTGTAGCGAAGTCTGTAAACTCAGGAGCTGTGACGAGATTTTCTTTTGTCATGACTTCACAGATAGGACGTTTCATATCTTGGATGAAACGGATGTCACGGTTTGTCACGATGCCGACTAACACATTGTTAGCATCAACTACAGGAATACCGCCGATGTGGTTTTCGCTCATGATTCTGAGAGCTTCGCCAACCATAGCGTTTTCTCTGATTGTTACAGGGTCGATGATCATGCCGTTTTCAGCACGTTTAACTTTACGTACCTCAGCAGCTTGACGTTCTATTGTCATATTTTTGTGAAGAACACCGATACCACCTTCTTGAGCGATAGCGATAGCCATAGCTGCTTCTGTTACAGTGTCCATACCTGCTGTTACGATAGGTATGTTAAGTTGAATGTTACGAGAGAAATTTGTACTCAAATTTGTATCTCTTGGAATGATATTGCTGTATGCTGGCACTAACAAAACGTCATCGTAAGTGAGACCGCCTTCGATAAATTTTACTGTATCTGACATAGTGATTATTTTTTTGAAAATTATAAACTATATAAATTGGGCAAAGATAAGAAAAAATTCTTGTCGCTCAACATTTCACACGACAAGAATTTTCATACCGAACTTTAAACTCTAAATCTCCCCTAACCCCAAATACTCTACACCCTCCATTCCCTTTAATCCCTCCATTCCCTTTAATCCCTCCATTCCCTTTAATCCCTCCATTCCCTTTAATCCCTCTATTCCCTTTAATCCCTCTATTCCCTCTAAAGAATCACCAATCTTTCTGTTTTAACAAAGTCTTTTCCTTCCATATTGATGAAATAAATTCCAGTTTCATAATTTGAAGTATTGACTTCAACTTCACTCGAATTGACTTCCATCTCTTCTACTAAAAGTCCTAAACAATTATAGATTTTTATCGTCAAGAACTGCGAACCGCGAGTTGTGAACTTCACATTATCCTTAGCCGGATTTGGATAGATATTGAATGTTATCTTTTCTGTTTCTTCGATGCCGTCCCAATCGTCATCGATCAATTTAATTGTTCCAACCGATGTCATTCCGCCTTCATAAACAGCGACGACTTCGGCAGTGTGACCTCGATATTCAAGTGGCATTATGATTTCAACTATTTCTTCATTAGAGTAATAAGTGGCTAAATCGTAATTCTCTTCTAACAACATACCGTCAACATAGATGTTATATGCCATCGGTGTTCTTTCTTCTGGAGCGTCCCAGTTGAGATAGAGTTTCTGAACATCATCGCCGCCAACAGATGCAGTGAGGTTTACGACAGGATAGCAGTGTTCTGTATAATCGTATGCGAAGTTACTATTGAACACTTCTTTTGTCGTGTAATCTTGCAACCACATCACTACTTCCAAATCATTCATCTCTTCGACATTGGTTTCTGACAAATCGCAGGAGAGTTCTAATCTGTGGTATTCGCCTGCTTTGATTGATTCTATTGCGATGCCTTCGGCATTTTCCAACATCTTCATAAAGACATGATGATACTGTGTCTCTTCGTCATTACCGAGATTGTTTCTCGTTGTCTTTTCACTTACAGCGACGAAAGCTCTCACATTGCTAATTTCAGCGTAAGCCATGAAGTCGGCGATAACATTGATAGTGTTGCCTTCTGTCGTGAAGCTGCCTTTGATATTAAAGTAAGCAGGATTTTGTAATGCCAAATCTATATCTTCTGCTGTAGCTGCAGCATAACCTTGTGTCTGCGCATCGACGAAAGTTTCTGGCACGCCCATCACGGCATAATAATTTTTTCTCAAGATGCTTTCTTCTGTCCAGTAAGGGTCGCCGCCTGGTGTACCGTCTTCAAGAAGCGGAAGGTCGATAGGATATTTCAAGTATGAGCATTTGCCTGCGTAAGTATTTGCATGACCATCCATGATTTCATTGATTGGGATACAAGGATAGTCGCATGTTGAACTTGTGAAGTGTTCCAAAAGAACCACTTTCTGACTTTCTCTCATCGCAAGAATAACTTCTTTCTGCAAGAAATAAGTAGTGGTTGGAGCATAATCTTCGCCATTAACTTTATCTATATACAAATCTATCGCATGTGGTTCATCAAACATGAAAAATTGTGGGAAATTATTTTGAATTGTGAATTGTGCTGTCTCGAAAGGAGCGAGATTAGTAGTGAAGCTGAAGGTATCGTAACCGTCTGCATAATAGAGCGACATATTCACGTCGAAACTTGACACCGTCTTTGCGCCTGTATTTCTCACTGTGAAAGGTATCCCGCCATCATAATCTGTTCCTATAATATTGGGGACGTCGATGCTTACCAGTTCGAGTTCTATTTCTTCTTGTTTGAAGACTTCAATATCATCGAAGTACCAGTTGTTAACCAAATAAGAATTTCCCGTGAAATAGATACACATCAGCACATTAGGTTTTCCCATATCTGATGTTGAGATTGTATGACTTTCAACGTAAGCGTCTATGGTGATGTAAGTCTGTTCCCATCCGCTGTTCCATGTCGCACCGCCGTCGGATGATGTCGCAATACCAATGGTGTTCTCGCCTATGTAGTTGTCGTGATAATGTTTAAAAGAAACCACCACCTCATCGATGTCAGTGAAATCGAAAGCCGGCATGACGAGACGCGATGTTCCGTTGAATTCCGGAGCCCAGTTCATACATATTTCATTAGGTACGCCACCCGACTTGGCACTCGTTGATATCGACCAGTTATCGGCATGTTCATCGATGTACCATCCTTCCGGAATCTCTGTGGAGTCAAAATTTTCTTTCATCAAAAGGCCTCTGCTTTGCGCTGACATCGTAAGACTTAATAGTAATACAAACGTCAAAAAATAAAATCTTCTCATAAGGGTAATTTTTAAAACTGCACAAACTTACAAAAAAGACTAATGGCAAAAGGCTAAAGACAAAAGTTTTTTTTAAAATCAAGTATGACGTCTCTAAAATTATCCTTGAATTCGTAAAAGAAATAGCTAAGAAACAATTAGATTTTAAAAAAAAGACGCATCAATTACACTTTGTTCATTTCATCGGTGTAATTGATGCGTCGCTACTTGGTGACTACACTTTAAAATATTCCGTTTTCAACCAATATGCATAAATCGGATCTTGAAAAGATATTTCTCCAGCCTTATTATCCAAAATATCATTTTTAACCAATGCTATTTTCGAACGAGCTATGGATGTCGGAGACGATATTTTATATCGATGCATAGTTTCAGTTGAACTTATAGAAATATAACAAAAAATGTAATTACAATTTGTGTTTAACATTTTTTGTAATTACATTTTTTGTAACAATTATATTTTAGCTTTTCTTTATCCGTTTCATAAAAAGACGTGTCAATTACACCGATGAGATGAACAAGGTGTAATTGATGCGTCTCTGCTTGGTGACTATAATTTAAAGTATTCCGTTTTCAACCAATATGCATAAACCGGATCTTGAAAAGATATTTCTCCTGCCTTATTATCCAAGATATCGTTTTTGACCAATGCTATTTTCGAACGAGCTATGGATGTCGGTGACTATAGCTTATATCGATGCATGGTTTCCATTGAATTTATAGCTTTTCCTCCAACACACAATGCTTTCAGATAACACTACTGCGATTGGTATGATTTTATGTTCTATCAACAAAAAAAGGACGTGGAATTTCCACGTCCCTACTTGTTGCCTCATCTCCTTATAACCTCACCGATAAAGAAAGTCCTGTATTGTCGAATTTAACTCCAGCATTCTTATTCAATATTGTCGTGGTCCTTCCGTAGAATAAACCAAGCGACATCCTTTTGCTTATATCAAAATCTACTTCAAACATTCCACCCACACAAGATCTCAAATACATGACCGTATATGGCTGTAAAGGAGGATAATCTCCATAACATGTCTGCGCATGATTCATCAAACCTCCTGTAAGTGAAAGCTTAAGATTCATGAAATCAAAACATTTCACTTTTCCTCTAACACCTATTTGCAGTGCATTACAGTAATACATACGATCAATATATGAAAACTTACCAATAGCCATTATTTCATCAAAACTTTCATATCCACTATATGTACTAAATGCTGCAATAATATCTAAATTATTAATCAAACCGTAAGCATATCTCATATCGAAGCTCAAGCCTTCAACCGGAGGAGCATCAAAAGTATTAATCAATGGAATATCGCTTATAGAAAGTCCTGTCTTGACTTCCAAATAATGCGCGCCTTTGTTAGTTTTTTCAGACTGCGCCATAGCTAATGCCGGCATTATAGCCAACATCAATAGAAATAAATATCTTTTCATGATTTTAATATTTAATGAATTTAACAAATAATTATCATGCTGATAACGGAAGATATTGTATTGTATTGTATTTTTTACTATTGACCATTGACCAAAAAGAAAGACGCATCAATGAAGTGACCCCCAAAGTTTGGACAAAAAACTTTTGGGGTCACTTCATAATTGACACGTCCCTTACTTGTTGTCTTGTAGTCTTGTTGACTTGTAGTCTTATTTCTTCAATGTCGCCAATTGTTGTTCAAGAACTTTAATCTTAGCTTCAGCGTCTGACTTTTTCTTTCTTTCTTTATCGACAACTGCTGCAGGTGCGCCATTGACGAATTTTTCGTTCGACAATTTTGCTTCAACAGATTTCAAGAATCCTTGTGCGTAAGCCAATTCTTCTTCCAACTTCTTGATTTCTGCTTCTGTATCGATATTGTCAGTCACAGGGATGAAATATTCTGTTGCTCTTACCAAGAAGCCGAATGCGTCTTGTGGGTTTTCTGTCACATAATTAATATTGCTCAAGTTACATAACTTGGCGATGACAGAATCGAAGTCTTTGTTAACGCTGCCGTCTTTGTCAACAACGATAAGTTCGATAGCTTCTTTCATTGAGATGTTCTTCTCAGCGCGAATCTTACGGATGTTGTTGATAACGTCTTGTGTAAATATGAATTGATTTAATATATCATTGTCAACGACTTTTTGTGCTGGTTGTTGAGCGATGATGAGGTCGTCGCCGTCCTGACGTTCTTTCAAGAGATGCCAGATGTCTTCTGTGATGAAAGGCATGAACGGATGCAAAATCTTCATCAAGTTTTCGAAGAATGTGACTGTTGCGTTGTATGTCACAGCGTCGATTGGCTGATTCATCGGAGCTTTCACCATTTCGAGATACCATGAGCAGAAGTCGTCCCAGACAAGTTTGTATATTCCCATCAAAGCGTCAGAGAGACGATATTTGTCGAGGTTGTCGTTTGTTTCTTGGAGCACTTGTTGGAAGCGTTCTTCGAACCATCTCATCGCCATCTTTGCAGTCTCTGGCTGAGCAATGTTTTCATCAACTTTCCAGCCTTTCACGAGACGTAGAGCGTTCCACATTTTGTTACAGAAGTTACGTCCTTGTTCGCACAATGCCTCGTCGAAAGGAAGGTCGTTACCAGCAGGAGCAGTGAGCATCATACCTACTCTCACGCCGTCGGCTCCGTATTTGTCGATGAGTTCGATTGGGTCCGGAGAGTTGCCCAATGACTTAGACATCTTACGACCGAGTTTGTCGCGGACGATACCTGTGAAATATACTTTCTTGAAAGGAACTTCTTTTTGATATTCTTCGCCAGCCATAATCATACGAGCGACCCAGAAGAAGATGATATCCGGACCAGTGATGAGGTCGTTTGTTGGATAGTAATATTTGAACTCTTCGTTGTCTGGATTCAAGATGCCGTCGAACAATGAAAGAGGCCACAACCATGAAGAGAACCATGTGTCGAGGCAGTCGCTTTCTTGACGGAGGTCGTCCATTGTGATATGGTCGCCGGCTTTTTCTTTAGCGAGTTTAAGAGCTTCTTCTGCAGTCTCAGCAACTACATAACCACCTTCTGGGAGGTAGTAAGCTGGGATTTGATGACCCCACCAGAGCTGACGGCTGATACACCAGTCTTTGATGTTTTCCAACCAGTGACGGTAGAGGTTTACATATTTTGAAGGATAGAACTGGATGTCGCCATCGATAACAGGTTTGAGAGCTATCTCAGCGAGATGTTCCATCTTAAGGAACCATTGCATTGAGAGTTTTGGTTCTATAGCGACGTGAGTACGTTCTGAGTAACCCACCTTATTATTATAGTCTTCAACTTTTTCGAGGAGACCAGCAGCGTCTAAGTCTTTCACGATTTGTTTACGAACAGCGTCGCGGTCCATGCCTACGTACATGCCAGCTGCTTCGCTGATAGTAGCGTCGTCGTTGAAGATGTTAATGCTTTGGAGATTATATTTCTCGCCGAGCATATAGTCGTTCACGTCGTGAGCTGGAGTCACTTTAAGACAGCCAGTACCGAACTCTATGTCAACGTATTCGTCTTCGATGACAGGGATAGCGCGGCCTACGAGAGGAACGATGACTTTCTTGCCTTTAAGATGAGCGTTCTTAGGGTCGTTAGGGTTGATACACATAGCAGTGTCGCCCATGATAGTCTCAGGACGTGTTGTTGCTACTATAGCGTAAGTATCTTCGCCTTCTACTTTATAACGGAGGTAGAAAAGTTTGCTATGTTCTTCTTTATAGATAACCTCTTCATCGCTGAGAGCTGTGAGAGCTGCAGGGTCCCAGTTGACCATACGGACTCCGCGGTAGATGAGACCTT
>JAGBVS010000028.1 GCA_017630195.1 Bacteroidales bacterium | reverse complement strand
CATTTATACTCGTGATACGTGGAGATTATTTTTCCTCGTATCTGCACGTATCTTTTTACTACCTCCATTTATCCTCGTGATACTCGTGATACGTGGAGATTATTTTTCCTCGTATCTCTTGTATCTGCACGTATCTTTTCACCACCTCCATTTATACTCGTGATACGTGGAGATTATTTTTCCTCGTATCTGCACGTATCTTTTTACGATCCCTATTTATCCTCGTGATACGTGGAGATTTCACTTTGCAAAGATACAATAGACGACAAGAAAAGTCAAGGATTATTTTCTTAAAAATTATTAAGTAACAGCAAGTTACAAACTTAAAAATGTAATTTATTTTTAACAAAACCTTTCTTTCATTTTTTTGTTTGAAGTTAAAAAAACAGAATTATGAAAGAACGTTATCATTACATTCCTTTAGCCTTTGGACTTTTATCATTAGCCTTATTATTTCTTTTTCCTCTGCGGAGTTCAGCCCAGAAAGAAGTTGATTTAGAAGTCATCATACCTGAAAAATGGCAGATTGACACAATCTTTCTCACCAACGACATAGCATATAACGAATGGTGGAAAAATTTCAACGACCCCCTACTCGACTCTCTGATAACAGTAGCACTTAACAACAACCATAACATCCATTCTATAGAAGCCTCTCTTGAAAAGTCAAGGCTATTATACCAACAATCAAAGAGTGCCTTTTATCCGAGTTTAAGTCTTGATGCTCAATACGATTTAAGCAAAAGCAGCTTAAATTATTATGAAGAAACCAGCAGCGACGAATACAGAACCAATGGATATTTAAACGCAGGAATCAACGCCAGTTGGGAGATTGACGTCTTCGGCAAAAACAGAGATAACGTACGCGCCAACAAGAAATCGTACTACGCCAATGAGGCTTCTTATCAGAATGCCGTCATGAATCTTTGCGCTCAAGTCGCTACAGTTTATTTCAACCTTCGCGCATACCAGCAACAACTCATCGTAGCTAATCAGAATATCATCTCAGAAAAAAACATCCTCGACATCACCATCGCGCGTTACGAATCTGGTTTGGGAACACAACTCGATGTGTCGCAGGCTAAATCCGTTTATTACAACACATCAGCAAGCATCCCAAAACTAGATGCTTATATCACACAATGCGTCAACGAACTAGCCATTCTTTTAGGCACATATCCGTCTTCTTTAAGCAACACCTTTATTAATCTAGACGGTTTGCCAAGCATACGACACATCATCAGTACAGGAATTCCAGCAGATGTCATAAGACGCCGCCCCGATATTCGACAGGCCGAGTTACTGATTGAATCACAAGCTGCTGCCATAGGTGCTACAAAAGCAGACTATTATCCTAAATTCAAAATAACAGGCAGTTTCGGTTATCTCTCTCACGATATAGAAAAATTCTTCAACAACGAAAGTCAGATGTTTCAACTAAGTCCTTCTATATCATGGAATATCTTCTCAGGAATGGAAGTAAGGAAAGCAGTACAAATGGCAGAAATATCACTCGATGAAAGCATTGACAATTATAACAATGTCATTCTTAATGCCATACAAGAAGTAGAAACAGAGATGAGCAATTATGCCAACGCATTAAAAACCATAGAGATGGGGCAACAAGTCGTGGAACAAGGTAACAAGACTTTGGAACTTTCCATCGACTTATACAAAAGAGGTCTTGGCACATTTACCAACGTCCTTGACGCTCAGCGTACAGTTCTCTCCGACCAGAACTATTTGGTAAGTGCATGGAATTCAGCGCTCTTAGCTTTGGTAAGATTATATACAGCCTTAGGTGGTTCTTGGTAAAGTTTATAGTTTAAAGTTTATAGTATATAGTTATGAAAACAATTAAATTTACATCATTGATTATCATAGTTTTATCAACGATGGTATTTTTCTTTTCTTGCAAAGAAAAATCGAATAAAAACAGTAATAATTCCATTCTTAAAGTAAGTGTTTCAAAACCTTACGTAAAGCCTATTGTTCTGCATCGAGAATATCCGGCTTATCTGAAATCTAACAATATCGTTGATGTTGTTGGCCGCGTAAACGGCTATGTCATCAAGCAAAATTTCAGTTCTGGACAATACATCAATGAAGGCGACTTGCTTTATATTATCGACCCTACTATTTACGAAAACAATGTAAATCAAGCAGAAGCGAACTTATCGTCAGCAGAAGCCACCTTAGATTATTACGAAAACAATTACCAAAGGATGTTAGAAGCCTCTAAAAGCGATGCCATCAGTCAGATTGACTTGATACAAGCAGAGACCAATGTACGTACAGCCAAAGCTAATGTTAAAAATGCCGAGTCTGCATTGAAGACAGCTCGTACTACATTGAATTATTGCTACATCAAAGCTCCTATCTCTGGTTTCCTCACCACTAGCGGCGCGGGCGAAGGCGAATACGTGTCAGGCAGCGACGGCAATCCATTCAAACTTACCACAATTTATAACAACGACCCTATGTATGCTTATTTTAATATAGAAGATAATCAATATCTTATGATAAGATTGCAATCACAAAATTGGGAATCTTCTTTGCCAAAGAAAGTTTATGTCAACATGCAAGAAGGCAACTTTCCTTCTATCGAGGCAACACCTAATTATATATCGCCTTTCGTAAATCTAAAAACCGGAACTTTGACATTAAGAGCATATTTTGAAAACTCAAAATATGACTTAAAAAGCGGAATGTATTGCACAGTGTCTCTTCCTTATGGAGAAGATGAAAATGCCATTTTAATTCCCGACGCTTCAACAGCGACCGACCAATTAGGAAGATACATTTATGTAGTTGACAGCAATAACATCGTGACTTATAGACATATAGAAGTCGGAGAAATAATAAACGACAGTCTTATTCATGTCAAATCCGGACTATCTCCAGACGAGAGATTTGTCACAAAAGCATTGCTAAAAGTAAGAGCCGGAATGAAAGTAGAACCTATTAATAATTGAAGCCATGATTTCTAAATACTTTATAGACAGACCTATTTTTTCATCTGTCATCGCCATCGTAATAGTCATCGCTGGATTGGTGACATTAAGGACATTACCTGTAGCTCAATATCCCGACATCACACCACCAACAGTCATGGTTTCAGCACATTATCCCGGAGCAAGTGCCGAGACCGTCGCACAAACCGTAGGCGTTCCCATCGAGCAGCAAGTGAATGGTGTTGAAAACATGATGTATATGAGTTCCAGCTCATCAAGCGATGGTGAATATTCATTGACAGTGACTTTCGAGCTTGGCACCGACATTGACGAAGCAGCCGTCATGGTACAAAACAGAGTCAATCTCGCAGAGGCCAACCTGCCTTCTTCCGTCAATCAACAAGGTGTCAACGTGCTTAAAAGAAGTCCTAACCAACTGATGTTCATCGTACTTGATAGCGACAAGGAATACTATGACGGTTTGTTTTTAGCTAATTATGCTAATATTAATATTGTAAATGAATTAGCCAGATTGAAAGGCGTTGGCGATGTCAAGGTCTTTGGTGCAGCTGATTATGCCATGCGCGTTTGGCTCGACCCTGAAATAATGAGAATCAGAGACATAACTCCCGACGAAGTGTTATCAATGATTAAAGCGCAGAACATGGAAGTATCCGCCGGTGCCGTTGGAGCGCCTCCAACATCAGCCGACATGGCTTTTCAATATAGCATCAGCACCAAAGGACGACTCGTAGATGTCGAGGAATTTGGTAACATCATCATCAGGACTTTGGACAATGGCGAATATCTGCGACTTAAAGATATTTCTAAAATAGAATTAGGTTCGCAATCTTATTCTGTGACAACAACGATGAAAGGAAAAGAAATAGCTGCCATCGGCATAAACCAAATGCCAGGTTCCAACGCTTTAGATGTCGCCAAAGAAGTAAAAGCTAAAGTCAAAGATTTGCAGCAATATCTTCCTGAAGGCATTACGATGAACATTGTGATGGACAACACAAAATATGTCACAGCTTCCATCGACGAAGTGCTTGTCACTATCGCGGAAACGACATTGCTCGTCATACTCGTCATGCTATTGTTTTTACAGAATTTCAGAGCCGTCATTATCCCCGCTCTCACAATTCCTATCTCATTATTAGGAACTTTTGCCGTGATGCGACTACTCGGTTTCTCCATAAATTTATTAACATTATTCGGTTTAGTTTTAGCGATAGCCATCGTTGTTGACGACGCCATCGTCGTTGTGGAAAACGCGTCACGACTTATTGAAACTAAAAAATACACACGAAAAGAAGCTGTCACCAAAGCCATGGAAGAAATACAAGGACCTGTGATTAGTATCGTTTTGGTATTACTCGCAGTATTCGTCCCGACAGCATTCATTGGAGGAATCACAGGACAGCTTTACAAACAATTTGCGCTCACAATAGCCACAGCTACAGTGCTTTCCGGTTTTATCTCACTGATATTCACACCTGCGATGTGCGTATTATTCTTGAAAGAAGAAAAATGGAGTCTCAAATGGTTCAACAAACTATACGACAAGACTTTAGGACTATATATCAGAATTGTAAAAGATTTTTTAAGAAAACCAGCCATTGCTTTAACTACATTTGTAATCATCTCAGCAATTACGATGTATGTCTTTTTCAAGTTACCTAATGAATTTTTACCTAATGAAGACTTAGGTTACTTCTTAGTGACGGTACAATTACCGAACTCCTCAAGTTTAGAAAGAACCGAGCGAGTCACCGCTGAACTATCGAAGATGTTAGATAAATATCCAGAAGTAGATACATATTTGGTTATCAACGGTTTTTCATTTGTGAAAGGCGGCAACAGCTCTAACGAGGCGAGTCTTTTCGTCATGCTGAAAGACTGGAGCGAGCGTAAAGGCAAAGGCGAATCGGCGGCGGCAATAATAGAGCGTATCAATGCGGAAGCCGCCGCCGTACAAGAGGCTAACATTTTCGCAATCAATCCTCCATCCATACCGGGTCTCGGCGCTTCTGGCGGATTAGCATTCGTATTGGAAGACCGCAACAACTTAGGTACCACAGAATTGTCGAACGCTGTTAATACTATAATGGAAAACTACCATCAAGAACCAGCATTGATGTTTCTTCAAAATCAGTTTGAAGGCAACAGTCCGCAGTATTTTCTTAACATCAACCGCGACAAAATAGGCATGATGGGATTACAGCTTAATCAAGTCTTTGACGCACTATCATCGTACATGGGTTCCACTTTCGCTAACGACTTCGTGAAATTCAACAACATATATCAAGTCATCATTCAAGCTAATCCAGGAAACAGAAACGTAATCAATGACATATTGAAACTGAGCGTCGAAAACAGCAATAACGAGATGGTTCCGTTCTCTGCGTTCTGCAATATCGAAGAAAAGATGGGACAGACACAAGTCAACAGATACAACCTTTATCCGGCTGCCAACATTACCGCCATCGCTGCGGAAGGATACAGCAGCTCTGAGGCTATGTCGGCACTTGAAAATCTGACAAACAAATTATTAGGCAACACTTTCGGCTATGAATGGACATCGGTAGCTTATCAGGAGAAGCTTTCCACCTCGAGTGTAAGCATGATTTTCGCATTAGCTATAATATTGGTAATATTGGTCTTGGCAGCGATGTACGAAAGCTGGAGCAATCCATTTGCAGTTATTCTAAGTGTACCATTGGCATTACTCGGCGTTATTGCAGGATGTATAATCATGTCATTGCCAATCAGCATTTATTCGCAAATCGGCATCATTTTATTGATAGCGTTGTCTGCCAAGAACGCCATCTTGATTGTGGAATTCGCTGTCGATTACAGGAAAGAAGGCATGAGTGTTAGAGATGCAGCTTTGGAGGCTGGACGCGTCAGGTTAAGACCTATTCTCATGACATCGTTAGCTTTTGTGCTCGGCGTGATGCCACTTTTGTTTGCGAGCGGTGCTGGCGCCGAAGCACGAATCGCTCTCGGAACAGCGGTAGTATTCGGCATGTTCACAAACACCATCTTCGGAACATTATTCGTACCGAACTTCTTTATGATAACAGAAAAGAAAGACCACAAGACAACGAGACTACAAGACAACAAATTTTGAGACAAAGAGTCACAGAGACACAGATATAAAAAAATCTCATCCTCTTTTGAACAAATAATATCTATAGATTGTATTATACTCGGTTTTGGTTATATATTTCAATTTTCTCAAATGATGAAAGGCACCTCAGTTCCCAGCGAGGTGCTTTTTTCTTAATAAACTTTAACTTTTTTTCCTTTGCATAATTGAGATTTAGACCTTATTTTTGCAAGTGAACATTAAACTATCAAAATATATGAAAACCAAGCACAATTCTCATGAATTGCAGAGAATAGATTCTTTGTACGACAAAATAACAACGCTGATAGAACATGCAAGAAAAAGCATTGTAAAAAATGTAAATAGCACCGAAACTTATTGCAAATTTGAAACTGGCAAATACATTGTTGAAGATGAATTAGAAGGCAAATACAGAGCCTCGTACGGGAAAAAAGTTCTACTACTATTATCTGAAAAATTAATAAATAAATATGGGCACGGATGGTCTGTTGAGACATTAACTCTTTGCAGAAAATTCTATACCGTGTATTCAAAAATCGTAAACAGTGTTTACGAAATTAATCATTCCTCGCATAAAAAATCTCAGCAACATTATTTCAATCTCTCTTGGTCACATTATTTAATTCTAATGAGAATTGAAAACCATGAGGAAAGACGTTTCTATGAAATAGAATCATACAATCAAAACTGGAGCGTAAGACACCTTCAACGACAAGTAGCAAGCAGTCTTTACGAACGGTTAGCCTTAAGCAGAGATAAAAATGAAGTCATGAGACTGGCTAATGAAGGTATTACCATTGAAAAACCATCTGACATTATTAAAAATCCTTTAACATTAGAATTTCTAGGACTAAAATCTGACGTTTCTTACTCTGAAAGCAAACTAGAAGAAGTTATCATCAACAAGTTACAGATGTTCTTATTAGAATTAGGCAAAGGGTTTCTTTTTGAATCTCGTCAGAAACGCTTCACATTTGACGAGGATAACTTTTATGTTGATTTGGTTTTCTATAACAGATTATTACAATGCTATGTTTTGATAGATTTAAAAACCGACAAACTAACTCATCAAGATTTAGGTCAAATGCAGATGTATGTAAACTATTTTGACAGATATATAAAACAGGATTTTGAGAAACCAACAATTGGAATACTTTTATGCGAAACGAAAAATGACTCATTAGTCGAATTGACATTACCCAAAGATGCAAACATTTACGCTCAACAATATGCATTATGTCTTCCTGACAAGAAACTATTAAAAGAAAAACTAAGAGAATGGATAGATGAATTCAATGAAACAAATAAAATGAATGAAGATTACACCAATTAATTTCTTAATAAACTTTAACTTTTTTTCCTTTGCATAATTGAGATTTAGACCTTATTTTTGCAAGTGAACATCTCACTACTTGTTGACCTAATTATGAATTATGCATTATGAATTATGAATTTAAAAAAACTCTCGACGAATTAGTCGTGAAATATAATGTGCCAGAGTTCGCCGACAGCGACCCAGTGCAGTTTCCACGTCGTTATTCACAAAAAAACGACATAGAAATAGTGTCATTTCTCATCGCCACCATCGCTTGGGGCAAACGTTCCATGATTCTCAACTCTGCCAACAGACTGCTCAACACAATGGGAAATTCCCCTTACGACTTCGTCATGTCTGACGGATGGAAAAGACTTGATTCCGACAAATGCGTACATCGCACCTTCTTCAACCGCGACCTTATTTATTATTGCAACGGATTGAAAAACATTTACAAAGAATATCAAAGTATAGAAGATATTTTCGCTTTGGATGGAAACCACGATGCGTGGCAAGGAATTCAGAATTTCAGAGACAGGATACAAGAAGCCAACAACGGAACAAGCAGCGTTCATATCTCCAATCCTTGTTGCGATAACCCTAAGAAAGGCTCGGCATGCAAGAGACTACACCTCGCACTGAGATGGCTCGTGAGAAACGACGGCATCGTCGATCTCGGAATATGGAATAAAATCAAGCCTTCAGATCTGATGATTCCGTTAGACGTTCACGTCGGAAGAATCTCTCGCGAACTTGGAATCATAGAAAGAAAAAGCAACGACAGAACCACCGTTGAAGAGATTACATCAAAACTCAGAGAATTAGATGCCGACGACCCGATAAAATACGACTTTGCGCTTTTCGGATATGGGGTTTCTAACTCCTAACTAAAAATAACTTGTAGTCTTGTAGTCTTGTTGACTTGTAGTCTTTTTTCTTATCTTTGCAAAAATTGATTTTTACAACAAAAACATTTCATAATGAAAAAACACCTTATTAATTTATTACTCGCATCAACTGTTTTATTGACAGCATGCAACACTTCAACTCCTGATGTCAAATCAGCCGACATCACACCTAAGACTGACGAGATAACACAGAAAGCCTTGGAACAATGGCGTTCTGAACACTTTGGAATGTTCATCCACTTCGGAATTTATTCCGAACTCGCTGGCTGGTGGAAAGGTGAAAAGATTCCTTTCTACGGCGAACAAATCATGAATCACGCTCGTATTACAACTGAAGAATACGAAGCTGTAGCCAAGACTTTCAACCCACAAGACTTCAACGCCGACGAAATCGTTTTACTCGCTAAAAACGCAGGCATGAAATATATCGTCATGACTTCTAAACATCACGACGGTTTCTGTATGTTCCACACCGAGACAACAGATTATAACGTCGTTGACTTCACTCCTTTCGGCCGCGACATAGTGAAAGAATTGTCTGACGCTTGTAAACGTCACGGCATAAAATTCGGTCTCTACTACTCACTTCCTGACTGGCACTACCCTCTCGGTATCCCACGCCTCGCTCCAGACCCAACGACAAAATGCCACGAATACGTGAACCAAGTTTATTCTCCTCTTGAAATAGTAACACCAGAACTCGAAGATTATATCGTAGCTCAAGTAACAGAATTGCTTACCAACTACGGCGACATCAACACTTTATGGTTCGACATGGGCCTCGTAACTCCAGAACAAAGCAAACGTTTCCGCGAAACCGTGAAGTCATTACAACCAGAATGTATCATCAACGGAAGAATCATGAACAACCAAGGCGACTATATGACATTGCCAGACAATGGCGACGTCGCTGGTTACGAAAACATCTACTGGGACAACCCAGCATCTCTCTATGGCACATGGGGTTACAAATCATGGATTAACCGCCCTGACGTTGACAAACAAGTTGCAAATCAATTGAACAGATTATTCAGCACTGTAAGACACGGTGGCGTATTCTTATTAAACATCGGCCCTGACGGCGACGGCAACGTCATCCCTTATGAAAAAGAAGTATTGACAAAAATCGGTGAATTCTTGAATCAACATCCTGACACTTTGAATAAGATTCAAGTCGTTTATAAAGAAAAAGTCATCGTTAAACAAGACGGCGACCTCATCGAACTCACTGAAGCCAACGGCACAAAACACGCTGCCATCGACGGAACAGGTTACATGAGTACACAGACCGACTCATGGCGTTCATGGGAAATGGAAGTCGCTGAAGACGGAACTTACGACGTATTCATCGTTTATGTCCCAGAAAACTTAGACAAGAGATATTCATTTGAATGCGGCGACAACGTCATCGCTCACACTTTGCCAGGCGTTGATCCAATGATTCAGACTTCATACGTAGGCAAGATGAACCTCAAAGCTGGCAAACAAACATTCAGACTCGACCAAGCCGACAGATGCTATCCATTGGAACCACTCGGTTTGGAAGTGAAGAAAATTATTGTGAGAAAAAGCCTTTAAACTTTGAATTTTCAGTTTTCAATTATAAAGAAAGCATCGTAGAAATTTCCACGATGCTTTTTTATTTTGAAATCCTGAAATCCTCAATTCCTGAAATCCTCAATTCCTGAAATCCTCAATTCCTTACTCCCCTGCAGTAGCAAGTGGTGATGCCTGTGTATATGTTCTTGCTGCCAATTCTTTATCGAACATATAGATTGCGTATGGATTGTCTTTAATCATACGGAGACTGTCGATCATCTTTTGTGCTGATTCTTCTTCTTCAACTTGTTCGTCGATGAACCAAACGAGTCTGTTTTGTGTTGCGTAGTCTTTCAACTCAACAGCTAAAGCATTGATATCATTGATTAAAGATGTGACTTTTTGTTCGTGTTGTAATGTGTCTTCAAAAGCTTCCAATGGAGATTCCCATTTTGTTTTAACTGCATCGATAGCTTTAAGTTCAACGCGACCGCCACGTGATACTAAATAGTTATAGAAAATCATAGCGTGATCTTGTTCCTCTTTGAATTGAACTTCAAACCAGTTAGCGATGCCGCCTAAACCCATTTCATGGAAGTTTGTTGCCATTGACAAATAAAGATATGCTGACCATAACTCAGCGTTTATCTGCGCATTGATAGCGTCTTGTAATTGTTTGTTAATCATATTTTTATATTTTTAAGTTAATAAATATATTCTCAATAATTTTCAACTTTCAGTTTTCTTATAATCTCATTGACATATAGTCTCATCGACTCATCGACTCATTGACTTATAGTCTCATTGACTCATTGACTTTCATTTGGGCGTTCCGGCTCCGCCGTCGGGCTTTCCGCTATATCTTTTTCTGCTTCGACACTGTCTCGCTTCCAAATTCCGCATCCGACTCCAAACTCCGCATCCGACTCCAACATCCGTCTCCGCAAAAAAAGGATGCCGCTCCAATCCCTAACGCAAAGGAACTACTAATTCCAAGTCTTTCGCCTTTTATCCTTAGTCTTTAGACCTTAGCCTTTAGTCATTAGTCTTTCATCTGCAAATATATACAAATATTTTTTTAAAATGTTTCACGAAATCAATATTAATTTATATCTTTGTGATGTTCATTAAATTATAAAGGTATGTCAGCATTAACAAACTTAGACAAGAAACAACTTGAAGATTTAAACATTGCAATTGAACAAGTTGAAAAACAGATAAATCAATTCAAAACTGGTTTTCCTTACTGCGATTTGGAAGCTCCTGCCACGATAGGAAACGGAATAATAAAATTCAACGAGGCTGACATCAAAGACCTTATAAAACAATTTGATGAAGACAAACAATATTACGACATATTGAAATTCATCCCTGCTTCGGGAGCAGCAAGTCGTATGTTCAAGACAATTTACTCTTTCGTTGAAGAATATAAAGACAAAGAAATACCTGATAACTTTTTAAGAAAAGACAAGATAAAATTCGACTCAATAGAGAACTTCTTCCTTTGCATCAGAGACTTTGCTTTTTATGACGACTTGAAGGAAAAAATGGCCGAACATAATAAAGACATCGAGACTCTTCTGAGCGAAAACAGACTCGTTGAGATTGCAGAATATCTTCTTGAAAATGAAGGACTCGGCTACGGAAAACTTCCAAAAGCCATGTTGAAATTCCACAAATACAAGGAAGATTCGCGTTTTGCTCTCGGCGAACATCTTGTAGAAGCCGCTCATTACAGCACTTCGGAAACCGAAAACGGACTCGTCGCTCAGCTACATTTCACTGTATCACAAGAACATTTGGACATCTTCAAAAAAACAGTGGAAAAAGTACTTCCTAAATATGAAGAGATGTTTGGCATCAGCTACGACATTACATACTCAGTACAAAAACCGTCAACTGACACCATCGCCGTTGATATGAACAACGAGCCTTTCCGTAACGCTGACGGCAGTCTCCTCTTCCGTCCAGGCGGTCACGGCGCTCTTATTCAAAATCTCAACGACCTTCATAAAGAAATTATTTTCATAAAAAATATCGACAATGTCGTTCCTGACAGACTCAAACCAACGACATACGATTATAAGAAAGCATTGGGAGGCTATCTCTTCAGACTTCAACAGCAACAATTTGAATACCTTAATTTATTAGATGAAGGCTGTTTAGCAAATGACGAAATTGAAGAAATAGCAAAATTCGCAAAAGAAAAACTGATGATAGACATTCCTAATTTCTTCAAGACATATAACGAAATAGAAAAAATAGATTTCCTTTATGGAAAATTAAATCGTCCGATGAGAATCTGCGGAATGGTAAAAAACGAAGGCGAGCCGGGCGGCGGTCCTTATTGGGTAAGAAACAGCAACGACGAGCTTTCATTACAGATTGTAGAGTCATCACAAATTGACCATAACAACGAAAAACAAGAAGCTATCTTCCAATCAGCCACACACTTCAACCCTGTTGATTTGGTGTGCGCCACACAAGATTTCAAAGGCGAATTTTTCGACCTGAACGATTATATAGATTATAACACCGGATTCATCTCAAAGAAATCGAAAGACGGCAAAGACCTCAAAGCCCTTGAATTGCCAGGATTATGGAACGGAGCTATGGCCGACTGGATTAACATCTTCGTGGAAGTTCCAATCATCACCTTCAATCCAGTAAAGACCGTTAATGATTTATTGAGAGACAACCATCAGGAGAATTGAAAATTAAAAAATCTCTCGCAGAGACGCAAAATAACGCAAAGTATCATATCTGAAAGATTAAACATTACAAGGACGTCATATTGTGGCGTCCTTTTTCATTCCTAAATATGAAGACGTGTCAATGTGTGTCTATTTTTATGGAAACATTGATGCGTCACTACCTACAATTATTCCTAATTTTTAACATTATTTCTTAATAATTTTTAAGAAAAAACTTCTTGACTTTCAATGATTAAAGATATATTTTTGCAAAGTGAAACTTAAAACTGAATTATTATGGCGAGACCAATTAAAGAGACTCCGATTTTACACGGAAAAGACGCAGAAAGATTCTTAAAAAGAATGAATGAAGATCACAAAGTAAGTCCTGAAGAAAACGCAAGAGGCAGAGCTAACTACGAAGCGATATTAAAGATTTTCAAGGGATAAAAACAATGATCTTTTACGACTACAATTTGCGCT
>JAGBVS010000188.1 GCA_017630195.1 Bacteroidales bacterium | reverse complement strand
TATCCATGATTATTAAAGTCTAATTGTTAATGAATATTATTATTTAAGACCAAGTATTGCTGCTATCAAAGCTTGGCGAACAAATAATCCGTTTTGAGCTTGTTGGAAATAGTAAGCTTTAGGATTTGCATCAACGTCAGTGTGAATCTCGTTAACACGTGGTAGTGGGTGGAGAATACGACAATTAGGCTTAGAATTTTCAAGCATCTCATTGCGCAAGATATATGAGTTCTTAACTTTTTCGTATTCCAATGGATCAGGGAAACGTTCACGTTGAACTCTTGTCATGTAAATAATGTCTGAGTGAGGAATGACATCGTTAAGTTCTGTGTATTCAGTATATTCAAGACCAGCGTCTTTGATGTATTGAATAACAGTTGAAGGCATTTTCAATTCAACAGGTGATACAAAGTTGAATTTAGCTTTGAAATTGCACATCGCTTGTACTAAACTATGAACAGTACGTCCATATTTTAAGTCACCAACCATTGTGATTTCAAGGTTTTCAAGTGTACCTTGTGTCTTTCTGATTGAATAAAGATCGAGAAGACATTGTGTTGGATGTTGGTTCGCTCCGTCGCCAGCATTGATAATAGGAACTTTTGATACTTCAGATGCATAACGTGCTGAACCATCGACAGGGTTACGCATGACGATAAGATCAGCGTAACTTGAAACCATCATGATAGTGTCTTTTAATGATTCTCCTTTTGAAAGACTTGTTCCCGCTGTGCTGCTGAAACCAATAACATTTCCTCCTAAAAGTTGAATAGCTGTTTCAAAACTGAGTCTTGTTCTTGTTGAAGGCTCAAAGAATAAAGAAGCAATGACTCTACCATTTAATAGATTTTGAAGACGATTGTTTTCAAAGTCTTCTGCTATGTCAAGAATATGACAAATTTCTTCCGGTGTGTAGTCGTAAATAGAAATTAAGCTACGATCTTTAAGTGAAATAGACATTTTGCTTATGATTTTGAGTTAGATAATAATTTAAACTAGACCATAACACAAAAAAAAGACGGCTTAAAACCGTCCGCAAAAAAAGAAACATAAAACTTGATTTACTTAATTGTAAATCAACAATTATATTGCTCAATGATAATGTATTATTCTGTGTCATCAAAATGCAAAATTATAAAAAAAATATTTTCTATCAACAAAAAAATCATAATTTTTTTTAAGAAAAAAATACTTGACAAAGCTTTTTTCATATATTATATTTGTACCGTAAAAATTAAAACAAAATTGTAGAAAGGAGGTGTTGATTATGATTGTTTTATGATTTTTATTCGAACCTAAAGAAAACCAAATTAAAAATTACCAAAAATTATTTTTTTATGAAACGAAATTATTTATCCCCAATTGTATCTATTATTATAGGTGTTGTTACATTGACAGCAATTCTTGTTTCTTGTAAAAAAGACAAACTTACAGAACCACCTAAAGATATAGATGAGAAAAAAGAAAATTTTTATGATGTCAAAACAAATCTTATAGTTGAAAGAATTAAAAGATTTGATAATCAATTAAAAGAATTAAAGAAAGGCGTTTATAGAGATGAAATGTATATAGATGCGGATAGCGCATTATGGAATATTGAATCTCTATTTAATGTAACTTATTCATCGCCAGATGAAAATTATGTTGACAAGAAAATTCATGAGCTTTCTTTTGAGATTAATGTTGATAATGATAAGCTCTCAATGAAAGATGTAAATGATTTATATGATGATTTGACAAATTCTGTAAGAGAAGCATATCGCAATGATGGCTTTTCAACAAATAAAGGACTGATGTCGTTGTTTGTTGAAAAGGGAGAGTCGAGATCTGGGAAGCTATGTGTCAAAGCAGTAGCTGTCACAGGTAGGACAGATTATCATCAAGTGGAGTATAAGCCATTTTTGCAAGGACCATTTGACAATGAGTCATGCTGGTATTATGGAGAATATGGAGGTTCTTGTACAAATCCTGATATACTTACTGACGCAGCTGAATTGATAGAAGATACTATTAATTATTATCATGGGTATAAGCCAGATAAAATTACAAATTGCAGGAGTGT
Source organism: Bacteroidales bacterium (assembly GCA_017630195.1). Lineage (GTDB taxonomy): Bacteria > Bacteroidota > Bacteroidia > Bacteroidales > F082 > Limimorpha. The sequence continues at coordinate 29,947 of JAGBVS010000188.1, read as the reverse complement.
TTATGTCGATATGATATATATTCCTTTGGATGGTGATGAATATTGGAGTGAGTCAAATAATGATTATTACATTTTCTATAAGGAAGATTGTGATTTGGAGGAATTGTATTTAGACGGTAACCAATTAAATGAATATTATCATAATGAGATAAAAGTAATAAAAGAGTTAATACCTAAAGATCCTAAATATTCGTCTTTGTTTTCCGATGATTTTGTTTTTATGGAAATAAATATTGATGGTTCCAAGATGTATGGTATTAATAATATACCTATATATAATCATCAAAATTATGTTTTTTATGGAACAAATTGTATGGTTACAAAAGAAGATTTTGGCAATGCAAAGGATTTGTTGAATAATTAAAATTATGTAAAGTCATGAAACGATTTCTGATATTATTGTTTGTACTAACGATGCTAAAACATGCCAATTCACAACAATGGAGTTTTGAATATCCATGTGGAGAAAATGAATATGCTCATTTTATGGCTGGAGATAAATCCTTGCATTATAATTATGTTGTTGGCGGAATATATGGAGATAATCCAGATTTGCCTTCGGCTATTGCCTTATGTATAAGAGAGAACGGAGAATATAATGATAAGGTTTTTAAAGGGAACTCGATGAAAATGTCATTTATTACTGCACTTGGATTGAATGACGGTAATGTTTTTGTAGCAGCTGCATGTAGTGATAATCACGAGAAAAATGTTTATGAGAAATTGTGGATTGCAGTTATGGATCCGAATTTGGATATATTGTCTGAAAAAATCATGGAAGTTGATGAACATTATATTTCTTACGGATTATCTGCACAGGCATTGTTGAATGATAATAATGAAATTGTTTTGGTGACAGTAGTTACAGACTCAATATCACTTCATACAGTAATAGAATATGACTTCTCTTTTTATAAATTTGATTGTTTTTGTAATTTATTGAAACAATCTTATTTAGAAAACCCATCATACCATTCGGAAATTACGGATTTTATCAAGGTCGCAAATACAGATTGTTACGCAATGTTCGGCAATGGAATGCATATAACAGGAATTGAAACTGTAAGTTATATCGATGATGATTTGAATTACATATCGACTAGTATAATTGATAATATGTCTAATTATCCCAATAATATATTGCCGAGGTTTATAAGTGTCGATTATTGGTATGATGAAAATCATTTTTTGATGTCGGCAATGTCTGCTCATACAGAAGGAGTCAATGATTGGCATCCTATTGTTATAAAAATGGATAAGGATATGAATGTTGAAAAATCGTTGAGCTTTGAGAGAGTGGATACAACGGATTATGTGTCGCAATATAGAAGTATGGCTTGTGTTAATTCTGATAAGATCTATATATCAACATTTTGGCAAAATAGTTCCGGCTTCGAATTGTATCCTAATACGGCAACTGTTTTTTTGATAAATGATAAACTTGATTTATTAGGAAGAAAGGACTTTGAAACAGATGCTTTTATTGATATACTTTATATTCAGCCGACGTATGATGAAGGTTGTATAATCCAGGCTTATAAGATATATAAAACACATAAAGTGCCGGTGATTAGTAAATTGAAGAGTGAGGATTTTGAGATAGTTACAAAACTGATTGATTATAAATGTGATATTGATGTCGGTTCTTATCCTAATCCGGTATCTTCTGTTCTAAACATAAATACAGATTTTATAATTGATGTAAATGTGAGAATCGTTGTATATGATATTTTAGGGAGGAGATACTTGGATAAGGAATTGCGTTTAGATGGAGACAAGCTGACTTTAGATGTGTCACCACTTGTTGATGGAGCATATTTTTATGAAATAATAATTGACGAAAAATGTGTTCTGAAAGAAAAATTTATTAAAAAATAGAAACCAAAAATCAAAATTATGAAACCAAGAAATTTATTTACAACAGTTTTTTTTATGATGTTAGGCTTTGCTGTAACATCGATTAATGCTCAAGAAAAAGGCGGTTGCGATTTATGTGGCCCAGCTTCAGGAACAAATCAAAACGTTGCAACAGGAAATTATTCGGCGACGTTAGGAGCTAGCTGTGAGGCGACAGGAGCATTTTCTTTTTCGGCAGGTTATTTTGCTAAAGCTAACGCCTCTTCAACCTTGGCAATAGGCAAATATGTAAAAGCAAGAGCTACCAATTCTATGGTTATAGGATCTGGTACGAGTAATGCGGATACAAAGGCTTTAAGTAATAATATTCCCAATAGCTTGATGATAGGTTTTAACAGCAGTGTCCCAACCTTGTTTGTTAGTAACTCTTCTGGATTCAACTCGACAGGCAAAGTTGGTATAGGTAATGTTACAATGCCAGAATCAAAACTGCATATTAAATCTGATTCAAATGAAGATGCTGGAATAATTTTAGAGCCAACAAATGAAACTCAAATGGCTTTTCTACAAATGTATGATGAGAAACACAAAATAACTGTCAATAAAGGCAAGGGTATGAGCTTTATGTCGCAAGGTGACAAAATTAGTTTTGAGGCAAGTAATATAATAATGAATGCGAAACTTTCTATAAATACGTCTAACCGTTTTGCGGATGGATATGAATATGCCTTGGCAGTGTCGGGTGGTATATTGACAACGGAAGTTCTTGTTAAAGAGGTGTCAGAATGGTATGATTTCGTATTTGATGATGATTATAAGTTGAAATCAATTCCAGAATTGGAGCTGTATATTCATAAAAATGGGCATCTACCAGATATGCCGTCTGAAAGTGAAGTGCTGAATAAAGGTTATGGACTTGTGGAAATGGATGGACTTTTGTTGAAAAAAATCGAAGAACTGACATTATATACGATAGAACTGCACAAGATAATAGAGAATCAGCAAAATATAATAGAAACATTGCAAAATAATCAAAAATAAATAATATGGAATGGAAATATAAAAAGATATTTCTATTGCTATGTCTTGTGCTTTCTTCAAAAATAAATGCTCAAAATTGCCTAACATTCAGATATGATGATTCTGGAAACAGAATTGAAATGTTGTTTGGTAATTGCGGATTTGAATATAAAGAGCAAGAAAGAATCGAGACGACAGAAATATCTATAAACAGCAAAGAAGAAGATTTGTCGGTTTATCCTAATCCAAATAAAGGAACTTTTGTGGTTGAACTGAATAATTGTGAAACCTATATCCAGCCTGCAATTGTTCGTGTATATAACAATGTTGGCATAATGATAAAAGAAGATATACTGACAAAAAATCTGCAAATTGATATTACTAATAATCCGGCAGGCGCATATCTGCTGAGAATAATCAAAGATGATAGTGTGTATGATTGTGTAGTGGTGAAAATTTAAAAATTATGGATTATGAGAATCAGATTAATTTGTGTATTGTTGATAATGTTGGTACAGTTGCCGAATATTAATTCACAAAATTTATTTCAAGAGTCTAATGTAGAATTGGATGAATCATTGAATAATGATGAATCTTACTTATGTCAGGCTTCAACATCGGTAAGAATGCTTGCAGGTTTTAAATATAAGCCTGCAAGCAATAAGGAATTGTTGGTTGAAGTTGATAGGTATGCAGTGTTTCCTCCCAATGAAGGCCTTTATGGAGGATTCTCGTCAGATGATACTGGTGTTGTTGGTGCTTTGCCTGGAAATTTCAATGTCAGTAATTCAGGAGCTGCTATCTATAATATAGATATAAAACTACCTAATGCAATAGGGATGATGATGCCTAATTTATCATTCGTATATAATAGTCAAAGCGGTAACGGTATTATGGGATGGGCATGGAATATATCAGGCTTGTCTTCCATAGAAAGAGTGTCGCAAACAAAATATCATGATGATAAAATAACATATATCGATTTTGAGAATGATAGATTTGCAATGGATGGACAGAGATTGATGTTGGTTAGTGGAATCTATGGTGGAGATAACGCAGAATATAAGACCGAATTTGATAATTTAGATAAGATAGTTTCTTATTCTAACGACCAAAGCCCGGAATATTTCAAAGTGTGGAAAAGTGATGGGACAATATGGGAATATGGAACAACGAGAGACTCAAGAATGGAGACGCAGAATAATAAAAAAGTGATACTTAAATGGATGTTGAGTAAAGTGTCTGATAGAAATGGAAATTCTATAATGTTCAATTACGATAAAAATGTTGTGGATGGAGAATCTTACATTAATAATATAGAATATACATGCAATGATAAATGTGGTATAAAGCCAGCCTATAAAATATTGTTCGTGTATGAAAATAAGAAATCAGACATGGCGGTGTCATATGTTTATGGTAATAAAATATCGAGCAAAAGAATATTGAAAAATGTACATATCGTAAATAATTATACGGGAAAGAAACTTTATGATTATTCGCTTGAGTATAATGAACCTGGAAGATACGGTAAAGCTAATTTTATTCATTATAGATTGAAATCTATAGGCCTTGCAATTGGAGATGATAAAATAAATCCGACTGAAATAATATGGAATGCGGAGGATAAACATTATCCGAGTCAGACAGATAATTTTCAAAAATACCAACTTGATAAGAATATCTTTAGTAAGGTTTCTTTTGTAGGTGATTTTGACGGAGATGCTATTTCAGATGTACTTGTTGTTCCGTATAAAATACAAGATACATATCCTGATGATATAAAAGGGGAAGTGTATCTGAATAATGGAGATGGAACATTTCAGGAAACGCCTAAAACGACAATAAGTTTGTCAAAAAATTTAGAATGGATATATGTGATAGATATGAATGATGACGGTGTGGATGATATTGTTACATATGAAATTAATTACAATGCTCAGACAACAAATGATGTGATAGCTATGACACATTTTTATATTTCAGAAAAGGGCGAGTTTGTAAAAAAAGTCTCTTATTCGTATAAAAATAATGTGACTCTGTTGTTAGGAAGATTGTTGAATGATAAAAATGGCATTGTTGTGTTAGATGCATACAATGGCAGTAATAATAAAAAAACGGCTTCCTATATATACTATATGAATGACGGATTTTCAAAGTTTTCGTTGACGGGAAGTGAAGTCATCAATGGTGTTGACGCTAACTTTATTGCATTGGATGTTACAGGGGACGGAATTTCAGAAATAATATCGTTGAAGGATGACGGATATGAAATCTATAAAATGTTTTTAAAGAATACTTATGGTGTTGAATTGTTTGCCAAAGGGACATCTATTACAAAAGAAATTTATCCATTTGCAAATGACTTTAACGGAGATGGAAAAGCAGATATACTTTATTATGATCCGAATCGGTTTTGGAATATCGTATATTCGAAAGGAAATGGCTTTACTAACCCTATGTCTTGTTCTAATACAAATTTGCTGAGAACAATAACATTGAATGCAAAAGATAGATATAGGTATTCGCTTAGGGAATATGAGAAACCTAATGTTACGATTAGAACTGCCGATTTTGATGGAGATGGTATAGCTGATGTAGGAGTCTTTAAAAATATGGCAGGAAATCATTTTCTTGAAGTGGGACTGATGCCTTACGTGAAAGATGATAATACTATAGACTTTACTTGTAACAACAGATATTATATGCCAATAAATTATTCACACCAAACAATTCAGATAGGAAGGTTCTTGGCTCAGGAAAATGTTTCGATTTTGTCTGGATTGCCGCGGAATCCGTTGAACTCACAGCAGGCATATATAACATCATTGTATTCGCATTCTGCGTATTATAGCGTAGAACGAATTGTTGATGGAATGGGGAATGCAAGAGGATTTTCTTATGATTATCTTATGAAAAGAAAAAAACAACAAAATGTTTTTTACACATGTGATAATGTTGTGGTTGATGATGTTAGAAAAAATTCAATGCCAATATCGGCATTGAAAACAGATACGGTGTTTAATATTAATGAAAAACCAATCGTTACAAAATATGAATATCATAATGCTTTGCTGCATACGAAAGGTCATGGTTTTATGGGATTTGAAAGAGTCGTGACAAAAAATTGTATCAATGGAGTTGTTTTTAAAAAACAAATTCAAAATTTTGAATATAAAACAATGGGCTCTTATGCATGTAACCTTCCGTATTCAATGAGTTTGTATTATGGTGAAAGACAGTTGGTTGAAGAAGAGTATTATAAATATAAAAATTATGTTTGCAATTCGAACGATAAAGTTGTTCTCCCATTGTTGGAAAATATCTATAAAGTGGATTATAATATAGATAAAGAAGGTGAAATTCTAAAGTTGACAATTACTGATAATGTTTATAGCTCAGATAATAATTCTGACGATTCGTATGATAAACTGGTTCGGCTTGATTCTAAGTCTGTTGGTTGTACGAATGATATTATGGCAGTGAAGCCAAGTGATTGTCAATATGTCAAAGAGGAATACGTGTTGTATAATGATGATGTACGTAATTGGATAATTAACAGGCCTAAGAAAAATTATGAAATTTCTTATAATGGCAAAGATGATGATATTGTTGGTTCAATAAGAGAATATGTGTATGATGTGATAAATCCGAAAAATATAATAAAAGAAACACAATTGCCTAATGCTTTTGATGATTATTCGGATTCTCTCATAATAAATCTTGAATATGATTATGATAAGGTTGGCAATTTAGTTGCTATAACAAAATCGTCACCTTCGTTAGATTATAAGAAATCCGTAAGACATGAATATGAAGAGACATGTAGATACAGAATAAAGACAATAGATGAATTAGGCAGAGAGACGAAATATAATTATGATGATGACTATGGATTGCTGATTTCTACAATAGACTATAATGATTTTGTAACATTAAGCAAAGAAAGTCCTGCAGGTGTGACTGATTTGATTGTCATGCCGGATGGTGTGCAGAATGCGTATGCGTTGCGATGGTCTTATGGTAATGAATATGCTCCGCCAGGTGCTTTGTTCTATAGTTGGGAAAAAGATACTGGTAATGCTGAAAAAATGGTTTTTTTTCATAAATCAGGTGCGGAGTTGAGAAATGTTACATTTGATATAAGCGGAAATGCAGTTTTTGTTGATAAATGCTATGATGATTTCGGTAATTTGAAACAACAAAGTTTGCCTTATCGTGAAAATGATGAAAAACTATTTGTTACAAATGTTTATGATAAATATAATAGAAAAATTGAGACGAGACATCCAAATAATGTATTAAATACAACAACATACAATGGAAAAACAGTTGTTTCTGAGATAATAGGCAATGATGGTAAAAAACGATCAAGGATTAATACATATAATATTATGAACTGGTTGGTTGAAACAGAGGAAATTGCTGGGAATGTTGTGAAATATGAGTATTATAGTGATGGCTTAATTAAATCAGCTCAAATAGGAAACAATTCTAAGACTAAGATTTCAGTGGCTTACGATGGCTGGAGAAACAAAAAGACTCTATATGATCCGAATTATGGCTATGTGTTTTATGAGAATGATGCGTTAGGGAATATAGTTAGAATAAAGAATCCAAAAAATGGTGTGATGGAATTTGAATATGATGTGGCAGGAAGAATGATGTCGAGAACGGTAAAAGATGGCGCTTCAAAAAATGAAATTACAACGCATTGGATTTATGATGAAGATAAAGGTGTAAATGGAGTTTTGAAAAAAATCGTGACATCAGAAAACCATAGCGTGGATTATGTCTATGATAAATATTTGAGGTTGATAGAATCGATAGAGTCGATCAATGGTGAAAAATATAAAACATCGTATGTGTATGATAATGCAAATCGTATTTCGTCAACCACATATCCTTCAGGATTGACAATATCAACGCTATATTCTAATTCTGGTTACGAAAAGGAATTGTTAGATGCTGATGATAATAAGTTGCTATGGAAGACAATTGATATTAATTCAAATGGTCTTGTGACCGAATGTGCATTTGGCAATGGACTGAAAACGAAATATTCGTATGATGCTAAAACATTTTTTCTTGAAAATATCCTAACTATAAACAAAAATGATGTGTTGCAGGATTTGAATTATCATTATGATGATTTTGGAAATATATTGTATAGGGAAAAATCTACAGGAACAAATGTTATTGAAGAATTTGAATATGATGATTTGGATAGATTGCTTAGTATTAGACTGAATGGTAAGGAAACAGCTAAGATACAATATGACAATTTGGGTAATATTGTTGAAAAAGAAGTCAACGGTGTGAAACTGATTTACTCTCCAATGTATGATGCAGAAAGACCTAATGCAATAGTTAAGGCAAAAACTGAATCTGATGATTTGTTTTTAGGATTGAGTCAGAATACAAAATATTCGTCGTTTGATAATTTGTTGAGTGTAACAAAGGATGACGATTTTGTACATATAGATTATGGTTGTGATAACAATAGAATTTATATGAAAACCCAAATAGATGGCAATCTGAAGACAAAAACGTATGTCGGTAATTGTGAGATAGTGGAAGAAGACGGTGAAAAATATATACATACGTACATAAGTGGACCTTGTGGTGTTTTTGCAGTGTGTACTATTAATGAAGAGGGTGATAAATCATATAATTATGTTCATAAGGATAATCTTGGTTCATGGAATGTAATTACGGATGAGCAAGCGGCAGTGGTTCAGGATGTTAGTTTTGATGCTTGGGGTAATATTAGGAATTCAGATGATTGGACAGCTTGTGATGATAAAAAGACGTTGTTATATGATAGGGGTTATACCGGCCATGAGCATATTCTTGATTTTGGATTGATAAACATGAATGGAAGAGTTTATGATCCATTTATGTCGATGATGTTGAGCCCTGACAATCATATTAGTATGCCGCATAAATCTCAGAGCTTTAATAGATATAGTTACTGTATGAACAATCCGATGAGGTATAATGACCCTACTGGAGAAGTCGTTCAAAGTATTGTTATGGGAGTTATAGGCGGCGCTACAAATGTGCTTTTTAATGCTCAAAATATCGATTCTTTTGCAGAGTTCGGTCTTCTGTTTGGCGTGGGTTTCGTTAAAGGATTTTTGACGGAATATACATTAGGACAATCGTGGTTTCTTCAAGTTGGAGTATATACTGCTATGGGTGGAATATCTTCGGGTGTTAATAAGATGGTGTCTATTGGCGATGGTAGCTTTAAGTTCAGTGGCGATGATTGGAATAGTATAAAGACTTCGTCTCATTATGGCATGGGAAATGCTTTGGTCTGGGGCTTTATGAATGCGTGCTTTAGAATACCGTACTTTATGAGTGAAGATTGTGATAATGCTCCTCATTATTACGCTGATGCATATGATGATGCTTATTTCGAATGTTTCATGAGAATGTATGAAAACAAAGAAATTGGACATGCCGTCACATCTTTTGTCGCACACGGATTCGGATGTTGGTTTAGCGGACAACCGTTCATGGAGACGCTTGACCACAAAGATTTTGGCCTTGATTTGAAAATGTTAATGCATGTCTCAAAACGTTTATTGGCATCATATATAACCGACTCTAAATTTGCAGATGATATAATAAATCAAAGAGGTTTGGAGTTTAGAAATGCTAATCTGGAAGAAATTAGAGTTGAATGTCCGGATTTTCCTGAATATGAATATAAATATCTGTTGAGATCTGCTGAGGTTGAAAGAGGTTTTGTTTATATTATCGGGGATATATACGAAATTGTGCCAGGTGAAATATTGGATTATTATTATAAGCCACACTTTGAGGAAAAAGTTATATTTCCATTCAGTTTTAGCTTGTTGCGTACTATATTTTTAAGTAATAAATAATAAACAAGATTGGCTTTTTTTTTATATCTTTGTGCCTCAAAATAAAATAAGACTAATATGTTAGAAGGAATTTTAAGACAGCTATTTATCAATGCTTTTACTAAGCTATATGGACAAGAACCTCCAGTGCAGCAGGTTAATTTTCAGAAGACTCGTCCTGAATTTGAAGGCGATGTTACAATTGTGGTTTTCCCATTTGTTAAGATGGCTAAAAAATCACCTGAAGTTATGGCTGATGAAATAGGTCGTGAAATTTTAGCTGAAAGTGAAATAATATCAAAATATAATGTTGTTAAAGGTTTCCTTAACCTTGTTGTCTCTGATAATTATTGGCTTTCATTCTTCGCCGAGAATCATCAGAAAGAAATGTTTGGAAGAAAAGAAGTTCAAGGAAGTCCTATAGTTGTTGAATATTCGTCTCCTAATACAAATAAACCATTGCATCTTGGTCATATACGTAACAACTTGCTTGGCTGGAGCGTGTCTGAAATATTAAGAGCAAATGGTGAGAATGTTGTCCGTGTTAATCTTGTTAATGATAGAGGAATCCATATTTGCAAAAGTATGATTGCTTGGCAAAAATGGGGCGAAGGTTGCACTCCGGAATCAACAGGAAAGAAAGGTGACCACCTTATCGGCGACTTCTATGTCTTGTTTGATAAGCATTATAAAGAAGAAGTGAAACAGTTGCTTCCTGCTAATTATGGCGAACTCAGTGATGAAGAAAAGGAAAAGGCAAAAACTGCTGCTGAAGAAAACTCAACTTTGATGCAAGAGACACGTGAGATGTTGAGAAAATGGGAAGCAGGTGATAAAGACATTCGTCAATTGTGGGAGACAATGAACCAATGGGTTTACGATGGATTTGACGTCACATACGAACGACTTGGTGTTTCTTTCGAGAAAATTTATTATGAATCACAAACATATCTCTTAGGAAAAGAATTGGTGAATGAGGGTCTTGAAAATGGCGTTCTTTACAGAAGAGAGGATGGATCCGTATGGTGTGATTTGAGAAACGAGGGCCTTGACGAAAAACTTCTGCTCCGTAAAGATGGAACCTCTGTATATATGACACAAGACTTGGGAACTGCTCAGCTGCGTTACGAAGAATATCAACCAAAGAAATTGATATATGTTGTAGGTAACGAACAGAATTATCACTTTGATGTGTTGAAACGCGTTCTCGTTAGATTGGGTCGTGAGTGGGGTAATGATATTGAACATCTTTCATACGGTATGGTTGAATTGCCAAACGGTAAGATGAAATCTCGCGAAGGTACTGTTGTTGATGCCGATGATTTGATGGATGAAATGGTTAAAACAGCAAAGGCTGTATCAGAAGAACTCGGTAAGGCACACGGACTTAGTGAAGAGGAATCAAATAAATTATATGATATGATAGGTATAGGCGCATTGAAATACTTTATACTTAAAGTTGACCCTAAGAAAACAATGCTCTTCGACCCTCAGGAATCTATCGACTTTAATGGCAATACAGCTTCATTCATTCAATATACACACGCTCGTATCAGTTCAGTGATTCGTAAAGCATTGGAAAATGGAATTACTTTCGGTAATGAAATTCCTGTCGCAGATTTGCAGCCAAAAGAGAAAATGCTGTTGGTTAATATCTACAACTGGCCTTCAGTGTTAGAACAGGCCGCTATCAATAGAAGCCCTGCGATGATCGCTAATTATATCTATGATTTGGCAAAAGATTTCAATCAGTTCTATCAAGAATGTAGCATTATGAAAGAAGATGACGCTAAACGTAGAGAATTTAGACTTCAATTGGCAGATATGACAGCAAGATTGCTACGCAACGCATCAGGATTGCTCGGAATATCAATGCCGAATAAAATGTAAAAACACATAAAAAGATGAATGTCTTTTATCTGCCTGACGCACAATTAGGAACAATCTCCTTCCCGGAAGAGGAGTCTAAACATATCGTTAAGGTTCTTCGAATGAAGGAGGGAGATCGTTTCTGCGTCACCAATGGTAATGGTTCTTTGTTTGATGCAGAACTCGTTGATGCTCATCCAAAAAGAGCTGCAGCTGATTTGTCTAATCAAAGGAGCGGCTATGATATTAAGGATTTTAAAGTGACCATAGCAATAGCGCCAACAAAACTTAACGAAAGAACAGAATGGTTTCTTGAAAAAGCGACGGAAATAGGTATTGATGAAGTTAAACTTTTTTCATCGTATCATTCTGAACGTCGTGTGGCAAATGTTGAGCGTTTTAAAAAAATAGTTGTGGCTGCAATGAAACAGTCTGTCAAGTCTAAGATGCCTGTCGTTGAAGAAATGGTGTCGTTTGATAAATTAGTTAAACAAAGTTATGACGGACAAAAATTTATTGCATGGATTGACGACGATGTTAAAGAACAGTTGTGTGATTTGTATAAAAAAGGTGAAAACGCTATAGTGTTGATAGGACCAGAAGGCGATTTCAGTAAAGAAGAAGTCGAACTTGCTAAACAGAATGGTTTTGTGCCGGTAAGTCTTGGTGAGGCTCGGCTAAGAACAGAAACAGCAGCAGTTGTGGCATGCCATACGATACAGCTGATTAACCAAATGAAATGATTTTAATAAACCTAAAACCAAAATTTTATGAAAAAGTTATTCGTATTGTTATTAATGCTGATGTCTTTTAATGTGTTCGCTCAAAAGACACAGTTGGCCGTCCTTAAATATAGAGGTGGCGGAGATTGGTATTCTAATCCTACGTCTTTGCCTAATCTGGCGAAGTTCTGCAATCAGTTTATAAATACAGATTTGAATGTTGATGTCGCAACGGTAGATGTCGGCAGTCCTGATATCTTTAATTATCCTTTCGTTCACATGACAGGTCATGGTAATGTGGTGTTTGATGATAGAGAGGCTGAAAATGTCAGGAATTATCTGATCGCAGGAGGCTTCCTTCATATTGATGATAATTATGGAATGAAGGATTATGTTATGAGTCAGATGCAAAAAGTATTCCCTGAATTGCAGTGGGTTGAGTTGCCTTATTCTCATCCTATATTTCAAAAACCGTATCCTTTTCCTGAAGGCTTGCCTAAAATCCATGAACACGATAACAAAGCGCCACAGGCATTCGCTTTGATATATGAAGGAAGAATGGTATGCCTTTTTACTTATGAATGTGACCTTGGTGACGGATGGGAAGATCAAAGGGTGCATTGTGATTCTGAAGAAACTCGACTTAAAGCTCTTAAAATGGGTGCAAATATAATAGAGTTTGTGTTCTCAAATTGATTCAATGTCATAAATATTTTTTCTGTGATTGAGAAAAAGACTTGTCTTTTTTGTGGCGCTACACTGCACGGACGCTCCGATAAGAGATATTGTGACGATCTGTGCCGTAATAATTATCATCATAAAAACAAGAAAGACACATTAGTAATAGTCAAAAATATAAATTCGGCATTACTGCTGAATAGAAAGATATTACGGTCACTTTTAAAGAGCAATAGAACTTCGGTTGACAAATGCGAACTGCTTTACAGAGGTTTTGATTTTGAACTGATAACAGGTGTTTGTAAGACAAAGAGAAATGAGGAGTATAGGGTTGTGTATGATTGTGCTTATAAATTTGTCGATGAAAATGAGGTGATTTTGATAAGGTATTAGGAATATATTTGCATAGTTGTTTTTACTATGATAATGATGTCGCAAAATATTTTATCTTTGTAAGGCTTAATAAAGGATTGACGCTGATGAAAAAAGAGAGACGCAAACAAATTATGAGATATTCTCCGGTAGTATTGACGGCAATGACATTGTCGTCATGTATTCCAACGGTTGCGACTATCGCCATTGTTGAAAGTCATAGACATGGTGATGGTCAAAAAGATAATCCTAATATAATCTTTGTTCTCGCTGATGATTTGGGATATGCGGATTTGGCATGTATGGGACAAAATAAATTCTCTACCCCAAATATTGACAAACTTGCGTCCCAAGGAATGATGTTCGCTCAACATTATTCAGGCTCATCGGTTAGTGCGCCATCAAGGAGCTGCCTCATAACAGGTCAACATACAGGCCATACGGTCATCAGAGGTAATAAAGAGATGCCCGTTGAAGGCCAACATCCTATGCCTTCAGATACTTATACCATATTTAAGATGTTGAAAGATAATGGGTATAAGACATCAGTGTTCGGTAAATGGGGACTCGGAGCTCCTGGCACAGAAGGCGCTCCCGAAAATCAAAGCGTAGATGAGTTCTTCGGATATAATTGCCAACGTCAGGCTCATAATTATTACCCTTATCATCTTTGGCATAATGACGAAAAAATAATGCTTGATGGTAATAAAGACCAAAATGAAGATGACTACGCACCTTATATTATTCATAATGAAGCTATCGATTTCATTAAGGAAAATAAAGATACGACGTTCTTTATGTGGTACACATCGGTTATCCCTCATGCAGAATTGAAAGTGCCAGAGAAAGAACTGCTGCCTTTTGCCGGAGATTCTGTCTTCGAAAAAGAAGTGGCATACAATGGATGCGATGAAGGAGAGTATTATAAAAACGGTGGCTATGGCTCACAGAAATATACTCATGCTACATTTGCTGCAATGATTTCGGTCCTCGATAAACAAGTGGGCGATATTTGCGCTACTTTGGATAGCTTGGGAATCGCTGATAACACTATGATTGTTTTTACTTCGGATAACGGACCTCATCTTGAAGGCGGAGCTGACCCTGATTTCTTTAACAGTAATGGCGAGTTGCGTGGTTATAAACGCGACTTGTACGAAGGTGGTATAAGAGTGCCTTTCATAGTTAAATGGAACAACGTTGTGAAGAAAAACTCTAAGTCAGAACACGTTTCTGCGTTCTGGGATTTTATGCCGACAGTGGCTGAAATTATCAAGGCTGAACTCCCGGAAAATATTGACGGCATTTCATATCTCGATGAGCTTAAAGACAATGGCAAACAAAAAGAACATGATTATCTCTATTGGGAATTTCATGAAAATAATGGCAGACAGGCTATAAGAAAAGGTGACTGGAAAGCGGTGAGATATGATGTTCATAATAACGGAAAAATAGAATTATATAATCTTATAGAAGATATATCGGAAAAAAATAATATCGCAGAAAAATATCCGGAAATAGTTGATGAATTCGATTCTCTGATGAAAGTGTCAAGGACGGACTCTGACTTGTTTAAGTTCCAATAAGAATTGTTAAAGCTATTGTTAACAGTCAATTATAACTACTAAATTGAAAACGACTCTTACTTTTTCAGATGCAGTTAGAATATCTAAACCTCTGAGGTTTAATATGATGTTTAAACCTATAGGCTCTGCTTGTAATTTGAATTGTTCGTATTGTTATTATCTAGATAAGCTCAGACTGTATAAGAATGAATCGGTGATGCCGGTTGAGATGCTTGAAAAATGTATCAGAGAGTATATTGAGATAAACGGCAATGATGAGGTTACGTTCGACTGGCATGGGGGCGAGCCTTTATTGTTAGGTCTTGATTATTTTGAAACGATAGTGAAACTGCAAAGAAAATATAAGGGGGATAAGAAAATTTATAATACGGTGCAAACAAATGGGACGTTGTTGAATGCTGAATTTGCATCGTTCTTTAAATACAATGATTTTCTTGTAGGGATTTCGATTGATGGACCGCAAGATGTTCATGACAAATATAGAAGATATAAAGGTGATTCTCCTACTTTTCATAAGGTGATGAGTGGAATAGAATTGCTGCATCGATATGGCGTTGAGTTTAATACAATGACAACAATAAACAAAGCTAATGAGGGTAGGGGACTTGAGGTGTATGATTTCTTGAAAAAAATAGGAAGCCGTTATATGCAGTTTATGCCTGTTCTTGAATATGTTGACGACAGTAACAATATAACGTCTCCTGATTCGGCTAATTCAAAGGTGACATCTTGGTCTGTAGATTCGCTTGAATATGGAAAGTTTATGTGCGACATTTTTGATTACTGGGTTAGAAATGATGTGGGACATTATTTCGTGAATATGTTTGATTCTACACTGGCAAACTGTTGCGGACTCAATCCTGGAACTTGCGTGTATTCGGAGACCTGCGGGGCAAATGCTGTCGTTGAACATAATGGCGATATTTATCCGTGCGACCATTTCGTATATCCGCAATATAAATTGGGAAATATTAATGAAATATCTTTGCAAGAAATCGTGTCGTCCCAAAAGATGACGGAATTTGGTATAGATAAAAGAAATGCTCTCCCATATAAATGCCTGAAATGTAGATGTTTCCATCTATGTCACGGAGAATGCCCGAAACATAGATTCGCTAAGACGGAGTCTGGCAAATGTGGATTGAATTCACTTTGTGATGGATTGTATTATTTCTTTTCACATGTTGAGCCCTATATGAATAAAATGAGAGACTTGTATCTGTCTGGCAAATCGCCTTCAGAAATAATGAATTTGCGAGTTGATGGCATTGAATAAAGTTTAAATTTATTTGAAATGACGATGAATCTGAAACTCAAAAATAAGTATCTTTGCAAATAATAAATTGTCATTTAATTAAATAATTATCATAGATGAAAATTGCAGTTCCAACAAGAGGTGAACGTGTAGATGATCATTTCGGACATTGTGACCATTACACTATTTTTACTATAGAAGATAATAATATTACAAATAGAGAGACTATGGCATCTCCTCAAGGATGCGGATGTAAATCGGGAATCGCTGCTGATTTGCAAGAATTAGGTGTCGTTATGATGCTTGCAGGAAATATGGGCGAAGGCGCAAAAAATAAGCTCAATGCTCATAACATCGATGTGATTCGTGGCTGCTCTGGTAATGTAGATGAGCTTGTCAAATCATATCTCGAAGGAAAAATCGTGGATTCTGGAATGGGATGCACAGAACATGAATGCGGTGATAAAACTGATAAAATAGATGCTCATAATATAAAACTCAAAATATAAATATGGCTTTAATTAAGGAATTGAATGGTTGCAAACCAAAAATTGGAAATAATTGTTTTATAGCAGAGACTGCCGCTGTGGTGGGTGATGTTACAATGGGCGATGACTGCAGTATTTGGTATGGCGCTGTTTTGAGAGGTGATGTTAATACCATTAAGATTGGTGATAGAGTTAATATTCAAGATGGTGCAGTGTTGCATACATTATATCAGAGGTCCGTTTGTGAAATTGGCAATGATGTCTCTGTAGGACATAATGCTATCATACATGGTGCAAAAGTGGGTAATAACGTGCTTGTTGGAATGGGCGCTATTTTGATGGATAATGCTGTGATACCGGATAATACTGTGATTGCAGCCGGAAGTGTTGTGCTGAGCAACAGTGTCTTGGAACCTGGCGTGTATGCAGGCGTACCGGCAAAGAAAGTGAAAGATGCTTCAGAAACAGTAGGCCAGATGGCTCATTCTAATGCTCAAGGCTATCTTATGTACAAAGAATGGTTCTTGGATGAAAACAACTATAAATAAAAAAATGCTGAGACACGTCTCAGCATTTTTTTATTTTAACTAAGTAACCTTCAAATTCGATGACGTCGCCTGATACTATCTTGGCGCGTTTGCGCAATTCTGTTTCGCTATTGCGTTTTACAAGACCAGCGGTAACCACTTCTTGTGCCATGCTTCCGGAATCAACAAGTCCTGTCGCTTTTAATAAGGCAATCAATGGAATAAATTCATCACCCTCTCTTAATTCAAATATGATTTCTTGCATAATTCTTTTTTCGCAAAGATAATGTTTTTTGTATTATGAAATGTCTCTGATTGTGTAAATTCCAATAGTGTTTTAAATCTCGATTTCCAATCCGTCGTATGCTAACATCATGTTTTCCGGTAGAGTAGGGTTGACATCAGCAGCTTTCCCCATTTCGTGACTGACATGTGTGAACCATGCTTTTTTGACATTCAGCTTATGTGCTATTTCTATGGCTTGTTCAAGGTTAATATGGGAATAGTGCTCCCTTTTTCTTAAAGCCTCAATAATTAGATGCTCAACGCCAATTAGTTTTTGAAATGCCTCGTGGGAAAGTTCACTTAAATCGGTGATATATGCGAAGTTGTTTATCCTAAAACCGTATGATTTTAATATGAAATGTTTCAATTCTATAGGTTCTATTGTTAAGTCGTTGATTTTTATCGGACTTCCATCAATTGTGATTAGTTCAAAAGCAGGTGCGCCTGGATATCGCTCGTCTTCGTTTGCAAAAGCGTATGAATATTCTCTTTTAATTTCTTCCTGCGCTTCTGCTGATGCGTAAACGGTCATAGGCTTTCCTTGTACGAAAATCAAAGGTCTTGCGTCATCTAAACCACCAATGTGGTCTTTGTGTTCGTGAGTAATTAAAATGGCATCTAATTTTGTGACATTGGCTCTTAACATCTGATAACGGAAGTCGGGACCCGCATCAACGCAAATAGTAGTATCTTCCGTTTCAATAAGGATAGAGGTGCGTAAACGCTTGTCCCTGTAGTCGTTGGAATGACATACATCGCACTTGCATGTGATGATTGGAACACCTTGTGATGTGCCGCTACCTAAAATCGTAACTTTCATAATCATAATGCTTAAAACATCGCAAAGATAAAAAATATTAAGAAAAAATTGTTCTGATATTTGATATTAATATGTATATTTGCATATTAAATACTGAAAAATGTTTAAGTCGTTAATACTTTTTTTTAGGAGAAAAAATATTAAGAGAAATTTACAGCAAAAAAGATTGTTGAAGTTTCCCGATATAATGAAGTCTCCTGTAATGGCAATCTTAATTGACGATAATCAAAAAAAAGATATTAAATCGATAGAGCAATTTGTCAGAAATACATTGAATCCTCGAAAACTGAGATTTGTTGTTTTAAGTGAAACCTTGCCAGACGATCAACTTCAAAATGATTCAATAATTTATATCGTTAAAAAAGATTTTAAAGTTTTTGGCATTCTGAAAAAAGAAAAAGAAGCGCTTTTGAGGTCTTTTTCTGATGATTTGTTTGTAAATCTTTCAGACAATAATAAAAACATGCTTAACGATTATCTTGTTTCATGTGTGAATTCGTCCTTCAAAATTGGACATTCTAAAATCAATATGCAGCTACATGACCTTATCGTTGATTGCGGAATTGAAAAAGATGAGGTTGAGCGTATGAAAATTATATATAAGTATTTATTGATGTTATCTGGAAATAAAAATGAAAAATAATCCATTTGTCGGCACAGGAGTTGCCCTTATCACTCCATTTAATGAAGATTTTTCCGTTGATTATAAATCACTTGAGAATATTGTAGAATTTACATTGTCAAACGGCGCCGACTTTATGGTCGCTCTTGGAACTACCTCGGAAGCGCCTACGCTGACTCAAGAGGAGAAGAATAATGTATTGAAGACAATAGTGAAGGTTGCTAAAGGCCGCTGCCCAATTATGTTGGGAATGGGCGGAAATAATACAATGGCTTTGCTTCAAAATATTAAAAACCAAGATTTTACTGATATAGACGGAATTTTGAGTGTCGTCCCATATTACAATAAACCAAATCAAAGAGGCATGAAAGCTCATTTTGAGGCTGTTGCCGACAATTCCCCGGTTCCTGTGATTTTGTACAATGTTCCAGGCAGGGTGGGCGTTAACCTTCAAGCATCAACTTGCGTGGAATTAGCAAAACATAAAAATATCATTGCTGTAAAGGAAGCCTCGGGTAACTTGCAGCAAATAATGGAAATATTGCGAGATAAACCGTCCGATTTTGATGTTCTTTCCGGTGACGATGGCCTGACTCAGCCAATGATGGCTCTTGGCGCAAAAGGCGTTATCTCTGTCGCCGCTAATGGCTATCCTGATGTTTTCTGTAAAATGGTCAAGTCTATGTTGAACGACGATGCAAAAACTGCTCTTCCTCTTCATTATAAGATGCTCAATATGAATAGCCTTATTTTCGCAGATGGAAATCCTGCTGGTATCAAATGTCTTATGGCTCAGCAGAATCTTTGCAAAAATGTTCTCCGCCTGCCTTTGGTGACTGTCAATGACAATGTTAAAAATGATTTGGAAAAGGAATATAAAATCTTGTATAACAAATAATTGCTAATTATGAAATCTTTATTTGCATTTTTGTTCTTTACTATATTATCATTGAATATGTTGGCTCAGCAAAATGAACTTCAATCAATGATGAAAGAGCGTAATGAATACTATTTCAGTTTTGAAACAGAAGATTTTAAATCGTTGAAAGAAATAGCAAAAATCGTTTCTATAGATAAGGTAAGTGGCAAAACAGTAACAGCTTACGCTAATAATAAGCAATATGAAGATTTTTTGTCTTTGGGCTTGAATCCAATTTTGTTGACCCCTCCATCAATGTTGGAAGAACACAAAATGTTTGATGGTAAATCGCGTACAGAATATAATTGGGATGAATATCCAACTTACGAAGCGTATGTAGCTATGATGGAAGAGTTTGCTGAGACATATTCTGAAAATTGCTCTTTGATAGAGCTTGGAACGCTTCAAAGTGGTCGTAAGATATTGTTGGTGAGAATAAATAATGGCGAAAGTGATGGTAAACCTAAATTCTTGTATGGCTCAACAATTCACGGAGATGAAACCACAGGATATGTTATGATGCTTCGTCTCATCGATTATCTTCTTGCTAATCAAGATTTGCCTGAAGTAAAAAATATTATCGACAATTTAGATTTGTTTATCTGTCCTAACGCTAATCCTGATGGAACTTATAAAAATGGAAATCATACGGTTAGTGGAGCAAGCCGTTATAATGCTTTCGGCGTTGATATGAATCGTAATTATCCAGATCCTGTTGATGGCTCACATCCTGATAATGAATCTTATGCATTAGAAACACAATGGTTTATGGATTTTGCTGAAGATTATCAATTTACAATGGCTGCTCACTATCATGGTGGCGCAGAGTTGATGAACTATCCTTGGGATAACGATTATGCACGTCATGCTGATGATGCTTGGTGGCAACTCGTAAGTCGTGAATACGCCGACCTTGCACAGAATGCGGCTCAGTCAACAGATCCGACATATATGACAGATGAGGAAAACGGTATTACAAACGGTGCGGATTGGTATAGAATCGGAGGCGGCCGTCAAGATTATATGAATTATTATCATCAATGTCGTGAGGTTACTATAGAATGTTCAACGACAAAATGTCCTTCGGCATCAAAACTCCCTACTTTCTGGGAATATAATTTTAATTCTATATTTGCCTATATGAATCAGGCTTTGTTTGGCATACATGGAACAGTTAAAGATGCTGCGACAAAACAGCCTTTGAAGGCGACAATAGAAATCTTGAATCATGACCATGATTATTCAAAGGTTGAGTCGCAACTTCCTCTCGGTGATTATCATCGTCCAATAAAGGCTGGAACATATACCGTTGAAGTTAGGGCTGAAGGATACATTCCGGCGCAATATGATGTAACAGTGGTAGATGGTGAAACTGTTACATTAAATGTGGAGCTTGAATCAGGTGAAGGCTTGATTCCAGATTTTGACGCTTCTGAAACAAATGTGGCAATAGGAACGACTGTTGATTTTACAGATGAGTCATGGGGCGATGTGGTGAGCTGGAATTGGACGTTTGAAGGAGGTGAACCTGCTACTTCAAATGAACAAAATCCTTCAGTAAAATACAAAGAAGTTGGAACATACGATGTTACACTCACTGTATCAAATCAAGAAGGTGACGTGGAATCGATAACAAAAGAATCTTATGTCAATGTGTCGGAATCGTACAATATGAAGGATGCGACAATAACGACATGCAATGCGTTGTTCTTTGATTCTGGCGGTCCTTCAAATAATTATCCTGATAATGATTTTCATGTCATGACATTTAAGCCGGCAACACAAGGCGCTATGATTCAAGTAGAATTCTTGGAGTTTTCGACAGAAGAAGGCTACGATATTCTCCGAATTTATGATGGAAACGCTGTTGCAGATTCAGAATGTATTGCAGTGATAAGTGGCGGTAATGCAGGAACATATACAGCTACAAACGCAGAAGGAACTCTTACATTTCGCTTCCTTTCTGATTATGCGATGAATAATCCTGGATGGAAGGCTGCGATAAGATGCATAGGCGGTGAAACGATAATTGATGTTGAAGATAGACACGACAATGTTGCTATTTATCCTAATCCAGCAAAAGATGTTGTCAGAATTTCTGTTGAGGAAAAATGTGAGGAGATAATATGGACACTGTTAAACGTTAACGGACAAGTTGTACATAAGTCAAAAGAAAAAAACAATGCTTTTGAGATAAGTTTAAGAGGAGTCAATGCCGGAATTTATTTCTTGAATATAGATGTTGATGGCAAACAGATAGTGAAAAAAGTTGTTGTTGAATAAATGAAATTTTGTAATAATAAATTCTTATAAAAGACGTTTTTTGAACGATAAAATAATGTATTTTTGCACTATGCGAAAGAATTGGTTTTTTATATCAGCTATAATGTTTTTTTTGATGACATTCGTGTCATGTAGTAACTATAGTAAATTGCTCAAAAGTACTGATAATGAATATAAATACAATGCAGCGATGTTGTATTATAAACAAAAGGATTATAACAGAGCATTACAGTTGTTTGATATTTTGCAGGCGGCTTATAGAGGCAAACCGGAAGGTGAAGATATTGCATATTATACGGCAGAATGTTACTACCATATGAATGATTATAACATAGCAAGTCATTATTACAAACGTTATGTGGTAAATTATCCATTTGGAAAGAGAACAGAATTTGCCCTTTTTAGAAGTGCATGCTGCTATTATCTCGAATCACCTAATATCGCCCTTGATCAAACTGATTCTTATACTGCAATAAGTGAATTTCAAAGCTTCGTTGACTTGTATCCAAAAAGCATATATGTAGATAGTGCGAATCAACTTATTGATACACTTAGATATAAGATAGTGGAAAAAGATTTTAATACATGTATGCTGTATTATAAGATGGAAGAATTTCAGGCTGCTATAACAAGTTTTGAAAGCTTCATGAAAGAGAATCCTGCAACCCACCATCGTGAAGAAATAATGAATTATATGGTTTTAACATACTATAATTATGCTCAAAAAAGTGTTATGGAAAAACAACGTGAACGTTATGAATTAGCGTTGGAGAAATATAACACATTGACGTATATTTATCCTGAAAGTAAATATATAGCAGAGTTGGAACCTGTAATAGAGAGAATAAAATTAGAATTATCAAATATAAAAACTAATTAAATGGATTTTAAAAAAATTAACACCGAGACAACTTGTGTCACTCGTCAAAAAGATCAATTTTATATTGGCACAGGTAACATTTATGAAACAGTAGCTATCATGGCAAAAAGATCAGACCAAATTGCTGCTGAAATGAAAAGTGAACTCAATAAAAAAATAGAAGAGTACACAACAAGCAATGACAGTCTTGAAGAAGTCTTCGAAAACAAAGAACAAATCGAAGTGGCAAAATATTATGAAAAATTGCCAAAACCAACTTTGATTGCTGTCAATGAATTTTTAAACGATCGTATCTATTATCGTAATCCTAACAAGGAAAACGAAGGAGATTTCTAAGATAAGGAGTTACAATGCTAACCGGAAAGAAAATTCTATTAGGAATTACAGGTAGCATTGCCGCCTATAAAATTCCTTTGTTGGTGCGTCTGTTGAAAAAGGACGGCGCAGATGTGAGAGTCGTGATGACACCTTCAGCAAGAGATTTCGTCACGCCTCTTACTTTGTCAACACTCAGCGGTAATCCTGTGTTAACCTACGGTTTCGATGAACAAACTGGCAAGTGGGACAGCCATGTTGAGCTTGGATTGTGGGCCGACCTTATGGTCGTGGCTCCAGCATCGGCAAATACAATGGCTAAAATGGCTTACGGCATGGCAGATAACTATTTGCTTACGGTATGTCTCTCAGCAAAATGTCCTATCATGTTCGCTCCAGCAATGGACCTCGATATGTATAAACATCAGGCTACCCAACAAAATATCAAAACCTTAATTGAAAGAGGATGTATCTTCGTGGCCCCTTCGTCAGGAGAACTCGCAAGCGGTTTGTGTGGTGAAGGCAGAATGGAAGAACCTCAGAAAATATATGAAAGAATAAAAGCGTTCTTTCAAACAAAACGTAATTTTACTGGCAAGAAAGTCCTTATAACAGCTGGTCCAACCTACGAAGCTATTGACCCTGTAAGATTCATCGGAAATCATAGCTCAGGACTGATGGGCATTGAGATAGCTCGCGCATTCGCTGATCAAGGCGCAGAGGTGACTCTTGTGTTAGGACCGTCTAATATCTCGCCTAATAGAAATAATATCAATGTGTTGCCAGTGACATCTGCAAAAGAAATGTATGATGCTGTGATGTCTTTCTTCCCTAAAACAGATATTGCAGTGCTGAGCGCAGCAGTGGCTGACTTCAGACCGGAAATAGTTGCTGAACAAAAGATTAAGAAAAATCCAGATAACGATACCATCACTTTAAAACTTGTCAAAACAGAAGATATTCTTAAATCTGTTGGAAGTAAAAAGTCTGATAACCAGGTCGTAGTAGGTTTCGCTCTTGAAACAGAAAATGGTTTGGAGAATGCTAAAAAGAAATTACATACCAAAAACATAGATCTTATCGTTCTTAATGTAATGAATGAATCTGGTGTTGGATTTAAGACAAAAACTAATAAGATTTCTATCATTACGAAAGATGACAAAATTACAGATTTTGAACTGAAACCTAAAAATGAAGTGGCATTAGATGTCTTAGACGCCATCCACCAATATATAAACTGAAATATGAAAAGAAAAATTTGTGCTTT
Organism: Bacteroidales bacterium; assembly: GCA_017630195.1. Lineage (GTDB taxonomy): Bacteria > Bacteroidota > Bacteroidia > Bacteroidales > F082 > Limimorpha. The sequence goes on along the minus strand of JAGBVS010000188.1, from coordinate 5,307 downwards.
ATTGATATTGTTATGCTCTTTGATGGGACTTGATTCCCTTAAAGCTCAAGAGTTTAACATCGACGTGACGGTCTCTTCTGCAAGAGTGGAAGGTACCGACCAACGTGCTTTCGAATCTCTTAAAGAAGGAATACTTAACTTTATGAATAACAAAGTATGGACTAATGTTAAGTTAGAACCGGAAGAAAGAATAGAAGGCGCAATTGTTATCAATGTTGCAAAAAAAGACGGTAATATGATTGAGGCTGAATTGAATATAGCTCTCCGCCGTCCAACATACAAAACAAACTACAACACACCTTTGTTTAATTATCAGGATGATGATTTTGTGTTCGAATATATTGAGTCTCAACCTCTTGATTTCTCTGAAAATACTTATATGTCGAACTTGACATCAACTCTCGCTTTCTATGCTTATTATTCACTCGGATTGTATTTTGATAGCTTCGGACTTTATGGCGGCGACCCTTTCTTCAAAATCACTGACCAAATTGTTACAGCAGCTCAAAGCGCAGACGAATCGGGATGGAAAGCTTTTGATGATAAAAGAAACCGTTATTGGCTGAATGAAAATATGAATAATGCTTCATATAAGCCCATTCGACAGTTTATATATGAATATCATCGACTTGGCTTGGATGTTATGTCAACAAAACAAGATGAAGGTAAAGCGGCAATAACAAAATCTTTGGAATATCTTAAACAAATATATTCGGAAAGACCGAACTTGTTGTTCATCCAAATTCTTAACGATACAAAACGAAGTGAATGGAAAAGCATTTATTCTGAAGGAAATCTCCAAGAAAAGACCAAAGCTGTTAATGTTTTAAGAGAAATAGATCCTTCTCATGCTTCAGAATATGAAGAACTTTTGTCAGGAAGAAAATAAGCATGCTACAGAAATTATCAATATCTAACTATGCTTTAATATCATCATTGTCAATAGAATTTGATAATGGATTTACTGTCATAACAGGTGAGACAGGAGCTGGAAAATCAATTCTACTCGGCGCATTAGGTTTCGTTCTTGGTAATCGAGCCGACTCAAATATCCTTTTTGACGATACTAAAAAATGTGTAGTTGAAGCTTCATTCGCTTTGAATAACGAGAGATTAAAGTCTTTCTTTGAAGAAAATGACATCGATTTTGAAGAAGAATGTATCATCCGTCGAGAGCTTAATCCTCAGAAAAAATCTCGTTCTTTTGTGAATGATACTCCCGTTTCTTTACAGGTTTTAAAAGAACTCGGTTCGCATCTCGTTGATATTCATTCGCAACACGATTCTCTTTTGTTGTGCAATCCTGATTTTCAGCTTTCATTGTTAGATGACGCTGCCAACAATCAAGAGCTGCTCACTGAATATAAGAAGTCATATAAAGAATATACATCTGCCAGAAATGAATTGGAATCACTTCGTAAAAAGGCATTGAATAATATAGACGAAAATGATTATCTGAAATTCCAACTTGATGAACTCGTAAAGTCAGAACTTCAAGATAATGAATACGATGAACTCGCTCAAAGAATAGAAATTCTTGAAAATCAAGAAGAGATAAGCCGTCTTCTTAATGAATCGACAATGATTCTTGAAAATAGCGAGACTTCTGTTCTTGATGGAATCAATACCTTATTATATAATGTCGATAAGCTGAAACGTTATATCTCTGAACTTGATTCTATGTCGGAACGCCTTAACTCCGTCAAGATTGAACTTAGAGACATTTGCTCCGACTTGAATAATCTTCAGGACGACTCGATGGATATTTCATCGCTTGAAACATTGCAAGAACGTTTCGATGTGATTCGGCGTCTTATGATGAAACATCATCTTAATGATTATTCACAATTGCTTCAACTTAGAGAAGATATAAGACGTAAAGTCGATGAGTTTTCAAATATAGATGAAATCGTCGCTGATAAAGAAAAAGAAGTCAAGGCGATGGAAAAAACTTTGAGTCAAAAGGCGAAAGAATTGAACAAGAGACGACTTTCTGCCAAGGCTATTTTTGAAAAAGATGTCACTGATGTCATTCGCCAACTTGCGATGCCTCACGGCGTTTTTGAAATTAAGATAGAAAATATAAATGAGTTGACATCAAATGGAACTGATGTCGTGACATTTATGTTTTCTGCAAATAAAGGCTACGCTCCAGAAAATATGGCGAAGGCTGCTTCTGGTGGCGAGCTCTCACGTTTGATGCTCGCGATTAAGAGTATAGCAGCGAAAAACAATTACATCCCAACATTGATATTTGATGAGATTGACACCGGCGTTTCTGGTGAAGTCGCATCAAAACTCGGTGACATCATGAAGGTGATGGGAGAGACGCTTCAGCTCGTAAGTATCACTCACTTACCACAAGTGGCAAGTAAAGCGAAGAATCATTTCTTTGTATATAAAGATGTTGTTGACGAAAAGACACGTTCTAACATCAGAACTCTGACACGCGAAGAACGTATCATGGAAATCGCGAAGATGCTTTCCAACGCCGAAGTCACTGCCGAAGCGATGAGAGCGGCGGAGGTTTTGATAAATTAGGAATGTAGGATTTTTTTTCTTAATTTTTCATTACTCTTTTTTAACAATTTTTTCTGTGACTTTTGTTATATGATTTGAGAAAAAAACTATATCTTTGCAAGCAATATGACCTTCCACGCTTCTCGTAGATCAGCGCACCAGGAAGGTCTTCGAGTATATAAGAACTATGAATTACCAAAAGAAACCTTTGCCTATTTTAGAACAAATAGACAAATTGCAAAGTAGAGGCCTGATATTTGACGATAAAATAGTCGCAAATAATTATTTGTCAAATATTAGTTATTACAGACTTCGTGCTTATACATATCCGTTTCAGAATAATAAAGATGAAACAGCAGATCATCAATTTATAATTGATAATATTCATTTTTCGGATATTATAGATTTATATTGTTTTGATAGACGGTTAAGAAGTCTGATGTTTAATGCAATTGAAAAAATTGAAATAGCAGTTAGAACTAAAATCGTACAGATATATAGTGAATCTACGAATGATAGTCATTGGTTTGTTAATCCTTTGTTATATAGAGAAAAGTTTGTGAAAACTAAAGGCGGAGAAGAAATTGATGCGTTTGATGTTTTGATGAAAGATATAAAATCAGAAATTAATAGAAGTAATGAGGATTTTATAAAACATTATTTTTCAAAGTATGATAATCCAGAATTACCACCAGCTTGGATGACTCTTGAGGTATTGTCGTTGGGAACGCTCAGCAGAATGTATGACTTATTGCAGAAATCCCATGAAAAGACAGAGATAGCAAAGGAGTTCGGTCTTCCTAATGATTTTATTTTTACAAATTGGCTTCATGCAATTGCGGTGTTAAGAAATTGTTGTGCTCATCATAGCAGGATTTGGAATAGAAGATATATTGTTAATGTAATATTACCATATAATACAAAATACCCATTTATTGATAAGAAAACAATAAAGATAATAAGGTCAAATAAATTATTTGCATTATTATGTTGTGTAAAATATTTGTCTGATGTAATTAGTCCAGGAAATGATTTAAAAAAGAATCTTATGTTAATAATGAATAAAGGAGGAAAACTTTTAAGTTATAAAGAAATGGGATTCTGTTTAGACTGGAAAGAATTGCCAGTTTGGAGTATATGATTAAAAGAATCAGTGTTTGAAGATATGATTAGATGTTTCTAAAATTCACAAAAAAAGCGCGTCAACATTGAGAAGTGACACGCTTTTTGTCTTAATAAGACGCCATAAATAAAGTCTCTACATTTTTATTTCTTGATGCTCAAAATCAATCCTAACACAACGCCTAAGAATGCTGCGAACAACACTTGGTAGTTTCCTGGTAAAAGGAATGTGATTGTGTGTGCTGGATACCAGAACAATGGGATAGTCTTTTTGAAGACGAAACCGTATTGTAAGTCCCAGTTGATTTTGTGTGCTATTGTCTCTTGGATTTTCAATCTGTTGCAGAAGAATCCTTTCAATGTTCCGCCTGTCTCAGCGATGTGGATGTCTGTCACTTTGTGGAATGTCATGAAGACAGGAGCGAAGATGGTGTTCATCAAAACGCTGACTAAGAGTGCGACGAAGACTTTGCCTCCGCTGAAGTCACCTTTGAACCAAGCGCCTGCTTCTGAAACGCCGAAGCCTTTTTCAAGTAATGTGACAGTGCCGCTCTTGAATATCGTCATGGCTGATGCGATGATGACGCCGAGGAAACCCCAGACAAGCATCTTTGGTACAAGACCGAAGCCTTTTTCAATGTAGCAGCCTTTACGAATTCTTAAAGCCAACATCTCGCCGAATGTTCCCAAGATGGCGAACTTGAAGAAACTCATTATCATGCCATGCTTGGCAGTCATTGTGTTGAACCAATCCATCGCTCCTGGAACGAAGGCGAAAGCTCCGATGACTGCCAAGACAGCTAATGTGGTAATTATATCACCTTTCTTCATCTTACTTATTTTTCAATTCTAATTCTAGCGTCAACAGCGACGACGTTCTTAGGATTACCGAGCAATGGGTTCAAGTCCATTTCAGCGATTTCTGGAGCAACCATCACCAAAGCGCTGACTCTTGCAACTTGTTCTGCGTAGATGTCAACGTTGACTGGTTGTTGTCCTCTGACGCCTTCCAAAATCTTGTAACCGCGTAACTTGGTTAACATATCTTTAGCTTCGCATGCTGTGATAGGAGCGATAGCATTTTGAACGTCTTTCAATACTTCGATGAAGATACCGCCTAAACCGAAGAATACTTGATGGCCGAATTTTTCGTCACGGATAGCACCGATGTAAACCTCTGTACCGTCGAGCATTGGATACATTTCAACAGCGTATGTTTCTGGGATAGCCATCAAGCGGTCGAATTCTCTGTCAACTGTTTCGATGTCGCGAACATTCAAAGTAACGCCGCCGACGTCTGACTTGTGGAGAGGACCGACAACTTTCATAACGAGTGGATAACCAACTTCGTTAGCGAAGTCTAATGCTTGTTGTTTTTGATCAACGACACGGATTTGTTTTTGAGCGATACCAGCTGCATCTAACAATTCGAAGATTTCATCTGGTCCGATGTAACCGTTTTCGCAGTTGTCGATGACCTTGCGGATTCTTGCTTCGTCAACTTTTGGAAGTTCAACAACTTCTGCTTGTGGTTTTGGAGTGTGGTAAATCTTGCACAATGCGTTGCCGAATACACATTCTTCTGGGAAGTTGATTCTGCCTTTATTTGTAATGAAATCGTTGATTTCGTCTTTTACGTTGATGATTGAAGGAAGGATAGGGAAG
>JAGBVS010000027.1 GCA_017630195.1 Bacteroidales bacterium | reverse complement strand
TTTTTGAGCTGCCTCTGTCAGCGTGTCTGGCTCAACATTTTCCCTCATAACTACCTTAATTCGAATATTGAATGTAATAAATTGGTTTGATTCGTGTAGCAAGTACGCATCAGGCGAATATTTCATTTTGCACCTCCAAGGTTTATATTTTTATTTTTGCTCCACATACTGCGCATATTTATGAAGAACAGATGCAAAGAAAATTCGGTTAACCTGTTCACCGGGAGCAAGTGTACTGATTGTATTCCCCGACATTATTCCGCTGCCGCAAGTCCATTGAAATGCAGGTATAGCGTAATCACTTACTGTGAAAACATCTTCATAGCTTAAGATGTTGGTGTTTTCTCCGATGCTGACATCAATATTTTCGCTTTTTGCATAACGCCAGAGAATGGCGGCAAGCTGTTCACGTGTCAGTACATCATCGGGAGCAAAGCTGCTTTCCGAACAGCCGTTTACAATTTTTACAGCTGCAGCCCAGCGGATTGCTTCAGCATATGGAGTTTCGGCTGATACATCATCAAATTTCATTGCAAAGTCAGAGGCAGGACTGCCCTCCATATTCCAAAGAGCAACTATTGCTTCTGCTCTTGTTACAGCTTTGTCCTCGTTGTCTGCATTTTCATAGCCGTCCGTAAAAGTAATTCTGTTTACAACATCCTTATATTCTTCACCGATGACACCGTTTAAGTTGTCTGTGATATACCTTTCTAAAACCTCAACATCAAGCATTCCTTCGCTTTCAACGACTTTTGCATCCTTAAACATAGACATTCCGCTTCCAAAATTAAGGATGTAATAGTCCGCAGCCGCCAAAATATACTTTTTGTCAAGTTCAAGTGCTTTATAATTTCCGCTTTCTTTATCCAAAACCTTAACGTCATAAATGCGGTAGTCTCCATCAACTTTAGTGAAAAATCCATTTTCATCAACTTTTATGGATGACGGAATTGATTTGTTAACAGAGAAGGTTATACCTGACATATGCGGAAAAGCACCGTCTTCTTGAGGGTAAGATATCATACTCATTTCAAGCATATCAAGTAGTACCTGTCCCGTAATCTCTGCTGTTACAATGCGATTGTTAAAAGGGAACACCGAGTATATATCATTAAAAGTCATATCGCCCGATTTAATTGGTGCACGCAATCCACCGCCGTTAACATAGGAAACATCTGCATTTGTTACAAAGAAAAGAGCATCGGAGCACAAATTACCAAGATTGGTTTCTGCAGTTCGTACAAGTCTCGTGCCTTCTTCGTTATGAGTAATAAGCTCAACCTTGCTTTCGCCGATTTTTCTGTTGCCGAGTTCAGCATAGCTTTCATTTATTTCTGCTATATAAGCATCAACATCTGCATCAGTTTTAGTATAAGTCTCGGTCTTGACAAGTTCTGTGTCAAATTCTCCATTTGCAATAGTAAGCTTACCGATATTCTCAAAACCTGTACCGGTAGATGAAAGCAAAACATCGTCACCGCTTTTATCTTTTACAATCTTTTCTTCAATTACAGAATGGGAATGGGCATCAAGAACCACATCAAGCCCATCGGTATTTTCTATAACATCAGTGACATCATTTAATTCTCCTGACTCATCATATCCGATATGAGAAAGTGCAATTACATAATCTGCACCGTCCTCAGTTGCTTCGTCAATACTTTCCTGTACCAACTCATACAATCTTGATTCGTTAAAGGTGTAGATGATTTCTCCGTTTTCATTTCTGAACTGTGACGGACGTGCTGAGGTAATTGTTTCCGGTGTGATAATACCGATATATGCAATATCAACATCTCCGTATGAAACTATGGTATACGGTTCAAAATATGTTTTTTCCTCGCCAATTTTTGCAAAGTTACAAGATATGTACTTTGTTTCCGACAGTTCATAAAGTTCTGTAAGTCTGGAAATAGTGTAGTCAAATTCGTGATTTCCAGGGGCTATCGCATCATATCCCACAAGGTTCATAAGTTCTACAATGTATTCGCCCTTTGATACAGCTCCAAGTGTTCCGCCCTGGACAAAGTCACCCGAAGATACCACACCTACATATTCGTATTCAGACTTAAGCTCATTTTTCATTGCAGCAAGCTTGGAGTACCCCTCGACTGCACAATGAACATCATTTTCGTATAGAATTACAATGGTTTCAGAATCCTTTGCAAATGTGGCGGCATTTAATGAGCATAACACCATACAAATGCAAACAATACAAGATAACAGTCTTTTTTTCATAGTCAAAACCTCTCCTAATAATATTTTATTTTGTTATTTTATCAGACTATCTATGACAAACCTATGACAAATTTAAATTTAAACAAAAAAAATTACGGTCGGATAATTCCGACCGCAAACTGATTTATTAATTTGTTTCAAGCAGCAGAGCGAGGGTATCTTCTGCCCATGAATACTGTGTCATATACTCACCGTGAAACGAAGGCTTCCCGGTTTTCAAAAAGTTGTGATAATCACAATTGATTCTTGAAGGCTCAATTCTGTAATTGTATCCGTCCTGACAAAAGACGTTTTCTGCACCGACATTTGCAAGTGCTTTTTTCAGGTCTCCGACAAGATGCCTTAAATAATCCATATTTTTAACATCGTCTGTGTTTTCGGGCCACATAACTGCACAGATTTGCTTTCCTGTCATTCCTGCACCGTTTCTGTCAATAAGTACAGCGAAAAGTTCTTTTGCCTTTGTCCGCTTAAAGGTAAGTGCCTCTCCGTTTTTTAAAACCTCGAAATTTCCGAAGCATTTAACATCAAGAAGCGACACATTCGGATTTTTACTCTTGATATGGTCAATTTCTTTTTGAACAGCTTCCGGTGTTATTGGTTTCATAAGGTATCCGCTGCACCGAAGTTGTATAGCGTTTAATGCATACTCCTCATAACCTGTACAGAAAACAATTTTACACTCCGGATAAATCTCGGTGATCTTTTCAGCTAAGGCAAGACCGCCCATACCACGCATATTTATATCAAGAAAGGCTACATCTAAGCGATTTTCAGAAATCCACTCAAGAGCCGCAGAGCAGGCAGAAAAATCATAGACCTCTTTTATATCAGGTGAAGCTTTAACAATATCTGTAAGAGCTTTAAGCATTGGTCTTTCATCATCAACTGTTATCGCTATCATAATCCCCAGCCTCCTTTGGTATTCTTATAGTTGCCTTTGTGCCTTTACCGATTTCGCTTTCTATGGTCAGCGTTCCGCTGCACATTGCTTCAATTCGACCTCTTATATTTTTTATACCGACATGCTTGGTTTCATCATATCCTACGCTCATATCAAAACCAACACCGTCATCTGTTACCTCTACAATATATGAATCATCTGTTTCATAAGC
>JAGBVS010000187.1 GCA_017630195.1 Bacteroidales bacterium | reverse complement strand
TAAGGTGTTGGCTCCTCTTTCTGAAAACGGTGCCCAACGTCTCGCAACATTCTCTCCAGATGCTACAAAAGTAGCTTTCATGCGCGACAATAACCTTTTCATTAAAGATTTGAAAACTAACGAAGAAATACAATTTACTCACGATGGCGAATGGAACTATGTAATCAATGGTGCACCAGATTGGGTATATGAAGAAGAATTCAGTTTCGCTCAAGGTTTCTTCTGGTCTCCTGATAGCAAAAAAATCGCTTACTATCGCTTCGATGAGTCAAATGTTAAAGAATTTAATATGCAAATGACAGAAGGTTTGTATATGCAGGATTACAAATTCAAATATCCAAAGGCAGGTGAAGATAACTCAATAGTTGAAGTTTATGTTTATGACCTCGCATCAGGTGAAACCAAGAAAATGGATACAGGTGAAGAAACAGATATCTATCTCCCAAGAATTAAATGGACTCAAGATCCTAATGTCTTGGCTATCCAAAGATTAAATCGTCATCAAAATCACCTCGAAATTTTGGCAGCAGATGCAACAACAGGTGAAACAACTGTATTTTACGATGAAACGAATCCTTATTACATCGATATTACAGATAACTGGACATTCCTTGAAGATGGAAAAAGATTTTTGATGACAAGCGAACAAGATGGCTTCAACCATATCTATCTTTATTTAATGGATGGAACTCTCGTTAAACAACTTACAGATGGTGAATGGGAAGTGACAAATGTTTATGGATTCGATGGTAAAGAAGTTTATTTCCAAGCTGCTAAAAACAGTTCAATAGAACGTCAGATCTACGCTGTCAACTTGAAAGGCGACATGCGTACATTAATTAATAAGGTAGGTACAAACAACGCAAGATTTAGCTCAAACTTCAAATATTTGATAAATATCAATTCAAGCGTTGAGCAACCTCACCAATATGTTTTGTTCGATAATAAAGGCAAACAAGTCAGAGTTTTGGAAGACAATAAAGAGTTTGCCGAAAGAATGAAAGAATATAATTTAGGTAAAAAAGAGTTCATCACAATTACAGATCCAGCCTTTACATTACCTGACGGAACTCAAATTGAAATGGAAACTTGGAGAATCCTTCCTCCTGACTTTGATCCAAACAAACAATATCCGGTATTGATTTATGTTTATGGCGGTCCTGGTCATCAAACTGTTAATAATGCTTGGGGTAGCGATGACTTTGCATGGATGCAATTGCTTGCTCAAAATGGAATTATTTGCGTTTCAATTAACAACAGAGGCGGTGGCGCTAGAGGTGAGGTCTTTAAAAAAATGACTTACCAACAACTTGGAAAATATGAAACCGAAGATATGATTACTTTGGCTAAATACATGGCTGCACAACCTTATGTTAATCCAGATAAAATAGCTATTTATGGATGGAGCTATGGCGGATTCATGGCAACTTCTGGTATCACAAAAGGCGCTGATTATATCAGTACAGCAGTAGCTGTCGCTCCTGTTACTAACTGGCGCTATTACGATAATATTTATACAGAGAGATTCATGCGTACTCCACAAGAAAATCCTTCTGGATATGACGACAACTCTCCAATCAATTTCGTTGAAAAATTAAAAGGAAATTACTTGTTATGCCATGGTAGCGGCGATGATAATGTTCATTTCCAAAATGCAATGGAACTCATCAAAGCTTTGGTCTCAGAAGGTAAACAGTTTGACTTGATGGTTTATCCAAACAAAAACCATAGTATCTATGGAACATACGAACAAGGTGGTGTTGAAGTAAGAATGCATTTGTTTGAAAAAATAAATAATTTCTTATTTGAAAATCTTTTAGAAAAATAATTGTT
>JAGBVS010000186.1 GCA_017630195.1 Bacteroidales bacterium | reverse complement strand
TGTAGATGCTAAAACATCATTAACATTTCCTGATGTCTTGACTGAAAGTATGCTATAAGCCATGTCGGTAAATTCGCCGTTACCATCTACAATGATTTCGCCATTTTCAGAAAGTATTCTGTAATATCCGTCGCCATCTTCGCCGCAGCAGATGCCGTTGCCATAGCTGTCATAGATAACGAATTTATAACAATCAGCAGTTACATTTACATTATATGTATGCAATTGTGAATTAGCATTTGGCAAATAGCTATAAGGACCGCCTGATGCCAAGACTGTGTTATCTGATGATAAGAACTCCCATGTTGTATGGTTACCATATTTGTCTTGCATGATTTCTATTGTCAATGGAATTTCTTCAACACAACCTGTATCATATTCATCCCATTCATCACAGAGAGCCATCACTGATTTAGAATATTCGTGAGTTTGACCGTTAGCTTCAACAATATTGAAGTTCATTTCATTATTGCCGAAAGGAATATCCAAAGTGATGTCGATACGTTCTGTTGCATCAGGAGCGATGCTTCCTTCCCAAGAATGTTCTACTACATTACCGTCTGCTGTTTCAACTTCAAACTTCAATGAAGTGAGAGTTTCAGAGCCAACGTTTTTAACATAAGTCTTGAAAGTTCTTTCTTCAGCACAGAACACGCCTTCTTCCATGTTAAGGTCAGAGATATAAGGAGAAACAGCCAATCCTGTTGATTGTTCTTGTGACAATCTGTTAACGTTCAAAATTGGACGTGTTGGTATTCCTTGATATTTCTCTGTCACGAAAGCGATGAAGTAGATATTATCCAAATCTACAGTCACGCCATTAGGGTCGCCGATTGTTTCAGGAATTGCATATTCGTAAGTCTTTGTTACCAAAGAGCCTTGTGTTGTAGGAGCTATCTCATCACCCCATGAAGAAGTGACGACATCGCGAAGCACATGCATGTGGCAATACATATCATCACCTAAATCCTGAGCAGGGTTAGTATGACCGTAAGCTTGTTGGCCTGCGATGCTATCTTGAACCATAACGATAGTAAGATAGTTTGTTGATTCGTTGCTATTAGCTGTGTAATATACTTCTGCTGTTATAGAAGCTGTACGAGTGATTGGATTTATTGTGACATGACCGCCCACGTTACATTCGGCAGCTATTTGGAGTTGTTCAGCTGCTGCGTCTCTCCACAAGCCTCTACCTAAAGCCTCTTCTGTTGAACGGTTCAACACTGCTGCTGGATATCCGAGACCGCCTTGTACATCATCGTAAGGATCAGTGAAGATAGCGCTAATATCTGTATTGAAGTTAGGATATGTTGTCACAGCGAAATATCCGGAGTGTACACCTATGCTCCATGCTCTGCCAGGATTTTCGTGAGCAATCTCTGTTGAAATGATATGGCCGGCAGGACAGTTAGGGCAGTTTCTACCTGTGAACTCTTCTATAAGCAGGTTTCTGTTTGCTGCTTCTGTTGACACATACTGCTGTGCATTAACTTGAATGAAGCTAGCTAATACAGCACACATTAAGAAAGTAAATTTTTTCATAGGCTTGTTTTATATGATAAAAAAAGAGACGTTACACGAATGCAACGTCTCATATTTTATTTATTAAACTATCAATGTAAAACTGAAACTTTTGAAGTTGTCATTTCACCATTGTTATCGATAACGTTGATGAAGTACATACCATTATTGTATGCGCTTACGTTAACTCTAACTTCGTTGTCGTTTGTATTGATTGTTTCAACAGCTTGACCTAAAGCGTTGTAGATAACAACTTGTTTCATATTTTCACCTTTAACTGTAAGAACGTCTTTTACAGGGTTAGGGAAGATATTTACAGATTCAACTGTTTCTACTTCTTCAACATTTTCATCATTTTTTGCACCGATTGATAACAATGCTGAAGCTTCTGAACCGAAGTCACCGTCGCCATCAACTACTACATTACCTTTGCTATCTTTGATTTGGTAGTAACCTTCGCCGAAGCTGCAGCAGATACCATTACCGACAGCGTCTCTGATAACGAATTTAACGCAGTCGCCATTGTTAACTGTAGCTTTTTCGATGTGGAGTTGTGTTGCTGAACCGCCACCAACTAACATTGTGTAAGGGCCGCCTGATGCGAGAACTGTCATATCTGATGCGAGGAGTTCCCAAGTGATTTGGTTACCGTATTTATCTTGCATGATTTCGATTGTGAGTTCTTCTGTTTCTGCTGTTTCTTCAAGTTCTACTGCTGCCCACTCATTTGTTGTAACAGAACCTGTTTTTGTAAATTCGTAAGCTGTTCCGTTAGCTTCAACGATAGAAACTTCTACAGTGTGTGTTCCGAAAGGAATTTCAACGTCGATTTCAATTGATGAACCTTGGTAAGAAGCGATGCTGCCTTCCCATGTAAATTCTACAGGTTCAGCGTTACCAACTTTAACTTGATATTTAAGAGATGTCAATTCATCTAAACCGCCATTAACGAGGTCGAGTTTTAATGTTCTTGTTGTTGAACATGAAATACCTGATGCTGCAGCAACGTTAGAGATGATAGGATAGATAGCTTCTTCTGTACCTTGTGTCATTGTTAATTCGTTAACGTTGAGAATAGGACGGTATGTTGATCCTTGTTGTTTTTCTTCAACGTATGCTAAGAAAGAGATGTTTTCGAGGTCAACTTCAACACCGTTTGGTGAACCGATTGAAGCTGGGATTTCGTAAACGTATTCTTTTTGGATTAAAGTACCTGCTGTTGTTGGAGCGATTTCATCTCCCCAGTCAGCTGTGATAGCATCGCGGAGGATGTGCATGTGGCAGTATTGACCGTTAACATATTGTTCTGGGTTTGTGTTACCACCTGATTGTGAACCCCAGATACTATCTTGTAACATAACGATTGTGAGGTAGTTGTTTGCTGATGCGCTGTTAGCTGTATAATAAACCTCAACGTTGATTTTTGCTAAACGAGTTACAGGGTTAACAACAACTTGACCAGCAACATTACATTCAGCTGCTTGTGAGAGTTGTTGGTTAACTAATGATTGCCATTGACCACGGTTTTGAGCTTGTGCTGTTGAACGGTTAACAACGCCAGCTGGGAAACCTGTTACTTGGAAACCGTTGCAGATTGTTGTACTAACACCTGTATTGAAGTTAGGGTAAGATGTTGGAGCGTAGCCACCAGCGTGTACGTTAACTGCCCATACTCTGCCTGGGTTAGCGTGGACGATTGAATTTGCGATAACGTGACCATCTGGACAGTAACCGCAGTTTCTTCCTGTAAATTCTTCAATGACAGCGTTTCTATTTTGTGGATCTGTAGAAACGAATTGTTGTGCATTTACTTGAAGTAAGCAAGCAAATACTGCACACATTAAGAAAGTAAATTTTTTCATTTGATTTAATTTTAATTAGATTTATTAATTACGAAATTTCTCTACTTTATCGGGTCGCAAAAATACACTATTAATCACAAAAAATCAATAGTTAAGAGTTTTTTTTTAAAAGTTTTTTGACAAAAAAAAGCGCCGTTAAAAACGACGCTTTCCAAAGCTATGAAAATAAAATATTTAAAACAAAATATTTTCTAAATCATATTCCTTCTACCATTGTAATCCAGCCGTATTCATCTGGTTCTGTACCACATTGGATGCCACGGAGCTTGTTGTACAATTTTTCACTTTGTGGACCTGGTTTGCCATCACCGAAAACGTATGATTTATTGTTGTCGAGGTCATCAATGCGTGAGATTGGGCTGATAACAGCTGCTGTACCGCAAGCGCCTGCTTCTTCAAATGTAGAGAGTTCGTCAACATGGATAGGACGACGTTCTACTTTCATACCCATTTTTTCAGCTAAGAACATCAAGCTCTTATTTGTGATTGATGGAAGGATTGATGTTGATAATGGTGTGATATATGTGTTATCTTTGATAGCGAAGAAGTTAGCTGCGCCAGCTTCGTCGATATAACATTTTTCTTTAGCATCTAAATAGAATTCACAAGCGTATTTGCCGCCATGACATGCTTCAACGTGAGGACGCATACTTGCAGCGTAGTTGCCACCAACTTTGAAAGTACCTGTTCCAAGAGGAGCAGCGCGGTCATATTTACGTGTGATAACGTATGGGTTAGCTTGGAATCCACCTTTGAAGTATGGACCTACTGGTGTTGCAAATACTAAGAACAAATATTCGTCAGCTGGGCTAACACCAACGCGGATGCCTGTACCAATAATCAATGGACGGAGATATAATGATGCGCCACTGCCGTATGGTGGAATGAAGTCAGCATTGAGTTGAACACATTTCTTCATGGCTTCTTCAAATTTCTCAATTGGGAATTGAGGCATCATGATACCATCACATGATGATTGCAAACGTTTTGCATTTTCTTCCAAACGGAAAATACGAACTTTGCCGTCAGCGCCACGGAAAGCCTTCAAACCTTCGAATGCTTCTTGGCCATAGTGCAAACATGTTGCTGCCATGTGGATGTTTATTGTTTCTTCTGAGCTTACTTCAATTTCACCCCATTTTCCGTTTCTGTAGTAACAACGAACATTGTAATTTGTTGGTAAATAACCAAATGGGAGTGTTGACCATTCAATGTTTTGCATGATATTTATTTTTTAAATGTTAATTACTTTTTGTTTTTTTCAAGTCCACGAAGATAAACATTTTTATTTATATGGAAAGAGTTTTTTAAATTTATTTTTTCTTGGGCGTTCCGGCTCCGCCGTCGGGCTTTCCGCTATATCTTTTCTCGCCTTCGCTTCCGCCTACGGCTCCAGCTTCCGTCTCCAAAAGGATGCCGCTCCAATCCCTAACGCAAGATTGAACCAAGAACTAAGGCTGCTGGCTTTTGAACCTTGGGGATATCGAGTATTGAGCAAAAAAGTCCAACAGCCTTAGTCCAAAAATATCTTCTCCAAATAATGTTTCTCTATTCCATATTGATTTTTAAGATATTCTATCTGGTACAAAATTGCTTTCTTGTCAACTGGAGCATCGCTTTTTCTTCCTACCAGCAATATATTTTTAGGAGTATGTTCCATCTCGATAAACTCCATCACCTGTGTCTTGTATCCGAAATATTCCAATATCAGGGCACGTATAGTATCGGTAATCATCACAGCCTGACGTTCCATGAAAATTCCATATCGAGTGATGACATCTATTTTTCCAGACTTCTCCATCTCCTGACGAATCTGCTTGTGACAACATGGAGCGCAAATAATCAACTTTGCTCCATATTCGATACCTTTTATAATGGCGTCGTCGGTAGCAGTATTGCAAGCGTGAAGAGCGATGAGGACGTCAAGTTGGCTATTGGCTGTTGGCTGTTGGCTGTTGGCTATTGGCTGCTGACAGCTGACAGCTGATAGCTGATAGCTGTCTATACTACTTTCCACAAAACGGAAGTCTTTTAAATTCGATTCTTTTATTATCTCGTTGATTTTTACTACTAAGTCAGGACGTATCTCGACGCCTTCCATCTCGATGTCGTATTTGCATCTTTGAGTCAGATATTCATACAAAGCGAAAGTGAGATAGCCCTTCCCTGCTCCCATGTCGGCAATGCGAATCTTGCCGTCGAACTTCACATTCTTCATCACGCCATCCACAATCTCGACATATTTGCAAATCTGCTTGAACTTATGCTGCATATCGGCAGTGACTTTGCCTTCTCGAGTTGTCAGACCTAATTTAAACCACCAAGGATTGTCGGTGTTTATCAAACGATTCTTTACTTTGTCATGCTGCACGTTCTGCTCTCTTTGTTCTTTGACAGCCTTGCTCATCACAGTCGCTTTACCTTTTTTACTAATAAGGAGAGTAATGTCTTCTGTCAAAGTAAACAATGAAGCATTAAGAAACACATTTGGAACCAATTGATTGATTACCTCAAGAGTCTGCTCTGCGTCATAGTTTTTGGTCTCGTCTCTTCTCTCGTAACGATATGTGAAAGAAAACATCTTCTCGTTTTTCAAGATGATAGGTTTGACATAGACGTTACGCAAATCAGCTGCTGGCTGTTGGCTGTTAGCTTTTGGCTTAGAAAGAGTAAGCTTTACGAAAGAGCCATCATTTAATGATGATTGTAATTTATTTATGAAATTCTGCATATTCTTTATTTTATGTCAACGGACAACGGTCAACAGACTTCGTCCAAGATTTTTCAAGTTTTAAACTGAAGTGCAAATCTACACATTTTTTTTGTGGATTCTGTCGTACCTTCGGCACTTTTATTTTTAAATTTTCCATAACAGGCGTTTCGTGCTTCGCACTTCACACCTGCCTATTGTCAGCCGTCCCTAACGGGACTGGTTTCAAGTTAAAAATTAAAACTCAGCAGTCAACGTTAAAAGTTCAAAGTTCAAAAGCCAATAGCCTTAGTTCAAAAGTCATTTTGTCAGTGTCATTTTCATGGCATATTGTTTGACATCCGAGAGGCATAAAAATTAACAACAATTAAAAAATACAGATATGCAAACAGGTTCAATAGGTGTAAAAACGGAAAACATTTTCCCTGTAATCAAAAAGTTCTTATATTCTGAAAATGAAATATTTTTGCGTGAAATCGTAAGTAACGCAGTCGATGCTACAAACAAGCTCAAGACTCTCGCTTCAGCAGGAGAATTCAAAGGCGAGCTCGGCGACCTCACAATAAAAGTCGAGATTGACAAACAAAAAAAGACACTGACAATCCGTGACAACGGTATCGGCATGACAAGCGCTGAAGTCGATAAATACATCAACCAAATAGCTTTCTCCGGCGCGACAGAATTCGTGGAGAAATTCAAGACACAAAGCGAAGCTGAAGCCGCTAACATCATCGGTCACTTCGGATTAGGATTCTACTCATCATTCATGGTATCCAACAAAGTGGCTCTCATCTCCAAGTCATTCAGACAGACAGAAGAAGAAAAAGGTGTGATGTGGGAATGCGACGGCAGCCCAGAATACACAATGACCGAAATACCAAAAGGAAACCGCGGAACAGACGTCATTCTCTATATCTCCGACGACTGCGCCGACTTCCTCGAAGAAAGCAAGATCCGTGAGTTGTTAAATAAATACTGCAAATTCTTGTCAGTACCAATCCAATTCGGAACAAAGAACGTCGAAGAAATCATAGAAGGTGAGAACGACGAAGAAGGCAAGCCAAAGACAAAAACCGTAGAAAAACCTTGGATTATCAACGACGTAGCACCTCTCTGGAAGAAGTCGCCATCATCAATAGAAGACAAAGAATACGACGATTTCTATCATGTGTTGTATCCAATGAACTTCGAGACACCGTTGTTCCACATCCATCTCAACGTCGATTATCCTTTCAATTTGACAGGTATCTTATATTTCCCAAAAATCAAGAACAGATACGAGTTCCAACGTAACAAGATTCAGCTCTATTGCAACGAGGTTTTCGTCACCGACTCTGTTGACGGCATCTTGCCAGAGTTCCTGACAATGCTCCACGGCGTCATCGACTCTCCAGACATCCCATTGAACGTAAGCCGTTCATTCTTGCAAAACGACCAAAATGTCAAGAAAATCTCAGGTTATATTACAAAGAAAGTCGCTGAAAAGTTAGAAGAACTCTTCAAGAAAGACCGCGCTGAATATGAAAAGAAATGGGACGACATCAGCGTCTTCATCGAATACGGCATGATAGCAGACCCTAAGTTCTTCGAGAGAGCAGAGAAATTCATGCTCGTGAAAGACACCGACGGAATCTATTACACATTAGAAGAATATAAAAAGAAAATCGAAGAAAATCAGAAGAACAAAGACAACAGACTCGTTTATCTCTATGCTACAAATGCTGATGAACAATACAGCAACATAGAAAATGCCAAGAGCAAAGGCTACAGCGTTCTTTTGTTAGACGGCATCCTCGACTCTCATTTCATCAGCACTTTGGAACAGAAATACGGCGACTGTCAATTTGCTCGCGTTGACTCAGCTTCTATCGACAAACTTATTGAGAAAGAAGAAGACAACAAAGAGTCAAAACTCAATGATGAACAAAAAGCCGACATCAGAAAAGCTTTTGAAGAAATCATCGACAAAGTCACTTTCAACGTAGAGTTCAGCAACTTAGGCGAAGACGACGCACCTGTTGAAGTAATCCAAAACGAGTTCATGCGTCGAATGAAAGAGATGAGTGCTATGGGCGGCGGAATGCAGATGTGGGGCTCAATGCCAGACAGCTACACTCTCATGCTCAACGTCAACAACCCAGTCATCGCTGGCATCTTAGACAAAGACGAAGATACACAAAAGAACACTATCAAACATTTATACGACTTAGCACGTCTTTCAAAGAACTTATTAAAAGGTAAAGACTTGAATGAGTTTGTTAAGAATAGTTTTGAAGTGATGAAGTAATGAAGTGATGGAGTAATGGAGTGATTTTCTACATTACTTCATTACTCCACAACTACATCACTAACAAAAAAGGAGAAAATATGAAAAAGAAAAACACCATTATTTTAATCGTTGGCGTCGTTGTATTGATTGTTTTCTGGTTTGTCGGAAAATACAACGGATTGGTCAACAAGGAAGAGAATGTCAATTCAAAATGGGCTCAGGTTGAGAACGTGTATCAACGTCGTGCCGACCTCATTCCTAACATAGTAGCGACAGTGAAAGGCTACGCAGAACACGAACAGCAAGTTTTGACCGATGTCGTTGCAGCACGTGCCAAAGCCACATCTGTCAATTTCAATGCCGACAATATGACAGAAGAAAACATCAAGGCATTCCAGGCAGCACAAGATCAGCTGTCAGGCGCATTGTCAAGACTTTTGGTAACTGTAGAGAAATATCCTGACTTGAAAGCCAACCAGAATTTCATGGAGTTACAGGCACAGCTTGAAGGAACAGAAAACCGTATCTCTGTAGAGCGCAAGAACTTCAACGATGCTGTTAAGGAATACAATACAGTTTTACGCAGATTCCCAACTAACATTGTCGCCAATATGTTTGGTTTCGAGAAGAAAGCCTATTTTGAAGCAGCTGCAGGTTCTGAGGTTGCACCAAAAGTTGAATTTTAAAAATCTAATATAATGACATCAAGGACATTCTTTTCAAAGGAAGAGCAGCAGAAGATAGTCGCTGCCATCAAGGAAGCGGAACTCAACACATCCGGTGAGATAAGAGTGCATATTGAGAATCATTGTAAAGAAGAGGCTATAGAGCGCGCGGCAGAAGTGTTTTACGATTTAAAGATGAATCAAACTGCCGCGCGCAACGGCATCTTGTTCTACCTCGCCGTCAAAGACCATAAATTTGCAATAATAGGCGACGAAGGTATCAACAAAAATGTAGAACACGACTTCTGGAACGACATCAAAGACGAGATGATTGTTAATTTCAAAGAAAACAGATTCGCTGAAGGTCTCATTGACGGGATATTAAAATGCGGAAAAAGACTCAAAGAATATTTCCCTTATCAAAGTGATGACGTTAATGAACTGAGTGATGAGATTTCTTTTAATTAATTAGGAATGTTTGTAGAGACGCGTCGATGATTCAAATAAAAATAAACAATATATCGTTGACACGTCTCAGAAATTAAGAATGTGTTTTATCGTGGACTTTATTTATTAGTGGACAAATATGAATAAAAAAAAATCATACTATTTAGTGAGGTTTCGTGGATTAAAAAGC
Source organism: Bacteroidales bacterium (assembly GCA_017630195.1). Classification (GTDB taxonomy): domain Bacteria; phylum Bacteroidota; class Bacteroidia; order Bacteroidales; family F082; genus Limimorpha. The sequence goes on along the minus strand of JAGBVS010000186.1, from coordinate 36,182 downwards.
ATCGTTTTGTTTTTGCTTTTATTCGTTGTTTCTTTCTGCCATGCTCAGCAGATTCCTAATCGTCCGTCTCCTCCCCAACTCGTCAACGATTTCACCAACACTCTGACAAATAGTCAGACTAACAATCTTGAATATAAACTAAGGAATTATAACGACACTACATCAACACAGATAGCTGTCGTTTTTGTCAACGACTTACAAAGCACTACAGCGGCCGATTTCGCTTACCAACTCGGAGAGAAATGGGGCGTCGGAACAAAAGAAAACAACGGCATCGTTATCTTAGTAAAACCAAAAAATGAAACTAAAGGCGAGGTTTTCATCAGCGTCGGATACGGCCTTGAGCAATATATCCCTGACGCATTAGCAAAAAGAATCATAGAAAACCAAATGATTCCTGCTTTCAAATACAACGACTATTACAGCGGTGTCAACAATGCCATCGACTCTATAATAAAACTTGCATCAGGCGGTTTCTCATCAGACAAATCTACCGAAGAAGACTCAGCAATCGCTGCATTGATAATCATCATAATTGGAATGGCAGCGATGATTTTATATATCAGTCTGGCCAATAAAGTCGGAACCACTATCTCTTCTAAAAAGGATGACTCCTCGTTCTGGAGAACGCTATTCTGGTTAAGTCTCTTAAACAATAACAGCAATCGTCATCGTCATCATCATAACCATTGGAACGATTTCTCAGGCGGCTCAGGAGGATTCGGCGGCGGAGGTTTCAGCGGTTTCGGAGGTGGCAGCTTCGGCGGCGGTGGCGCTGGAGGAAGTTGGTGACAATTAGGAGTTGATGAAATTTTTCCTTTAGTCCTTAGACTTTAGCCTTTTGTCATTTTTTTATATATTTGCATTACGAATTATGGATTGTGAACTATGAATTCAAAAAGCGTCATATCATTAAAAGAAGCTGCTATTTATCAGCATAAAAGATGTATTCTAAAAAATGTCAACTTTGAAATAGAAGAAGGTGAATTTGTTTATTTAATTGGCAAAACAGGTAGCGGAAAATCATCACTGCTAAAGACTTTATACGCCGACCTTCCTGCAAAAGAAGGCGAAATAAACATAGCCGACTATAATCTTAGAAGCATAAAAAGCCGCGACATTCCTATGTTAAGAAGAAAGATAGGCATTGTGTTTCAAGATTTCCAGCTTCTTTTTGACCGTAATGTAGAAGACAATCTCTATTTCGTATTAGAAGCTACTGGATGGAAAGACAAGGCTGCCATGTCAAAGAGAATCGACGAAGTATTGAAACAAGTCGGATTGCCTAAAAAACGTAAATCGATGCCTCATCAATTGTCGGGCGGCGAGCAACAGAGCATCGCCATCGCAAGAGCCATGCTCAACGACCCTTCACTCATACTCGCTGACGAGCCTACCGGCAACCTCGACCCTGAGACAACCAACGACATCATGAATCTTCTTAAAGAGATATGCGCTAAAGGAAAGACCATTTTCATGGCAACTCATAACTACAACCTTATCCTGAAATATCCGTCAAGAATAATAAAATGCGATGAAGGAACTGTAGTTGATAAGGCTATAAGACCATAAGACTATAAGGCTATAAGTCTATAAGATAGAGAGATACTTCTTAAATGTTTTTTCGGAGAATACTTCATTTTCCTTAAAATATTCGTGGATGATAGGCAATGCTTCCAAGTCGCTGCGCAATATTTTGTGAGTGTTGAAGATGCTTCTGAAGAGCCAATTCATGAAATCTGAATTCAACAAATCAACAAGTTGCGAATATGATATTGGAAATTCTTCATTTAAAACAAATAGATTCGCACTATTTAAAATATATCGCTGTTCCGTATCATAAAAACAAACTATTCTATTCGAGATAAAACGATATATAACTTTTTCAGGTGCCTTATACAAACATAAATCAGCAACTTGACGACATCCTTCAAGATTCTCACCTATATATAACGAAGGCTCCGCCAAGTCATTTTTCAATATATCTTTTCCTCTGTAAATGGGGACAAATCCATTCGTTTTCTCTTTTTTACAAATCTTCTCGTTGTTTCCTGTTATAATTCCCAAACCCCATTTAGCATTGTCTTTCAATGTGATATGCGGCAAAGAAAACACACGACGTATTATATCACTTTCACTTTCTTCTATATGAAAATTGAAGATATGTTTGGGAATATCAACAAAACTTTCCTGTGAACGCAAATGTTTTTTAACATTATATATTTCACATTGTATTTGGCTATTAGCTGTTGGCTGTTGGCTGTTAGCATTAGTCGCTATAAAAGCCATCGCTTTAGTCATCAATTCTTTAAAAGCTTTACCATAATCGACAAAACGATTTATTTTTAACGACAGCAATGATATACGAGCGTTTTCAAATGAACCAATATTAAAGAAAGAATCAGGCAACAACATTCCTATCATGCCATCTTTTTTTAACACATTCAAACAAGCAAAATAGAATATTGCCGACGTGTCTAAAACATTTCCTGAATTATAAAAATAAGAATATCTGACTTTATCCGCTTTTTTTATTTTCTTTCCCCATGGCGGATTTGTAAATATATAATCGAACTGTTGGCTGTTGGCTACTGGCTGTTGGCTCAAAAAATCTGCACAAATGATATTTTTACTATCGTGACCGCTTATTTCTTTTATCCTTTTTTTAGTTATCGCCACTGCATTCTCATCTACATCAAAACCATAAACATTTTCTGGAGATATTCCTTTTTTTATAGCTTCTATGATAAAGTTTCCAGAACCGCAACATGGATCGAGAAAGGTTTTATTTTCCGTAATACCAATAGATTTTAACATATCTTCAATGATATATTTAGGCGTGTAATAAATACCTTCCTTGTTTTTATATGATTCAGACAATGATGACTCGTATTTCAATGAAACATCATCACCCGACATTGCTGATTGCAAATCATTTTTTATAACTTCTGTCAAAGTTTTATGATTATGCAAATCTTTGTATTGCTTATTTGCACGGGATGATAATTTTTTATTTTTCAAAAAATCATCTCTAAAATCGTCAATATTTTCCTGAGTAAGAATATTGTCGGTCGTTCGCAAAGAACCGTCTTTAATCCAATTGTGAATACTGACAACAGAGACATTCAATTGCTCGGCAGCATTTTTAATTGAGATTTTATTTAACTTCATGATTCATAATGCTCACAGTTCACAACAATTTTCAATTTTCTGTTATCAGCTTCATCAACAAATCTGTAGCCTCTTCGATATTGTAGAAATTCTTCATATTCTTTCTTCGGCGTTCAATCTGATGCTTGTCAAAAGAACGAGGCATCAACTCACTGACAGCGAATCGTATAGCATTGGAATCGTTCACAATATAACACAAACCGTTGACATCCAAGCCTTCAACCATCTTGTCGTTAACTAAACAGAATCGGCCGTTGAAGAGTGTATTCAACAATTTTAATTTAAGACCCGTAGCCTGTTCCGTAACAAGAATATTTATATGTGCATGACGAATCAAATCAAACAAAACCTGATCGTTAGGACTATCGATAAGTTCAATATTAGGAATATCTTCAATGAGTTTTACGATATGAGGAGGCGGATTCATGCCGGCTATTTTTAGCTTGACATTAAATTTCTCAAATGTTTCAACTAAAATCTCAGCAGCTCGATAATTCTCAGCAACCGACAGATTGCCATGATATAAAACGTAATCGCTGCTGCCTTCAAGAATATCAACTTCTGTATAAGCATTGTAAGCTGTCACCTTATAAACATTCTTATACTTCTCGGAAAAATATTCATAGTCTTTCTGCGAAATCGCCAGAATTGCATTCGCTTTATTCAAGACACATTCAAAATTTCTGAGTTTGTCAACTTCTTGCTTCAGATATATTTTCTTCTTGGAATCGACTTCTGCCTTCGCCAAATGTTCATAATATTCATGCTCAACATTATGCGCTCTGACGATTATATTTCTACCTTTCAAATCGTTGCAAGTGAGAAGTTTACAGCAATGCAATCCCTCGAGCAAAATAGGATAATTATCTTTTTTGAGATTATTGAGTAGTTCTTCAGAATCGCGAGAACAGACGATATATGGCAAAGGGCTGAATATCTTGCTTAATTTCGTTTCTCTTTTATAATAATTTACAGAATAACAGAAACTTTCGAGATATTCCGAGTGTTCTCGTCCGTATTCAAAACAATGCAAATGAATTTTAACACCTCGTTCTGACAGCGCTTTGATTCTAAAGAAGACATCAATAACACCGCCGTAATTGGCTGGATAAGGAATATCGAAACTGACGATATGTAAATGTTTATCAGATGTATTGCTCATATATTTCAATCAAAGTTTTTTCTTCGTTTTCCCAACATAACTCTTGAGCTGCGAAGTTAAGATTATTTTTCCAAGTTTTCAAAGTATTTTCATCAGAAAGAACTTCTTTTATTTTTTCTGCTATATGACGAGGATTATGGTCATCGACGAAGGTGCCGATATTATAATCTTTTATAATTCTTTCTATTTCAGGAAGATGAGAAGCAACAACAGGCACATTGGCTTGTATGTAGTCGAACAATTTATTAGGGAGGCTGAAAAGATAGTTCAAATTGTTGGCTTTGTCGAGAGTGAAGCCTATTTCTGCCAAGCGTGTTATCGCCATCATGTCTTTATATGGCATTCTCGGATAAAAACGCACTCTGTCGTCCCAATGATTTTCTTCCACTTTTTTCTTCAAAATTGGCAAGACATCACCGCCACCTATTATTAATAACAGGCAATTGTCGAGATATTGCATCGCATCGACGAGTTCTTCCGAGCCTCTGTGAATATTGATTCCAGAACCTTGTAGTATAAGAATATGCTTGTCATCCGGAAGATTCAATTTCTCACGTGATGCTGGTTCCGGCAACATCTTACGCATTGGAATATTCCTAATCACATGAACTTTAATGCCGTATTTCTCTCTGAATAAATTCGCAATAGATTCATTTACAGTTATCATTTCCTTCATCTTGGGCAGAATAAACTCTTCAATCATACGCCAGACTTTCTGCACTTTGGGACGGCTGACAAGTTCCGGGACTTCTGTAAAATATTCGTGGCTGTCGTAAATGAGTTTCTTTCTCTTTATTTTAGAAACTAAAAAAGAAGGCAACAATGTATCTAAGTCGTTCGACAAGAAACAGTCGGCACGATGAAACATCAAAAAGAAAAACAATCTGATATTATATTCTGCATAAAACAATGGACCTTTTTCAAAAATAAGTTTCATTCGATGAGAACGATAAGGACGAATATCCATTTCAGGACTTTTTCTTTGTTTACGACCAACCAGCAACACTTCAAATCCTGCCTTCTGAAGTGTCAGACACGACTTGTTGACTCTTTGGTCTGTAACCAAGTCGTTGATAACCGATACTATAACACGTTTCAATTTTATATCTTTTTTGAGTTTATAAAATTACTTCTTTTATGTCTTGATTTCACAAAAAAAACTTAATTTTGAAAAAAAATATATTCATGAAAAAAGAACATTCTCTTCAAGGCTTAAACACAATGGGATTTAATGTTATCGCAAAATATTTTTGCGAGATAAACACCTTAGATGATATAAAGAAACTCATTGACGACAAGACTTTTAAGGAATCGAAGAAACTTTTCCTTGGAGGAGGCAGCAACATTCTTTTTGCTGATGAATATTTTGACGGAATAGTTATACATTCTAATCTAAAAGGAATTTCATTTGTTGAATGCGAACAATCAACGGACAACGGACAACCTGAATTCCTAACAGCAAGATGTATGTCGGGTGAAACATGGAAAGATTTCGTAGATTTTACTGTCAGTAACAATCTTTACGGATTAGAGAATTTGGTTGATATTCCAGGCAGCGTAGGTGCTGCTCCTGTACAAAATATCGGAGCTTACGGCAGCGAAGTGAAAGATTGCATCACAAGAGTTTATGCCATAAACATTGAAAACGGCGAAGAACGTATCTTTGAAAATGAAGAATGTAATTTTGCTTATCGTAACAGTATTTTCAAGAAAGAAGAGAACAAGAAATATTTCATCTATGCCATCGACTTTAAGTTGAAAAAAGACGCTGAATTGAAGTTGGAATACGGAAATATTAAAGAATATTTGGTTAAAAAAAATATAGAATCCCCTACTCTTTCTGATGTAGCCAATGCTATTAAGACGATACGTGCGGAGAAGTTGCCAGAAGTTGGCGTCGTTGGAAGCGTCGGCAGTTTCTTCCAAAATCCTATCATCGATGCAGACAAGTATCAAAGCATCAAAGAAACATATCCTGAAGTGCCCTCATATCCTAATGATAATGGCGTCAAAATTCCGGCTGGCTGGCTCATTGATAAAGCTGGATGGAAAGGTTACAGAGAAAATCATGTCGGTGTGTGGGACAAACAAGCGCTCGTCCTTGTTCATTACGGAGGCGGCAAGCCAGAAGAGATTCTCAATCTCATGAACAAGATACAATGTAGCGTCAAAGAAGAATTCGGCGTTGAAATAAAACCAGAAGTCAATATTGTTTGAAAAGGCAAGCATTAATAAAAAAAGAACCCCAGAATCAAATTCCAGGGTTCTTTTTATCTTATAATCTTTCTGATTACATCTTCACTGTTTTATACACTTGAGTTCCGTTATTATTTGTTATTCTCAAATAATAAACTCCTGATTTATATTCGCTCATATCTAATGTATAAACATCTTCATTTACGATAAGTTTTTCCATGCATTGGCCGTTTGGCATAAATACTGAAATTTCTTTCATTCCTTTGCATTCAATCTTCATATCGCCATCTGTTGGATTTGGATACAATTTTGTATTAACGTTTAAATTTTCATCAATACCAACAGTTACGTTTACTGTAACTTCAGCTTCATTATCGCAGCCATTCTTTGTTCCGACAACAGAATATTTTGTTGTTTCAGATGGTTCTACTGTTATAGAAGCTGATGTTTCGCCTGTTGACCAAACATAAGAATCAGCGCCACTTGCTGTCAATGTTGTGCTTTCGCCTGCATAAATTTGTGTGTTACCAGCTATAGTAACTTCAGGTGAATCCAACACTGTCAACACCAAGTTAATGATACTGTCGCAGTCGTATTCTGTTTCATATTCTTTAGTTTTGTTATACAAGCCAGGAGCGAGATTATTGAGGTTAAAGCCATGTTCGTTGTAGCTTTCGCCTTCGCAAATTTCTGCTGTATATTCAATGTTATATGAAGGGAATACTGTCAAGGTCATAACTATAGTACTATCGCAGCCATCAACTGTTTGGAGGACGTTTTCTTGAGTATGAACGCCAGCTTCAGGATTGTCGAAATGGAATGGTCCATAGTGGAAAGACTCACCTTCACAGATTTCCATTGACAAATTACGTGTGTAAGTTGGGTAAACTGTGAGGAACAAATAAGCATTTTGTCCGTTGTTACCTTCTATCACTTCTTCATAATAACCAGCAGCAGGGTTGACATAATTGAAACCATTTTCTGTGTAGCTCTCGCCTTCGCATAAGTCGATAACATGCATTTCAGGAGAAGGAACACCTAATTCACAAGCATTGAGGACAACGCCGTTGCTATCGTTTTTATCTGTCAAGAATGCAACAAAATAAATATTATCGAGATCGACCGCTACGCCATTAGGGTCACCAATAGTTTCAGGGATTGTGTAAGTATATGTTTTTGTAATCAAAGTACCTGTTGATGGTGTGATAGCTTCACCCCATGTTGGAGTTATAGTTGAACGGAAGACGTGATTATGGCAATATTGACCATCAACGATTTGTGTTGGGTTCAAGTTAGAACCAGCTTGATAGCCTATGATATTATCTTGTAACATGAATATGTTAAGATAGTTTGTTGATGTATTGCTATTATCGGTATAATAAATTTCTACAGTAATCTGAGCTGTACGTGAAGCTGTATTGATGGTATAGTCGCCAGCTATATTAACGATAGCTGTTTGTTGCATTTGGTTGATAGATTTTTCTTCCCATAAGTTTCTACCTATAGGACCGGTAGCGCGGTTAACCACACCTGTAGGATAGCTATAAACGCCGAAGTTATTATTAAATTCATTACCTGCTGGTGTTGTCATATTAGGATATGATGTTGCAGCATAACCGCCGGCGTGGATATTAAGAGGGAACACTCTACCTGGGTTGTTAGCTGCTATTTCGTTAGCTATACGGTGTCCATCTGGACAATATGTACAATAGTTGCCTGTATATTCTTCAATAATTACATTTTTCTTAGTAGGTGTAGTCGCAACATATTGTTGAGCGTTGACGAGTCCTACAGAAAAAAGTACACTGATAAGTGATAATAAATATTTTTTCATGTTCTATTATTTAAAAAAGTAGAGACGCCACTATGATGCGACGTCTCTACAAGTTAGTTATTTATTATTTAACGACAGTAACACGTTCTACTGCTACTCCGTTTTCTGTTACGATGCGTACCATATAAACACCGCCTTCATATTGAGTCATATCGATGATTTCGTTATCTGAATCGACTTCGCTATCATAGATTGTTTGACCTAATGCGTTAGTGATGCTGATACGTGTCATAGCTTCAGCATTGATGTTTAATTTATCCTTAGTTGGGTTAGGATAGATCATCATGCCGTTAACACCATTTTCGTTGATTGAAACGACTTCAACAACTACATAGTTTTGAGTTTCGTCATCATAAGCTGTTGCAGGTGCTGATTCACATTCTTCGCCGTCAACGTCATAAACAGCTGTTACTTGATAGTAGTAAGTACCTGTTTCAACTGCGTCGAAGTATTTACCTTCGTTGCTTTCACCGATTAAAGTGAAGTTGTCAGCTGAAGAGCCACGATAGATATTGTAGTGTTCAAAGTCAGTGCTTCTAACTTTACCGTCAGCTTTACCGTTAGCTTTGAATTCACCTTCACCTGCTGTGTATTCGTAATCTGTTATAGGTGTGAGTTGTGATACTTCACCCTTAGCAGAGTTAGTAACGAATGCACGGATCATCCATGTGTCGCTCAAACCGTATGCCTGGATGTCTTCCCATACTACACCGTCCATTGAGATCCAGCGGCTGTTAGGATCGCCACAGTCAGCGCTGCATGATGCAGGATAGTTAGTACCTTGAACTGTTGTGAATACAACCCAGATATTTTGTGTAATATCTATTGGGAGAGCGCTTGTCAAATCGAATTCAACGAATGATTTTGAACCAACACTTGTATAAGTTTGTGTATGTACTAATGTAGCAGGAGCTGATGTACCACCATAATAGATGTTGATGTCACCTGATGATTGTGCGTAATCATAGAGTGATACCTTTGTAAGGTAATTTCCGTCGTAACCACCGATTGATTCTGATGGGAACATTATACCCCACATAAATTCTGATGGACCACCGATACCGTCAACGTTGACGCCATCATCATAGTACAACCATTCTGCAACTGGTTCTGAGTATGGCCATACGAGGCTTACACCTGTTTGACCGTTTTCTGTTGCTTGAACGCCATAGAGGGCTGTTGGAGCGTCACATGGTCTTACGAGTGTTACAGTTTCTGGGCATGACATTGCATAGTATGTTGAATCTTTTACTCCATCATAAACAACTCTCAAGCTGTATTCATATTCACCAACTTCTGGGAGAACATCAACGAATTGAGTTGTTACGATTGGTTCTGGAGTAAGAAGTTCACCGTCACGGTATAACATAGCGCCGAGGCATGCGAGTTCGTTACCTGGATTTTCAGCTTCACCTAAGAAAGCACGGATCATCCATGTATCGTACAAGCCGAGAGATGCTACGTCTTGCCATGTTGTTCCATCTACAGAGATCCAACGTCCGTCAGCGTCGCCTGTATCTTGTGTACATGATGCTGGGAAGTTAGCACCGTCATTTGTTTCGAATACTACCCATACGTTTTCTGTACCATCAACAGCTACAGCTTCTGTCAATTCGAATTCAACGAAGTCGCTTGCTGATGTCAATGTGTATGTTTGTGTATGTACTAATGAACCAGGAGCGTTGTCACCACCTAAGTAGATGTGGAAGTTACCTGTTGTTGAGAGACGGTCGTAGATAGCAACCTTTGTCAAGCCTGCTGGAGCGTATTGAGCAACGTCAGCTGCGCGTAATTTGATACCCCAGTAGAATGAAGCTGGACCACCAACGCCATCATAATATTCACCGTTGTCATAGTGCATCCATACACCTTCTTCATCTTTAGCTGATTTAGCGGCTGAAGTTGGGAGTTCCCAGTTGAGAACTGCACTACCGTTTTCATATTCTGCTGTAAATTCTTTTGGACCTTCGAAGTTGTCACATTTAACAGCTGTCCATGTGTATGACATTGGTTCGCTTGAAGAACCTTCATAGTTAGCGATAATTGTAGTTGTGTAGAGCTCACCAATAACGAGGTTTTCATGTTGATAGTAAGGTGTTGTTACATGAGCTTCTTCATAACCATTCAATAAAACTGTGAAGTCTTTAACTGAAGTTGTTCCTCTTGTTGGATCGCCGTTTGTCAAAGCGACATCGTCAACGCACAAGAAGAATTGGTTGTAACTATTGAAGTGACGGATAGCTACATAAATGCTTTGACCTACATAGTCTGAGAGGTCAACTGTGTAGAAGTACCATGTACCGTAACCGTCTTCTCTGCTGCCTCTTGGAGCATCTTTTTGGTTACCCTTAGCTGTCATATCCCATTCAGCGATTGTTGTAAATTCTTCAGCTGTTGTACCATCACCTGTTGAGATAGCAACACCGAAATGTTCAGCTGCCCATGCAGCGTCTTGTGCTGAAGCCCAGAATGAGAATACTGAGTTAGAACCAACAGTTACTTTTTCAGGGATAATTACATAGTTATCTGGAGTAAGTTCATATTGGATGAAGCAGTATGATTCTGATGTGATGTGACCTGTACCTGAGTGTGATGGTCTTGGGTTTGCACCGTGTAAATATGATTCACTGCTGTGGTACCAGATGTGACCGTCGCCGTCAGCGTCGATTGTTGTCCAACCTTCAAAGCCATCTTCGAAGCTGTAAGCGAATTCATCACCCATAAATCCGATGTGGTTTTTCCACATTGCCCAACCTGTTGGTGATACATAGAGGCTGTTAACAGCTGCTATGATTTCTTCAAGTTGACATTCTATTGTTGTTGCTGACCAAATGTCGATTATTTCACCTGTTGCATTTGATGTGTAACCAGCTTTCATAACTGTCAATTGGTATGAACCTTTACGGAAGTCTTCGATTGTATATAAACCTGTTTCATCCAAAACGATTTCATAATCATAACCCATTTCTGGTTCTGAAACATTGACGAAGCTAACAATTGTACCTTCTGCTGTATCATTGCTGTTTGTTGTAATAGCGATGTCAACTTCAGTTGTCATATCTTTGTCAATCATATTTGACCAGATGATTGGTGATTCGTTAGCTGCTTGGAATGGATATACTTCACCAACATATTGGTTAGCTTCTGCTTCGTAAGGAACGAACCATGATGTTACTTCACCAACATTTGCTGCAACTAATGATGCTGCACCTGTTGTAAGGTCGATTGTATAGAGACTCATGTCTGAAGTATCGTAGCATTGGAACCAGTAGAATGTACCATCGTAGTGGTTGAAGCCACCGCATTGTACATAGTTGCAACCTTTGCCTGTTGAACCAACTAATGTTGCTGTTGCAGCATCTAAGTCGATTGCATAGAAGTCACCTGTTGAGATAACAACGCCGTAAGCTTCACCTTGTAAATTGATACCGAATGCCATAACTGTTTGGCCGAGGTCACCTACTTGTGTTGCTGAACCGTCTTCAAGGTTAATTGTGTAAAGGACACCGCTTGCGATACCATACATTGTATTTCTTGAATAGTCATAAGCCATTTCTGTCATGATTGTACCAACTGCGTTAGATTCTATAACAGAACCTGTTACAGGGTCGATCTTATGGAAGTAATTGTCTGAGCTATATCCATAGAATGTACCGTCATAGTATTCACCACCTCTGTTTACTGTAGAAGTAGAGATGACTGTAGCGCCAAGTGGGTTATCGAGGTCGAAGCCTACATAACCTGCAGGTACGTTCAATGCGTAAGCAACGTTAGCGTAAGCCAAGTCACCACGTACCATTGTAGCGTCTAAGTTACCTTTTACTATTTCGCCATTGTATTGGATTGATTCATTGTCACGTGCTACGAAACCTGCTTCTGGAGCGAAAGGTTTAGCTTCGTTAACCATTGATTTTCTGTTGCCTTCATAAACTGCAGCAACACCCCATTTATATACACCATTTTCTACTGAACCCCATTGAGCATCGATATAAGCTGTGTCGATGATGTCTGAAGCGAGGAGTTCAACTGTTTCTGCTGTATATTCACCTGAGAAGTAGTCATAACGATATACCTTATATGATTGTAATGCACGTGTCATTTCAGCTGCTTGAGCTTCGTATGTTGGGAGACCAACTGACTTAGCTTGAGCTGTAGCGTCTGCTACGAATGTGCCTGTTGAAACACCGCCTTTGAATTCCATCTTATGGTTTTCATGGCTGAGAGCTACTCTTTGACCTTGAGCGTCTATCAACAAACCTCTGATCATCCATGTGTAGTTCAAGTTGTAATCTGATGCTGCATGTTCCCAAACTTGACCGTCTAATGAGATCCAGTCGCTGTTAGAATCACCAACGTATGTACAACCTGCTGCTGGATAAGTAACATCAGCTGTGTAGAATGTGATCCATAATGGTTGTGTACCATCGAGTGTTACAGGTGTTGAGAGGTCAAATTCAACCATTTCGCCTGTACCTGTTAATTGAACGCTTTCTGATGAAACCAATGTTTCAGGAGCTGTTGTTCCACCTACATAGATATTAGCTGTGTATGTACCTGCGTAGCTTGCGCCAGCGTCGAAGACAGCAACTTTAGAGAGTGTTGAACGTTCGTAGAGTTCTGTATTAGGGAATGAAACTGCCCAGTAACATGGTGCAGCTTGACCTGTACCGATTGATGATGCGTATTCGCCATTGTCATAGCTAATCCAACCTTCGTAAGCAGGAACTTCTTCTTCAATAGCATTCCAACTCCATACAACGTTAACATTTGAGTCATCAACTTCTTCAGCTGCTACTTGGAATACTGGATAATAGAGTTCGTTGATGCTGAAGTTAACACCTTCTGTAACTTCATTATAAACAACTACAATTTCGCTTGCTTGAGCTTGTTGGTAACCAGATTTTGATGTATAAGCTGAATATGTACCAACGTATAATTCGCCTTCATAGTAACCGTTAGCATCTGAAGTGAATGTTGCTGTTACATCGTTGTTATATTCATCTTTACCTTGGAATTTAACTTTTGTACCAGGAACTGGTGTTACGCCATCTTGTTCGTATGTGTAACCTTTTACAGTACCGTTACCAGTCATATAAGCCATAACAACATTTGTGAATATTGATTCACCTTCGTCGTAGATTGCTGATACTTTGAATCTGTAACCATCTTGATTATAAGCAAGACCACCTACTGAATATGATTCGCCAGTAACAGGGCCTTTGTTAATCTTGACGTCATCTTGGTAAACATTGTAACCACGGTGTGAACGGTCTTCAACAGCTTGCCATGACAAGACTGCCTTTTCACCTGGATAAAGTTTTGGTTCAGCTACTTCTAATTTTGTAGGAGCATTGAGAGTTGTAGTGAATGCCCAAATATCACCTTTTGTTTCACCTGTAGTGTTACGTGCATTAACTTGCCAGAAATAGTTTGTATTATTGAACATGTCGATGACTTGATAACACTTAGCGAGGTCTGATGTCCAGTCAACTAATATTTCAGTTGGAGGGAATGTTGTTCCTAATACCAATTGATATTCTGTTGCATATTTACCTAAATTCCATCTTAACATTGCAGGAGCTACAACGTCCTTTTCTTGATAAGTTGGGTAAATCAATGTAGCTTTTTCAGGAGCTGGGATTGCTTCTACTGATGCATTAACAGTGAATTCATCGCTTGTTGAAGATGCCACGAGGTAATATTTACCAGGAGTCATAACCATATTAGCGATTGGGCTGTCGCCGCCTGTGCTTGTTGAACCAGCGCGGTTGCCAACTGTTGCATTTACTTCAGATGATAACTCTGTTGAAGCAACTGCCATTTCTTGATTTTGAGAAGCTCTTACTGTTTGTCTGTTTGAAGTACCTTCTCTGAGGAGCATTGACAAGCCTAAGTTGTAACCTGAATCTTCATAATCGATCCATTCACCTGTTTCAATTTTTTGGATAGCGTTACCTGCTGGATTTACGCCCCATTCTGTTACAGGGATAGCCCAGACACCTTGAGGTAATGAAGCGTCAGGTGTTGTAGCTGTTAATGAAGCTGCTACCCAGTATTCACCTGCTGGCAAATAGATATTGAGGTCAGAAGCAACGATTCTCATGATTGGACGTCCTAATGCGTCGAATTGGTATGAATAGACTCTGTAAATACCTGTCCATTCTGTATATGACATGAGGTTGTCTGTTGCATTACCCCAAATTACTTGGCCACCTTCTTTTGGATTACCATCATAGATTTGGATATATAAACCTGTGAATGATGATTCTGTTGTCAAGTTGTATTGGAATCCGTAGAATTCCATTTCATTGATAATGATTTCGTTTTCGCTGCTGAAATCGTCAGCCAACCAATATGTTGGATATTGTACGTTAGCACCTAAATATTCCATATCATCTGGAACGCATGATGCATCACCGCCGTTAAATCCACCACCTGGGTGTGTAATCATTTGTGATTGGTCGAAATAGAAGAAGTTTAAGTCTGCGAGGTCTTTAACAGCTGGACCTGTATAGCTGTTGTCTGTGCTTGGATAAGCTTGGCCATACATATCTTCTGGATAAACAGCGACTTTTGTATTTTGACCTAATACTTCTGCGTTGAACAATACGTCTTCTGTAATTGTCAATTCATAAACAGCATCGTTAGCATTTGGATTGTTGCCTGGTAATTCGTAGTTGTGGTAGATACCATCATTAGATTGTGTCTTTGTAAATGGCATTCCTGAAATTACTTCTGCTGTAGCAACAACGTCAGCTGCTGCTGGAACATAAGCTGTAGCTGTGATTTGACCGAGAGATGCTGAACGTTGTTTATCCCACATAGCAGCAATATTTGTTGTGATTTCGCCTTCTGATACTGAAGCATCTGCTGATGTAACAATTTCAAGTTCAATGCTCTTACCGCCTTCAAGTGTAAGTGGTAATTCTGGAATTTCAACAATATTGAAGAACTCATTGCTTTCTAATTCGATGAGTGAGATTTCAACTGGCAATGTACCTGTGTTTGTCAATTTAACAGTTTCAGGGTGCATTGCACATCCTATTGGACGATATCCCATTGACAATACAGCTGGTTGGAATTCCAATCCTGGAGGTGTTCCAACATTGAATGTAGGATAATATTTATTGTTACCATAAATATCTTCAAACCATTCGTTTTCACCGTATGTTTCTGTTGAATTTAATGCTGCAACTAAGTTTGTTGTTCCATTAACAGCTGTTGCCAATTCAAATTCATACAAGTTTTCTGCATCTTGTGTGAATGATACAACATTATTTATTGTTTCTGCATTACATGTTGAACCGTAAGCATTACCGTAAACACCTTCTAAATAATATACGTTGTTGATATTTGTAACACCTTCAGTGAAACCTATAACTGCACCTGTTGTTTCTGTATTGTTGCTTGAGCTGACAACTGTACCAGCGTTATAAGCATTTGTAACATTAGCTTCTTTGATTCTACCAATGATACCACCCATGTAGTTGTTACCAGTTACCTTACCGATATTGTAGCTGTTGTAGATACAACCACCGCTGCTGTAACCTGAGATACCACCGAGACGTTCGCCAGTACCGTTAACATTAGCAGCGTTGAAACAGTCGAGGATGTGAACATTTGTTCTTGGATAAGCGATAACACCACCTGCGTATGATTGAGCATTGATTTCACCGTAGTTAGCACAATTTTTAACTATAGCATCTTTTTGCAATCTACCACCGATACCACCGGCATAACTTGATGAAGAAACTGTAGTGATTGTACCATAGTTAGTACAATTGATAATATATAAGTAGTCTGTACCATTACTATTGAAGTCAGAAATAATACCACCGGCATTGTTGTCACCAGCTTTGATGTTAGCTTTGTTGACACAGTTTTCAATAATAACGTGTTGGCTGCCTTCGACAGGAGCTACTGCTGAAAGATCAACGTAACCAACGATACCAGCTGCTTGCCAATATGCAGTTTCAACTTTACCTGTTGTTGTTAAATTCTTGATAACTGCACCGTTACCTACTGTTTCAAAGAAGCCTTGGTTATAGGTGCTGTAGAGGTTGAGGTCAACTGTGTAACCATTACCATCATAAGTACCTCTAAAGTAATATTTTGCACCTGTACCGATTGAGAAGTTGACTGTTTCAATATCGGCCATTTGGATGAAATGTTTGCCTTTTGTATTGAAACCTGCCTTCATACCGTCAGCAAGCAATTTCAAGTCATTAACTGAATAGATATGATATGGATCTTCTTCTGTACCGCTACCTGTGAAGTCAGGGTCTGTTAAAACAGAAACACATTTCCACTTACTTACGCCATTGTCGTTACGGCCTCTAACATACAAATTGTTTGTTACGCCAGGAGCTAAGTTTGTGAATGTATATGTTGTTTCTGTAAGTGCAGTTGCTGTAGGTGTTGTTGTTTCATCTGGAGCAGCACCTGTTGTTGCATAAACATCCCATGATGTTTGACCTTCACTTGGAGTCCAGCTGATAGTAGCTGTGCTCTTTGTTGCGCTTTCTGCATTAATTGCCAAAACTTTGTAACACTCAACTGTTTTAGGAGCAAAGTCCATCTTGATATTAGATCTATACTCTGTCACATAACCAGTGTTTGTGCCTGGGTGATTTGCATAATCATCTGGGCTATAGTCGCTACGACGAACCAAACATGTGTTAGGTGTGTGGGTAAAAGTCCATTTCATTGTGCTGTAACTATTAGCTTTTTTAGCTACAACTACAACGAGATTGTCCTTACCTTCATACAAGTAAGGTGTATCCAACTCGAATTCATGCCAACCACCTTCACCACCGACAGCGACGTTTTCGTGTTTGTAAACTAATTCCAAGTCTGCCAATGGAGTCCAATCTGCGGTGCCTGACATAACATCTCTACTTGTCTCACCCAAATAGAACTTTAATTCTGTGGTTTGATAAGTCCAACCTGGACTAGCATTGTGGAATGAAATTGATGTAATGAGACCAGCACCACCAATTTCTTCGGCAGGATAGATGATCTCTACCCATGAATTACTGTAGTAATTCATAAAAGGAGCATTGTACGTTGTGTTCGTACCTTCTCCAATAATGAGCTCATCGGCTCGTAATGCTTGTGGAGCTAATAGCACCAATAGCATAAGAAAAGTTAGAAACCTTTTCATAATGATAAAATTTAGTTAATAATAAGATTATATAGACTATTTATAATAGTTTCGTTAGAATCAGATAAAAAAATCTCCAACAAAAAACGATATATATAAAAGAACCCAAACCGCATCAATAGATGCAACGGCAAATATAGAAAAAAAATATGTTAGATTTAACATATTTTACACAAAAAAAGGACGCGATTTTTCGCGTCCCATTATGATTATAATTTCATTGTTTTATAAACCCGAACCGAGTCTGAATTTGTTATTCTCAAATAATAAACTCCTGATTTATAACAACTCATATCCAACAAATATACATCTTCATTGACAACAATATTTTCAAGACATTGTCCATTCGGCATAAAGACAGTGATTTTTTTCATGCCTTTGCTTTCAATTTGCATAATGCCGTTTGTTGGATTAGGATAAATCTTTGCATTATTTTTTTCATTTTCTTCTAAACCGACTGTCACTTCAACAATAAACTCAGCACTTCCTTCACAGCCGTCTTTTGTACCTACAACAGAGTACGATGTCGTTTCTTCTGGTGCAACTGTAATTGTCGCTGTTGTCTCCCCTGTTGACCAAAGGTATGAATCAGCGCCGCTTGCCGTCAAAGTCGCGCTTTCGCCCATTATTGAAATCTCAGCATCTCCTTCTATCACAACTTCAGGATTTGAAACGACTGTAAGATTTAATATAAATAAAGTGTCGTCATAAAAGTTTTGCTCGTGATATATTCCTGCTTCCATTTCTATTAATTCGAAGCCATATTCGGTATAACTTTCGCCTTCGCATATTTGAGCCTCTATATTTTCCGTAACAATCTCACTATAAACTACAGACATAACATGTTCAGCTTTACTTCCGAATGCACCGTCGCCATCCAAGATAACCATGCCATTCTCATTGACTATTCTGTAATAACCATTACCATAATTACAACAGATACCATTATTCATGGAGTCTTCTATAACAAACTTGACACATTCTCCGGCTGACAAAACAGTTTTAACTTCATGCAACTCAGTAGCCGACGCCCCTGACAAATTGGTATAAGGACCTCCTGACGCTATAACCGACTCATCTGATGCCAAAAGTTTCCATGTGATTTGAGCTCCATATTTATCTTGCATTATCTCTATAGTGACTTCCTCTTCCATCGAATTGATCATGATTTCTGACCATCCTTCATTTTCAACGGTTTTTATCATTGATGTTTCGCAGCTTATGCCATTTGCTTTAACGACATCGATCTTAATAGTGTTTGTGCCTTCTTCCAATTCAACTTCAACATCAATGCTTTTTGTTTGATATTGAGGTATCGAACCTTGCCATGTCTGTTTTATCGGAGTTCCATTATTTACACTTACTTCAATTTCCATGGATGTTATCGTCTCTGTACCAGCATTATTTACAGACACAGACACATGCTTTTCGTTTGAGCAGGAAAATTTTGAAGAAGGTATTATCGAGATGATTTTAGGAGAGATATTTTGAGAAGTTCCTTCTATTCTATATAATTCATTAACATTTAGAATTGGTCGTGTTGGCGTTCCTTGATATCTTTCAGTGACGAAAGCCAGGAAATAGATATTATCCAAATCAACCTCTACTCCATTAGGAGAACCTATTATCTGTGGTATTTCATAAGTATATTGCTTTGTGATCAAAGTACCTACATTTGTTGGAGAAATCTGATCTCCCCACATTGATGTCACAGCATCACGAAGTATGTGCATGTGGCAATAAGTTCCATTCACATACTGGTCAGGATTTGTATAACCATTCGACTGCGTGCCGAAAATACTATCTTGCAGCATTATAATATTAAGGTAATTTGAGCCGTAGTTGCTGCTTGCCGTATAATAAACCTCAACTGTAATATTTGCCATACGGGTTTCCTCATCAATAACAACCTGACCGCCAACATTACATATAGCAGACTGATTAAGTTCTTGGTTTGCGTATGATTGCCATGAGCCTCTACTAACAGCATCAGCAGTGCTACGATTCACAACACCTGAAGGAAAGCCTGTCACGTTAAAGGCATACATAATCTGTTCGCTTTCCGTCACATTGAAATTTGGATAAGATGTAGGAGCATAACCACCGGCATGCACATTGACAGCCCAAGCTCTACCCGGATTGTCATGAACGATGCCATTCGCTATAATGTGACCATCCGGACAATAGCCGCAATTTCTTCCTGTAAATTCTTCTATAAGAACGTTTTTCTTTTGCGGAGCTGTCGAAACAAAATTCTGAGCATATAGATTGTCACAGAAAACCAACAACAACATCAATGATATAACAAATAATTTTCTTTTCATATTAAATATTTTTAGCATTGTTTACAAAAACCAAACATCAATTTGCACGAACTACTTTCTTTACAAAATTGCTTTCTTCTGTTTTTATTCTCAAGAAATAAACTCCAGGAGCACATTTTTGCATATCAAGTACAAAGCTATTGTCATCAACGATATTTTTATTGACAAGCTGTCCGCCAACTGTCATTATACTTATTTCTTTCATTCCTTCACATTCAATGTAAAGTTCGTTCTGTGTAGGATTTGGATAAATCTTGGCTAAATTCAATATATTTTCTTCTTCCACACCTTCATCGTCATCCTCATCGTCACCGTCATCATTTCCGTCATATCTCATAGATAACAAATGAAATGCTTCTGCACCAAAATCACCGCTTCCATCTAATACGACATCACCTTTTGAATTTAATATTCTATAATATCCGTCACCATTATTACAGCATATTCCGTTTCCGGCAGCGTCGGTAATGACAAATTTCACACAATCGCCATCTTTAACGACAACTGTTTCCTGACGCAACTCTGTTCCTGGTTCCGACAACATCTGATATGGTCCGCCAGATGCCAACACGTCATAATCTGATGACAAAACAAACCATCTTATCTGATTGCCGTATTTATCTTGCATTATTTCAATATTGAAAGTCTCTTCTTGAGCTGACATATCAACCTCTGTCCATTCTTCCGAGATGACTTCAGAAGTTTTTGTCATATTATATTCTTCCCCGTTAACTTCAAGTATTTCAATTTTCACATCATTTTCGCCGATAGGAAAATCCATTTCGCTTTCTATCATTATCTCATGGAATGATGGGATATTACCTTCCCACAAGAACTCATCAGCATTACTTTCTGTTGACACCTTAATTAATATTGATGTTATTTCTTGCTTACCGGCATTGACAACATTTGTTACCAAAGTCTTACTATCCGAACATGAAATTGTTGATTTTTGATAAACTTTATGGACCAAAGGTTTTATTTCATCATTATTATCAATTACTGTTATCAATTCGTTCACATTAAGAACTGGACAAGTCTGTATTCCGTCGTCGCTTTCAGACACATAAGCCACGAATGAAATATTATCGAGCACCACTTCTACCCCATTAGGGTCGCCTATCATTTCTGGTATAGTGTAATTATAAGTTTTTGTTATAAGAGTACCTGCTGTTGTTGGACTGATTTCATCGCCCCATGTAGATGTTATGATATCGCGCATGATATGAAGATGGCAATATTCTCCATTGATATATTGTTCAGGATTTGCGAAGCCTCCGTCTTGGTCTCCCCAAATACTATCTTGTATCATAGCGATTGTAAGGTAGTTGAAAGACGCATTACTATTCGCTGTGTAATAAATTTCCACTGTTATTGCAGCTTCTCTAGTTGTAGGATTTATTATAACCTGACCATCGATATTACATTCGGCCTCTTGTTGCAATTGCTGCAATGTGTATGACGACCATTGTTCGCGTGCTATTTCGTAAGTAGATGTTCTGTTGACGAAACCTGCAGGATATGCTGTAACGCCGTAGTCTTCAACCATTGTCGTTCCGTCGTCGGTATTGAGGTTAGGAAATGTTGTCGGAGAAAAAGGACCGGCATGAATGTTCATAAGGAACACTTTACCTGGGTTATTTTTCGCTATAGCATTAGCAGTCATCTGACCTTCGGGGCACCAGCTGCAATGTTTTCCGGTATATTCTTCAATGATAACGTTTCTTTTTTGAGTCTCAGTTGAAACGAAGTTCTGAGCTTTCAAGCCGCCCGATACATACACTGACAGCAGTAGGAATATTAATACAATCTTTCTCATAACGTTTTATTTTTTCGAACCACAAAGATATAAAAAAAGTCAACAAGACTACAAGACTATAAAATTATAAGACTATGAGTCTATAAGTCTATGAGTCTATGAGACTATAAGTTTTTTTAGTTAGTAGTAATGGAGTACGTAAGATATTATTACACTACCAGAAATTCCGAGTTCCTGAAATCCTGAAATCTTGAAATCTTAAAAAAAGGAGCGCCTTTTTAACATGAGCGCTCCCAACTTATAGTCTTGTAATCTTAATTATTATATTCTGCCAAGATACCAGCGACCTTATCTGCTGTCACGCGACCATAGACTTTGTCGCCAATCATCATGACCGGAGCCAAGCCGCAAGCGCCCACGCAGCGCAAGCAGTTCAACGAGAACTTGCCATCTGGTGTCGTGCCTCCAACTTGTATTGCGAGCTGGCGTTTCAGTTCATCGATGACTTTTTCTGCACCGCGGACGTAACATGCAGTGCCCAAGCACACTGAAATAGGATAACGGCCTTTGGGTGTCATGGTGAAGAAAGAATAGAATGAAACGATACCATATACTCTTGCCACTGGGATATGCAATTCTTCTGCAACCAACTCTTGAACTTCAGCTGATAGATAACCGAACTCACCTTGTACTTTATGAAGAACGTTGATAACTTCGCCGCCTTCGTTATTAAATTGTTTGCATATATCTTTTACGAAGTTTATCTTGGATTCTGATAATTTTATAACTGCCATAATATATACATTTTAATCATTAAACAAACAACATATTTATTCACCAATCTCGACATGGTCTGATTTGTCGAAATAATGTGTATGTAACAGTTCATGCGATTTATGTCCACATGGTTCTCCAAGAAATTCCTTATACAATTTGATTATTGATGGATTTTCGTGTGATTTGCGTATTGGTTTGTTACGGTCCTCTTCGTAAGTAGCATCGAAGCGTTTCTTGATGATACTGCTGTCGCCATGGTGATAAGGCTGACCGGCGCCGCCGATACATCCGCCTGGACATGCCATCACTTCAATTGCGTGGAATTGTTCTTCGCCTTTACGTACTCTTTCGAGCAATGTACGAGCGTTCTTCAATCCGTGAGCGATACCTATATGTATTGGTGTTCCGTTAAAATCGACCCAAGCATCGCGAATACCTTCCAATCCGCGCAACTCAGTAAACTCAATTCTTTCGAGTTTCTTTCCTGTAAACACTTCGTATGCTGTACGAGTTGCCGCTTCGATAACGCCACCTGTCACTCCGAAGATGACAGCAGCGCCTGTTGATTCGCCGAGAGGATCATCGAAATCTGCTGTTGGCATTTCTTTCAAGTCTAAATTGAATTGTTTAATCAAGCGTGCCAACTCACGAGTCGAGAGTACGTAATCCACGTCAGGATTACCGTTTACTGAGAACTCTTCACGTTTGCATTCATATTTCTTAGCGAGACATGGCATGATAGAAACAACTACTATATCTTCACGTTTAATGCCCATTTTCTCTGCCCAATAGCTCTTAGCTATAGCACCGAACATCTGCTGCGGCGATTTTGCCGTTGATGGAACGTCGAGCATATCAGGGAAGTTATGCTCGAAGAAGTTGACCCAACCAGGACAGCATGATGTCAATATCGGGAGACGAACTGATTTGTCGCCTTCTGTAAATCTCTTGATACGGTCGAGCAGTTCAGTTCCTTCTTCCATGATTGTAAGGTCGGCAGCAAAGTCTGTATCGAACACATAATCAAATCCTACCTGACGCAACACAGCTGCGAGTTGACCTGTAACTATTGTGCCAGGCTCCATGCCAAATTCCTCTCCAATAGCGACGCGTACTGCTGGAGCTGTCTGAACCACTACTGTTTTCTTCGGGTCGTTGATTGCCATCATGACTTTGCGAGTATCATCCACTTCGCTCAACGCTCCTACAGGACATACCTGAACACACTGACCGCACATCACGCATGGAGAGTCAATCATATCCTGTTCAAAGGCAGGAGCCACAACAGCTTGAAAACCACGATTCACTGCCGACAAAGCACCAACACTTTGGATGTTGTTACATACGTTCTCGCAACGGCGGCACATTATACATTTATCAACGTCACGAATTATAGATGGTGACATATCTACACGATAAGTCGATTGTTCGCCTTTGTAAGGTATCTCACGAATGCCAAGATTTTGCGCTAACTTCTGCAATTCGCATTGACCAGATTTGGCGCATGTGAGACAGTCTGTCGGATGGTCGGAAAGAATCAATTCAACGACTGTACGACGTGCGTTGATGACGCGTTGCGAGTGAGTCAGCACTTCCATGCCATCTACGCAGTCGGTGGCACATGCAGGAGCGAGATTGCGACGTGGTCTGCCGTTAAAATCCTTAACGACTTCAACAACACATACACGGCAGCCTCCCGGCTTGTTTTCAAAATTCATTCCTGCCAATTCAAAATAACATAAGGTAGGAATATGAATGCCGGCCTGACGAGCTGCTTTCAAAATAGTTGTGCCTTCTGCAACTTCTACCGGTTTGTTATCTATAGTGAGTCTTATCATTTTAATGTTCCTTTCTAATATTATTTTATTGATATTGCACCGAACTTACATTTTTCATAACATGCGCCGCACTTGATACACTTGAGATTATCAATATGATGCGCCATTTTCTTTTCACCTGAGATAGCGTCTTGAGGACACACTCGTTTACAAGCGCCGCAACCTATACACTTCGTTGAATCTATTTCATAACTCATCAACGACTTACATACACCGGCACGACATTTCTTGTCAACAACATGTTCTACATATTCATCCCAGAAATTGTCTAATGTAGAAAGGATTGGATTCGGCGATGTCTGACCTAATCCACACAATGCTGTATCTTTAATGACATCAGCGAGGTTACGCAATTCTTGAAGGTCTTGCATTGTTCCGTTACCTTTAGTAATCTTGTCAAGTATCTCAAGCATACGTTTGTTACCTATGCGACATGGAGTACATTTACCGCAACTTTCTTCGCATGTAAATTCAAGATAGAATTTAGCGATAGCCACCATACATGAAGTCTCGTCCATGACGACCATACCGCCCGAACCCATCATAGAACCTGCTGCCATCAAGCTTTCGTAATCAATTGGTGTATCCAAGTGTTTACTTGTCAAGCAGCCGCCTGAAGGACCTCCGGTCTGCACTGCTTTAAACTGACGATTATTCTTGATGCCGCCACCTATTTCATATACTATATCACGGAGTGTTGTTCCCATCGGAACTTCAATCAAACCGACGTTATTGATTTGACCTGCCAATGCGAACACCTTTGTTCCTTTTGATTTTTCTGATCCTATGCTTGCGAACCAATCAGCTCCTTTTGTAATAATGATTGGAATATTAGCGAAAGTTTCAACGTTGTTAACGTTTGTTGGCTTATTCAAGTACCCTGACACAGCTGGGAACGGAGGCTTGAAAGTTGGTTCACCGCGTTGTCCTTCCATTGAGTGTATAAGAGCTGTTTCTTCTCCGCAGACGAAAGCTCCTGCACCATAACGCAACTCAATATCAAAGTCGAATCCGCTGCCCATGATGTCTTTTCCCAACAAGCCATATTCTCTTGCTTGACCTAATGCTATTTGCAAGCGTTCGATAGCGAGAGGATATTCTGCGCGGATATAGACGAGGCCTTTTGTAGCACCGATTGCATAGCCGCATATTGCCATCGCTTCTATGATTGAATGCGGGTCACCCTCCATAATGGAACGATCCATGAATGCTCCTGGGTCGCCTTCGTCGGCATTACATACTACATATTTTTGGTCAGCTTCGTTTCTTGCACACAATCCCCATTTAACGCCTGTCGGGAAACCGGCACCGCCTCTACCTCTGAGTCCTGATGCAGTCACCTCTGCGACAACTTCTTCCGGTGACATTTCCAACAATGCCTTACCGAGGCCTTCATAACCACCACGTGCAATAGACTCGCCAATGTCTTCTGGATTGATAAAACCGCAATTACGCAATGCTATACGAAGTTGTTTCTTATAAAAACCCATATGCTTGGAATCAGCCACATGCTGATTCGTTTCAGGATCCAAATAAAGAAGGTCTTTAACCTTACAGCCATTTATAATGTGATCTTCAACTATTCTCTGAACATCAGATGGTTTTACTTGTGTGTAAAATGTGTTGTCTGGTATCATCTTTACTATCGGTCCCTTTTCGCAGAAGCCAAAACAACCAGTCTTGACAACCATAACTTCATCTTGCAAACCTTTTTCCTTTAATATATTATTGAAGTTTGCTACTATTGCGTCACTTTCAGACGATTTACATCCAGTACCGCCACAACAAAGCACATGCGTCTTGGCATCTTCAATCTGAATCAACTCTTCAGAATTTTCACTCTTCTCACGAAGGTCGAGATTTGATTTGAGCTTTTCTTTTATTTCTCTAAGCTCCGCTAATGATTTTATTTTTGCCATTTTGTTAAATGTTATGTTAATGAATGTATGATGTGACAAATATAGAAATCATTTTTAAATATCCAAACTAATATCTTACATTTTTTTCGCATAAAATATGCCTTATATCTTCATTAAAATCACTGCAAAAAATATTTGTTTTTTTATTATCATATTACAAAAAAAGCATTACCTTTGCGGCTTTAATTTTTAATTTCAAAAAACATTAATTAAATCATCAAACAAACAAAAAAATCATGAGAAAATTTTTACTTATGTTGTTGGTAGTGTTAGCAATGCCAGCATTAGCACAAAATGATTATCAATTCCGTATCGCTACATTTATGTCTGAAGATGGTTTCGAAACTCAAAACTATCAATATTCAGATGTATTAGGCACAGACCTCAAAGGCATCCACGAAATCGATTTATTAGAAGAAATCGAATGCATCGACTCTCTCGTTTATGACGAAAACGGTAACATCACATCTTTAGTAACTTACCAACTCCTCGATGGCCAATGGCTTAAAGTTTGCTGGGTTGACTATACCTACAACGAAATGGGTTTAAGAGCAACTCGTACAAACTATAATGACTTCAATGATGGTTGGGGTCCACAACTCGGTGGTGTTTATTACTACACATACAACGAAAACGGTCAATTAATCCAAAGAGACCTCGATTTCGCTGGTTGCATGTACGAAAAAGCTACTTACAGCTACAAAGACAACGGTCAACTCGAAGCTGAACTCCTTATGATCAACCCATTCACAGGCGTTTATCAAAACAGCGGTTTAACAGAGTACTATTATGACGAAAACGGTTACCTCACAGAATCTCTCATTTACTCATGGGACGGCGCTACATGGTCTTTGGAAACAAGCTTCATTCAAACTTATGACGAAGCTGGCAACTGTGTAGAAACAAAAACAGCTACAGCATCTGGCAGCGTTCAAGAAAAGAAAGTTTACAAATACAACGACAAAGTTTCTGCTGACAAAATTTTCCACTATGCAAATCCAGAAGATGACTTCCCATCACTTCCTCAAATGAAAAACATGTTGGAATCATTCGAATACTATGCTATGGACCAAACATCAGGCTCTCTCGTTTACGTTATCGACTATTTATTCTTATATGACGTAATCGGTGAAGAAGAACCAGAAGACCCAGATACAACATCTGTAAACAATATCAGCGTTAACACAAGAATCTATCCTAACCCAACAACAGACTACGTTATGATAGAATCTGAAGAAGTTGATTTCGTTGAAGTTTTAGACATCTGCGGTAGAGAATTATTCGCTACAGAAGTTCGCGAAACATTAGCAATCGACATGAAAGAATACGAAGCTGGCGTTTATTTCGTAAGATTACATAGCAACGGTTCAACATCAGTTCAAAAAATTGTTAAAAACTGATTAAACTAACATAATTTTTAAAAGAGGCTTGATTTAGTATCACGCCTCTTTTTTTATACCTTCACCTCTGTTTATATCACTAAAAATATTACCTTTGCAAGTTCATAAATCAACAATTTAAACAAACATTATTAAATCACATTTAACAAACAAAAAAATCATGAGAAAATTTTTACTTATGTTGTTGGTTGTTTTAACAACGCCAGCATTAGCTCAAGGAGATTACAAATACCGTATCTCTACTTACATGTCAGTTGATGGTTTCGAAACATACAACTACAATTATTCTGATGTTATAGGCACAGACCTTCAAAGCATCCACAAAATCGATTTGACAGAACAAATGGAACTAATAGACACCCTCGTTTATGACGAAGAAGGTCGTATCATCTCAATCCAAACACACCAACTCTTCGATTACGGATGGCGTAAAGTATGTTGGATCGACTATACATACAACGAAATGGGTTTAAGAGCAACACGTAAAAATTATAACGACTTCGGCGATGGTTTCGGAGGCATCCTCGGCGGTACTTATTACTACAGCTACGACGACGAAGGCAGAATGACACGCAGAGAACTCGAATTTGACAACTATTTGTTCGAAATCATCGAATTCCACTACAACGATAAAGGCCAACTCGAAGCTGAAGTGGCAAAACAAGATTCTTTCACAGGTACATTTGAAAACAGCTTATTAAAAGAATACTACTACGATGACAATGGCAACCAAATCACTACTATGATTTATTATTGGTCATACGACTGGTATTTACAAATGAGCTTCATGCAAGAATACGACGAAGTTGGCAACTGTATCAAAGCTAAAACTTTCAGCGCAGAAGGTGTAGCTCAAGAACAAAGAGTTTATGAATATGACATGGAAGTATCTAACGACGATGTCTATCATTTCCCAAATCCAGAAGGTGGCTACCCTACTCTCCCTCAAATGAAAAACAAATTGGAATCATACGAACACTGGGCAGTAAACCAAAACACCAACCAACTCGTTTACCTCAGAGACTACTTGTTCTTATATGATGTTATCAGTGATGACGATGATGATGATGATAACGACAACGATACAACAAGCGTAGCTAACAACTATTCTATCAAAGCTCAAATCTATCCTAACCCTGTATCTGACAATGTTATGATAGAATCAGAAGAAGCCGACTACGTTCAATTGTTAGACATCTGCGGCAGAGAATTATTCGCTACAGAAGTACGTGGAACAACAACAATAGACATGAAAGAATACGAAGCTGGTATCTATTTCGTAAGATTACACAGCAATGGTTCAACATCAGTTCAAAAAGTTGTTAAAAAATAACATAAATAAACCATGAGAAAATTTGTACTTGCACTATTGGTTTTATTATCTGTGCCCGCATTAGCACAGGTAGATTACCTATACCGTATCGCTTCTTTCATGTCAACAGATGCTACTGAAACATACAATTACCAATATCGCAATTCAGAGGGAACTGAACTTGATGGAATACACAGAAATTTCATCAACGACAACATTGAAGTGATCGACTCTCTCGTTTATGACGAAGCCGGTCGTATCATTTCAATACAAACACACCAAAACTTCGGCGGATATTGGCGTAAAGTCTGTTGGATCGACTACACATACAACCCATTAGGATTAAGAACATCTCGTAAGAATTATAACGACTTCAACGATGGTAATGGCGGTGTACTCAGCGGCACTTATTATTACCTCTATGACAGTGATAACAAGTTAATCCAAAGAAACCTCGAATTCGACAGCTATTTATATGAAAAAGTTACATACCACTACAACGAAGATGGACTTATCATTGCTGAAGAATCTGTGACTGACCCTTTCATCGGCACTTTTGAAAATAGCGTATTAAAAGAATACTATTACGATGAAAACGGATATATCAGCCAAACTATGGTTTATTCTTGGTACTACTACGAATGGGAATTACAATTACGTTCCACTTACAAATATGACGAAGTCGGCAATTGTATAGAATATGAAACATTCAATTCATACGGAATTCCACAAGAGAAAAACGTTTATTCTTATGATACCGAAGTCTCTTATGATGAAGTTTACCATTTCTCAAATCCTGAAAACAGCTACCCTGTACTCCCTCAAATGAAAAACAAGCTGGATTCTTTCGAATATTGGGCTTTAAACCAAGATTCCGGCCAACTCGTTTTCGCAATGGATTACTTGTTCTTGTATGATTATTTAGGAGAAGAAGAACCTGAAGATCCAGAGGAGCCAGAAGAGCCTGATACAACATCTGTAAACAATATCAGTGTCAATACCAGAATCTACCCTAATCCAACACGCGATTATATCAAAATAGAATCTGAAGAAGTCGAATACGTACAGTTATTAGACATCTGCGGCAGAGAATTATTTGCCACAAAAGTACGTGAAAATCTAATCATTGACATGAAAGAATACGAAGCTGGTATTTATTTCGTAAGATTACACAGCAACGGTTCAACATCAGTTCAAAAAGTTATTAAAAAGTAATAAGAATTGAACAAGAAACTGAACATAGAGGCACCTGGTGGAGTTAAGCAAGTTCTTCTCCATACGTGCTGTGCACCTTGTTCATCAGCAATAATAGAGTGCATGATGCAGAATGGCATCATGCCTCTTATTTTTTATTGCAACCCAAACATCTACCCGGAAGAAGAATATCTGATAAGAAAAGACGAATGCACTCGTTACGCACAAAGCCTTGGCTTAGAAATAGTAGATGCCGACTATAATCACGAGAAATGGCTCTCGGAAATGAAAGGCATGGAAAACGAGCCTGAAAGAGGCAGCCGCTGCCTCAAATGTTTTAAACTACGACTCTTGGAATCTGCTAAATACGCTCACGAAAGAGGAATAACAGCATTCACGACAACATTGGCATCAAGCCGATGGAAATCATTAGAACAAATTGAAGAGGCTGGATTATTTGCTCAAACTCACTACCTTGATGTCACTTATTGGACACAAAACTGGCGTAAAGGCGGACTCAGCGAAAGAAGAATAGCTATCATTAAAGAATATAACTTCTACAACCAAAGATACTGCGGATGCGAATTTAGCATGAGAAACATAAACATATGACGGAAATCCATCACTGTACTACTTCATTTCTTTTCATCTTCCTTTGTAGTTTCCTTTGTTTTCTTCTCATCATCCTTTCTTCTTTTTTCTTGGAATAATATGTCAACACAAATACAATAGAAGCTCCTACTACTGCCATAACAACAGCAGCCACAAATTCTCCGTTCATCGCTGGAAGGTGAAAACTATAATCATACATCCCAGGAAGCACTTCTTTCCACGGATAAACCACTGGCAGACTGCCAATCATAAATCCTGTCAGAACTGACAATGTTTCATTTCTAAATTCTTTCATAAGCCATGACAATAAATAAGAGATTGAGATTATACTAATCACAGCTCCTATTAAAAATGGCAACAATATACTCATACCTTGAATAAAAGTTGACATTTTGGCTATTTCCGGAAGTGCCTGTGTTACAATAAGCTCATAATTACCCATTACCATCATAAGATGCGAACCGGATATTCCAGGAACAATCATTCCCAATGAACCTACAATACCACATAATATCAAATAAAGAAAATTATCGTTTGGATATGGATTGCTTTTTATTGAGAGATAAAACGAAACAGCAATCGCTGCTATCATCAACAATATCATCTTAGGCGTTTTCTTACCTATCATTTTATAAACATATACGATAGAAGCTACTATCAATCCGATGAAGAAAGCGTACGCAATAACTTCATATTTCTTGAATATGGCTTTCAGAGAAATGGCTGTCAGAATCATGCCTGCCAATATTCCCAATATCAATGTTATGAAAAACCTAAAATCAGTTTTCTTTGCAAACTCAGAAAACTCTCCTTTAAACAATAATTTAAACGCCTTCAAATTCAATGACTTTATCGAATTTATAAAACGTTCAAATACTCCTATTATTAATGATACCGTCCCACTTGAAACAGGAATGACATTAACAATACCCATTGCCATTCCTTTAAAAAATACCACAATTTGTTGTTTTATCGTCATATTGCTTGTTGTTTTTCGACAATCTTCCCTTCAAGTTTTATTCCATAAACGCAGAAAAATAACTAATGTTTTACAAAAAAAATATTTTTTTCATATAAGCCATTTTTTAATAAACAAAAAAGAACACGTCATTCAACGTATTCTTTTTTATGTTCTAAATCCAAACACAACTTGTAGTCTTGTGGTCATGTAGTCTTGTGGTCTTTAAACAATCTCCGCATACAAATCGAAATAATCTGCTTTGACAATCTTAGCGTTTACGAAAGTTCCGACTTCTAAATCAGCATCATCTAATGAAATTAAAATCTCATCATCAACTTCTGGAGAATCGTATTGTGTTCTTCCAACATAGTAATCGCCTTCTACTCTGTCGATGAGGACTTTCTCAACTGTACCCACTCTCTTTTCGTTTGTCTCTAAAGAAATATTTTGTTGTATTGCCATAATATCATCAACACGTTGCTGCTTGACTTCTTCTGGAACGTCGTCTTCCATTTCGTAAGCTGGTGTTCCTTCTTCTGGAGAATAAGCGAAAACGCCGGCGCGTTCAAATTTCATCTCTCTGATGAAATCGCACAGCTCTTCAAACTGTTCTTCTGTCTCGCCAGGGAAACCGACGATGAAAGTTGTTCTAAAAGCGATGCCAGGAACTCTGTTACGAGCGTTTTTCACGAAGTTGATAGTCTGTTCCTTATCAACGCCTCTTCTCATGTTTTTCAAGATTGGCGTACTGATATGTTGCAATGGCAAATCTATGTAGTTACAGATTCGAGGCTCTTGGTTCATAAGGTCTAACAACTCGTCTGGGAATCCTTGAGGATAGCCGTAATGCAGTCTTATCCATTCAAATTCTTTTATCTCGAGAAGACGTTTGACGAGTTCTACTATACGATATTGACCGTCGATGTCACGGCCGTAATATGTCAAGTCTTGAGCGATGAGGATAAGTTCCTTGACGCCTTTTTGAGCGAGGAGCTCTGCTTCCTTGATAAGGTCGTCCATTGGGACTGAGACATGTTCTCCGCGAATCAAAGGGATGGCGCAGAAAGCACAGCGTCTGTTGCAACCTTCAGAAATCTTGAGATAAGCATAATGTTCAGGAGTTGACAAAACTCTCTCGTGATTGTAAGACACAGAGTCGCAAAGACGCAAAGTCTCAGAGTCGGCAGACTCCTGAGTCAAAATATCTTTTGCTATCATTTGTACAGACTCCACTCCGTAGAAGCCATCCACTTCGTGAATTTCCTCTTGGAGGTCTTTGCGATAACGTTGCGAGAGACAACCCGTCACATAAAGTCTCTTTATCTTTTTGGCTCTTCTGAGTTCTGCGTATTCGAGTATTGTGTCTATCGACTCTTCTTTAGCGTCGCCGATGAAACCACAAGTATTTATTATCACCACGTCTGATTTCTTGTCAGAGTCGTGCATTATGTCATATTTAAATTCGAGCGAGGCTGCGAGGCGTTCTGAGTCAACCTTATTCTTTGAACAACCGAGCGTAACGATATTGAGTTTAGGCTTTTTCATTGTCATCAATTTCTACCTTCGAAGAGGCTGTTAACAAAATCGTTTCTGTCGAATATCTGGAGATGATCCATGCCTTCGCCTACGCCGATGTATTTTACCGGAATCTTGAACTGGTCGGATATGCCAATGACCACGCCGCCTTTTGCTGTTCCGTCTAATTTTGTCAAAGCGAGAGCGTTGACTTCTGTAGCTGCCATAAACTGACGAGCTTGTTCGATAGCGTTCTGACCTGTTGAAGCGTCGAGGACAAGAAGCACTTCATGTGGTGCATCAGGAATGACTTTCTGGCAAACTTTTCTAATCTTAGCCAACTCGTTCATAAGGTTTACTTTGTTATGTAAACGACCAGCAGTGTCGATGATGACTACATCGACATTTTGTTCCACGGCAGTCTTCACTGCGTCGTAAGCCACAGAAGCTGGGTCAGCGTTCATGCCATGAGAAACGATAGGCACGCCGACGCGTTCTGACCATATTTTGAGTTGGTCTACAGCAGCAGCTCTGAAGGTATCAGAAGCGCCGAGCATAACGCTCAGTCCTGCTTTCTTGAAATTATGGGCTAATTTACCGATGGTCGTTGTCTTGCCTACGCCGTTGACGCCGACGACCAAGATAACGTAAGGTTTCTTATCGGAAGGAATATCGAATGTGGTGCCGTCGCCGGAATTATTTTCCTGCAACAAGGCAGCTATTTCTTCCTTGAGGATACGGTTCAATTCATTTGTTCCGAGATATTTGTCACGGGCGACACGTTCTTGAATACGAGCGATGATTTTAAGAGTAGTGTCAACGCCGACATCTGAAGTCACCAAAATCTCTTCGAGATTGTCAAGCACCTCATCGTCAACCTTCGACTTACCGATGATAGCTTTTGAAATTCTGTCGAATACACTAGTACG
Organism: Bacteroidales bacterium; assembly: GCA_017630195.1. Taxonomy (GTDB): domain Bacteria; phylum Bacteroidota; class Bacteroidia; order Bacteroidales; family F082; genus Limimorpha. The sequence goes on along the minus strand of JAGBVS010000186.1, from coordinate 2,116 downwards.
TGTCTTTTCCAATCCTTTGTCGAGTTCTTGTTTCTGTTCTTGAACGACTTCTTTGTTTCTCTTGAAAAATGAAAATATGCCCATAATTTTATACTTTTGCGCAAAGATAATAAAAAAAAGACTACAAGACTACAAGACTACAAGACTACAAGTTTTTTTTTAGTAATGGAGTGATGAAATCCAGAAATCCTAAAATCCTATTTAATCCACTTACCGCTCTCCACTTCCTTCATTTCTAATTCCTCATTCCTAACTCCTAACTTCCAAACGTAAGTTCCACTTTGCCATTTAGAAGCATCTACTGAAGTGATGTCGTCTGTTATTTCCTGTTCGTAGATTTTTCTTCCGTTAATATCATAGACTGATAAAACAGCATTGCGCAAACCGGTTCTGATATTCAAGACATCGCCTCCTGGATTTGGGTAAGCGACAGCAAGATGCAGACCATGAACGTGAGCTTCTTCGATATTTTCAGGATCAAATGCTGATGCAGGTATTTTGACGATATATGGTTCCCAATATATTTCATCATCTATCATATAACGAATATTGCCTAAAAGTATAATATCATTATTTTTTGTATTATGTATATAACCCATAAAATAATTGTACTTATGTCCTAAAGTAAAAAACCATTCTGAAACTTTTTTCATATTAGCATTGAAAACAGGCAGATAGGCATAATAAGCATCTGGTTTATATGCTAAAAATTCTGCTATATCGTAGGTTGCGCATCCTATAATTTTTCCATCTGGCAAAAAGCATAAATTTTTATAAATGGATATATAATTTACTCTATCGTAAGTATTTGATAATCTCAAAAAGTCAACATCACCATTTTCAAAATCTATTTTGAATGCAACTATTTCACTCCTTATGTTATACGGATATGGAATATTAACATATCCCAAAGCGTATATTTTGCCATCATAAGGATTTCGACGAAAATCACCACTAAAGGCTTGCAAATAAGCTATAGGATCTGACTCAAACGGTATTTTTTCTACCAAATTGAGATTTGTATCCAAAACATTCATAAAGTAAAAATAGGGATATTCAAATGAATACGAAAGATAATAGTACTGTGTAGAGTCTGCATTATACATCAAATTACAATTGCCAAATATAGAATTATACATTTCTCCCCAATCATCATATATTCTTTCAGCAACAACATTCAAATTAGCATCTAATTTTAAAAATACATCCGTCACACTTTTTGCGATTTTAAGTGTTTGAAAAAGAAATGTTCTGCAACCATTATTGTCTATCAATATTGGAGTATTAAATAAAGAGAATTCATCTAAATCTTCACTAAATTCTTTTCTCCATAATTCTTTTGGCTCACTCATGCTGAAATCTTCAAACAAATAAGCATGTTTAAAAATCATTTCAGCACATTCTCCTTCCTTTACAAAATCTAAAGTAAAAATATTTAATGTGTCATTATAATTGTCAATTGTACCACATATAAAGTTTTTATTATATTGTAGTTCTATCTCCTGCAAAACCTCACCATCATCATTAAATTTAATAATTTTTGTCTGTTTGCCAAACAAAGGAACAATATAACATCCGTCTTTAGTTTCGATGATGTTTGTTGCCGTTTGTTCAGATTCGTATGCTGGCTCACCTGGCATCAAATCCCATGATGGTTCAACAAAATCTAACTCCCAAGATGGTTCAATAAATTCTAACTTAGACTGCGACAATAAAGATAAAGGCAGTAGTAGAAAAATAATACATGCGAATAATAAAACTCTTTTCATTTTAGGTAAATTTTAATTTGACATTATTATACCTAACAAAAGTAATCATTAAACTTAAACAAAAAAAAGAAAAATAAAGAAAAAAGTTATTACATTTTATGGCATGATTTATTTTATAATTTTAAAAATCAGCACATTATAAAACACCAAAGCATAATTTAATTGATAAAATTCTTCATTAAAAACACCATAATATCATCTCCGGTTTCCAAATCCATCTTGCTTTTAATCTTATTCAATCTGTACCATACGGTTTTCGGGTTTCTATCCAACAGATATTGCAGTTTATATGGGTCAACATTAAGCAAGATGAGACATATATAATACATGTCGTCTTTATTTATTTT
>JAGBVS010000185.1 GCA_017630195.1 Bacteroidales bacterium | reverse complement strand
TAAACCCCAACATTTTACCAACTCATTCGTGACTATTCGTGTCCTTAAACCTATCCTCCACATAACCCTCATTCGTGCCTATTCGTGGTTCCTAATACCTTACATGAATATTTAACCACGAAACACAAGTATGTATTCCGTCAAGCAAAAAAAGAGGTAAATTTTAATTTTAGACAAAAAACTTTAACACAGATGTTTTTTCTGCGTTTTGAGTAGTAAATTTTAAATTTTATGTCGTGATTTTAAAGGAAAGTTGAAAATTCTAGAAATACGCAACAGGCTATATTTTGATAGAACTCATTCTGTTTTCTATAGGATTATCGCAACAGGCTAATAATCATATAAAAAAGTATATTCCCTTTTATATGGATTATTTAAGAATGCTTATTCACTATAAACAATATTCATTGGATTAGATGGTAAATGTGAATAAATAATAGATGTATATTTTTCTGCGAATGCATTCCTATCTGTATAACCCATTTCTATTAAACGTTCTTTCCCTAGTTTAGAGCCAAACCGTATTAGTTTTTTCTTATAAAACTCTTCTGCTTCTCTATTTGGTGTTGGATCATTACGAAGAACGTGCCAAATATATGTAAGTAATTTTCTAGCTACAGCACATACAGCTTTATTCATTATGTTTTTTCTAAAGAAAAGACGCCACCCGAACATACCTAGATCGGTGCCTTTGCAACTTCGCATTATGGTTTGAGCACTCTCTACAAGTAAGCACTTTAAATCTCGATTACCGCAATTGTCCAATGGTTTACCTGTTCCTCCACGTTCTCTTGCTCTACGTTCTTCTTCTCCGCTAGTATTCATCATGGGAGCTAATCCGCCATAAGCAGAGAGCTTTGCTGCACTAGGGAAGCGATTTACGTTTCCAACAATCGCATGTATTGCAAAACTAGTAATATAATTGATACCTGGTAATTGCATTAATCGTATCATAGAGTCGTTAGAAGCAACGTATTCCATCATCAATATACGTAAATCTTCTCGTCGTTGCATATATCTTTCATAATCATCAACGATCAGATTTATACGAAGTCGTTGAAGACCTTGTATCTTTTGTTCTTCAAGCTTTTGACGTATTTCATCAGCAGTTGTGTGACCTCCTACTATTTTGATACGAAAACCTATTTTATTACAAAAAGACCAGATTTTATTAGCCGTGCGAACAACTTCTTTTGAGCAATCGCGATATGCATAAAAAATCTCTCTGTTTTCTGCATTATCATCTTCAGGAATCCAAACGAATTCTTGAATTAGACCATGCATATACGCTAATGCAAGGTTTGATGCGTCATTAATATCGCAGATTTTTCGTTTGCTTTCTAATCCGTCAATTACATCTGATTTGGCTACCTCAGCACGATAGCCTATAGCATTTAAGGTATGCTTAATAAATGCGGAATTTGTTGAAGCTTCAAGAATTGTCAAAGAATCAAGTGGAACATGACGATGATAGGTATGTTCTAGATCCTCAATCCTAATATTTGGTATTTTTTTATGAATTGTTGGGTGCCAGTACAAAGACCATTCATAGATGACTAATGATACAACTTTTGAATGTGCATCCATTCCAACTATGTATAAAGGTTGACCCTCTGGTCTTTCCATATTTTCACCATGCCACACTTGACCTTCTTCTTTCATTTTAGTATCCTTAAAAATTGCTGCTCGTATTGGAGTAGGCGGTTGCTGCAAGGTTGCAAACAAGTATTCGGGGTCTTCCGCCCCAAGCAGGTGGATTCCGCCGGCACTCAAACACAAAAACGAGTGTAACCAACAAAGGTTTAACTCAGTGTCTTTCTCGAGTGTCTCCCATGCGCACAGCAGATGTTTTCCATGCACCTGCTGTTCCGTATAATACTCCAATACGAGGCAGACTTTCAACCCCGTTTACTGTTCTTTTCTTAGGAACAAGGAATACATTACCAGCACGAAACACACGAAAAAAGTAAATATTCACTATTGTTTCCTATTCCTATACCTATCACTATCGTGTATTTCGTGCTTTTCGTGGTTCCCAATATCCATCATACGAGCTTTTATATTTGAATGATTTAACCACGAAACATACGAAAAAAGTAAATATTTACTATTGTTTCTTTTCCTAATTCCTTTCGTGCATTTCGTGCCTTTCGTGGTTCCCAATACCCATCACGCTTATCACGCTTTTATTTGGTTTAATTATTTGTTTACTTTTAATGTGGATATTTGAAAAGATTGCTCGTGGATGGCGCAAAGGAC
>JAGBVS010000184.1 GCA_017630195.1 Bacteroidales bacterium | reverse complement strand
TACGTGAAGGCTTAGAATTGCTTCGCAAAGAAATGAACTAATCGAATATCAATATTATGGGATTACGTAAATTTATAGATAAAATAAAACCTAACTTTGAAGAAGGCGGCAAACTTTATTGCTTCCACTCATTCTTCGATGCAATGGAGACATTCTTCTACGTTCCTAACAAAGTTACTATCAACGGTTCTCACGTAAGAGACGCTGTCGATATGAAACGTAACATGATTTATGTCCTCATCGCTCTTATTCCTTGTTTCCTCTTCGGAACATGGAACATTGGTTATCAACATTTCCTTTCTCATGGTGAAGCCGCAACATTGATGCAAAACTTCGGCTACGGCTTGATGAAGATTTTACCTCTTTACATCGTGAGTTACGTTGTAGGTCTTGGCATTGAAATCATCTTTGCACAAGTCAGAAAAGAAGAAGTTAACGAAGGTTTCTTCGTAACAGGCTTCCTTATTCCTTTAATTATGCCTGCTGATGTGCCATTGTGGATGCTCGCTATCGCTGTAGCTTTCGCAGTTATCATCGGTAAAGAAGTGTTCGGCGGCAGCGGTATGAATGTCGTCAACCCAGCACTTTTGGCACGTGCTTTCTTGTTCTTCTCATATCCATCACAAATGTCAGGCGACGGCATCTGGATCGCAGAAAAAGCTGATGCTTACTCAGGTGCAACACCACTCGGTACATTGTTGAACGGCGGTGGAGTAGAGCAACTTCCAAGCATGATGGAAATGTTCATCGGAACAATTCCTGGCAGCGTTGGTGAAACATCAAAAATCGCTATCTTATTAGGCGCATTATTCCTCATCGTTACAGGCGTAGCAAGCTTGAGAATCATCCTCTCAACATTCGTAGGCGCAGCAGCATTAGGTTTGTTATTCACAGCAATCGGCGTATCGGACGTTCCATTCTATTATCATTATTTGATGGGCGGTTTCATGTTCGGCGCTATCTTCATGGCAACAGACCCTGTTACAGCAGCACAGACAAACTGCGGTAAGATTATTTACGGTTTCCTCATCGGTGCTATGGCAGTATTGATCCGCGTTGCTAACCCAGGTTACCCAGAAGGTATGATGCTCGCAATCTTGTTACTCAACGTATTCGCTCCATTGATCGACTACTGTGTAGTAGCAATGAATATCAGTAAACGTAAAAAACGCTGGGCACAAGCAGAAAGGAGTGCAAAATGAAAGATAGATATATTTTCTTCTACATCACAGTATTGACAGTGATAGTTGCAGCTTTGTTGTCAGCAGCAGCATTGGTTTTACAACCATTCCAAGAAGCAAATGTCAATAATGAAAAAATGATGAACATCTTGCAAGCAGCCGATGTAAAAATTGAAGAAGGCGCTAATGTTCAAGAACTTTTCAATAAAGACTGCGTTAAAATGATGCTCGTAAATGGTAAAGGTGAAGTTGTTAAAGAAACAACAGAAAACTACCAAAAATTCGAAGCTTTCACAATGAATTTGAAAGACGAGCTTTACAAGAGAGACAACGGACAAGACTTCGTATTGCCAGTTATTGTTATCAATAATGGTAAAGAAAACGTCAACGTTCTTCCACTTCAAGGTGCAGGTCTTTGGGGTCCTATCTGGGGCTACATCGGCATGACATCAGACTTCCAAAATGTTGTCGGCGTTGTTTTCGACCACAAATCAGAAACTCCAGGTTTAGGTGCAGAAATCACAACAGAAAAATTCAGAAGCCAATTCCAAGGCAAGACAATCTTCAGCAATGGCGAATTCGTATCTGTTGATGTTGTAAAAGGCGGTGCAGCTAAATTATCAGCTGACCTTCAAAAACATTCTGTTGATGCTATTAGCGGTGGCACTATAACTTCACAAGGAGTTAATAATATGATAGAAAATGTGTTAGGATCTTATTTACCTTATATTGAAAAACAATGAGTAAGAATTTAGAACTTTTAACAGCTCCATTACGCAAGGCAAATCCTGTCACAGTATTAATATTAGGTATTTGTTCTGCTCTCGCCGTAACAGCTAAGCTCAAACCGGCATTGGTAATGGCTCTTTCAGTAACAGTGGTTGTTGCATTGTCAAACCTTGTTATCTCTTTATTAAGAAAAGGTATTCCTTCAAAGATACGTATCATCGTACAACTTATAGTTATTGCAACTTTAGTTATCCTCGTTGACCAATTCCTCAAGGCTTTCGTTTATGATGTAAGCAAGCAGCTTTCAGTATTCGTAGGTCTTATCATCACCAACTGTATCGTTATGGGTCGTCTCGAGGCTTTCGCTATGGCTAATGGTCCATGGGAGTCATTACTCGACGGTATTGGTAACGGTCTCGGTTATGGTATCATCTTGGTTATCGTCGCTTTCTTCCGCGAACTTTTCGGTTCAGGAACATTGCTCGGTTTCCAAATCATCCCTGAAGGGCTTTACAATTTCGGATATATGAACAACGGTCTTATGATTCTCCCTCCAATGGCATTGATCATTGTAGGTGTTATCATTTGGCTACAAAAACCAGAGGAGGATAAGAAATAATGGAATCATTAGGTATTTTCGTCCGTTCGATATTTATCGACAATATGATATTTGCATACTTCCTCGGAATGTGCTCATATCTCGCAGTGTCTAAAAATGTTAAGACATCATTCGGTCTCGGCGTAGCAGTCGTCTTCGTTCTCGCCATCACAGTGCCTATCAACTATTTGTTAGACAAATACGTTCTCTCAGCAGACGCATTGGCATGGATCAGCCCAAGATTTGCAGATGTCAACCTCGACTTCTTGACATTCATTCTCTTCATCGCTATCATCGCAGCTATAGTTCAAATCCTTGAGATGGTAGTAGAGAAATTCACTCCAGCATTGTATTCATCATTAGGTATTTTCTTGCCTCTTATCGCTGTTAACTGCGCTATCATGGGTGGCTGTCTCTTCATGCAAGAAAGAGACTTC
>JAGBVS010000183.1 GCA_017630195.1 Bacteroidales bacterium | reverse complement strand
ATGTTGAGCTTCAACTTGTTGATAGATGTCTGTTTGTTGTTGGATAAATTCCATTTGTTGTGACATCTCTATTTGTTGCTGAGTCATCATCTGTGGATTTTCAACTTGACTGTAAGCAAGATTAAAGCTTAAAAATACAACCGCTAATATCAATGCTATTTTTCTCATAATATGACTATTTTTTGTATTCTAACTCCGTTATCTGATATGTTTCTCAAAATGTATGTTGAACCTCTTAAATCACTTACATTGATTCTGTTGTTTCCGCTTTCGACATCATTGTTATAGAGCGTTCTACCCATGACATCGATGATTTGAATTGTGCCTTCAGCATCAATGATAAGTTCTTCTCCATTTTGGTGTGCAAATATATCATTTTTTTCAATACGATTTACAATTTTTATTATAAATCTATTAAAATTATCATTATTTGTTGCCGTAAACTTATATTCGCTATCTAAAAGCATATTGATTTCCTCTCCGGTAAATTTGTCAATCAAAACAATGTTTTCAAATTCACCTTCAGCTTCCATGCTAATCGAATAACTTCCCATTTGTTTAGCCTCAAAGCAAACCGGTATTTCAGTCACATTTGCATCATAACTATATATACCATAACGACTATCATTTTCAGCGACATAGACATTTGCTATCTTATCGTTGAAGTTTTCCAATTTAGGGAAGCCTTCTTTTTCATTACCGGCGAAGTTAATAACGACATTATCAGTTCCTTCCTTACCTTTTGCCAAAAGATTGATGAATTTTACGCTTTCTTTTTTCCTCTTTGCATTCATATCAATTTTAACATAAGGCATTTCTGTTCCTATGTTTGACAATGTTTTCACGAAGAAACCATCACCGACTTTGATTGTTGATGTTGGTGTTGAATAGCCATAATTACCATCTTTCTTTACATAAGCGTAATCTTCTATCATGCCCGAAAATTCAATATCTGACCAAGAAATATCGAATGTAAACGGATTACCCAACAAGAAGAAATCTTTGAATTCACCGCCTTCATATTGATAAGGGACATCAAATGTGAAAGTTCTTTCATGATTGAGATAGCCTGTGAATACCGCCATTTCTTCTGTTTCGTAAGATACCATATATGCGCGACCTTGTTCGAAGTCTGTTCCGAAAGAAGCAGCGCTTGACTTATAATTCACCCATTCTTTTTCTTTAGAACCATCGAACAAATACAAGTCATAATCGTCTGTTTCCGGGATGAAACTTTCAAACTCGGAATTTTTGAGCGGAGATGAAATGAACTGCCATCCTGTTTTATTTGCTTCAGACCACACTTCCGGATTTTCTATCTTCATCATAAATGTTGCCGGCACGTTTTCACTTGTCTGGCAAATTTGAGCTCCGTCGTTTATGATGAGCGACGACGCACTTGGACTGACGAATTTACCAGACACTGTAAGCTTAACGCCTTCGTTAACAGTCAATAATTTTTCGTTATTTATTGTCAATGATTTAACTGTAATATCACCATTTTCTATTGTAACATCACCATTGATAACAACATCATCTGTTGATATTGGCACTACGCCCTTGCTCCAGTTAGCTATATTTGTCCAAGAACCAATGCCTGTGTATATGTTGACAGAAGTGTTAACTGTGACAGTAAATGTTTTTTCATAAGTAACTGTTGAAATAGACTTGACATTAGAAACAACGATATCGTCAATTGCCAAAGCAGCATTATCGCCTGCTCCATAGTGTCTGATAGCAACCCAAATCTTTTGGTCTTCATAATCTATCAACATTTCAGATTTAAGAGCCATTTTTAAAGAATTTGAATTTTTAGCAAGAGTCCATCCGCTACCAACTTTTTTAAAGGTAGTACTATCAGTATTACTTGTAGTTGATACAAAAACTCCAAATGTTTCACCAGCAAAAGTGGTTTGATTTGCCATTGAACAAGCATAGAATTCAATTGTTGTCCAATCAGATGGTATGATTTGTTCTGGCAACACAATCCAATGGTCAGGGTTAAATCCAGAACCTTTATTACAATAAGATTCGCTGAAAATGAATCCCATACCAGACGGTGTTGTGTTATACGTTTTATTATAACCATGAGCACTTTGATTTGAAGAATGATACCAGTTATGGCCGTCTCCACTTATAGTTGTACATCCATCCAAATCATTATTAAATGTATAATTTAGATTTTTAGTATTTTGGCTATAACCTTCGTACTGAACACTTATATTGAATTCTATATCATAATTTACTGGCACTGATTCTGCAATTTCTATTGTGAATGTAGCTGTAGTTGTTCCGTCAATGGCAAGATCATTTAACAAATCATAAGTTCCGTCAACTATTGTGACATAAGAGTCATTACAGCTTAAATTCACTTTTGCTCCAGCAGGTATAGCTGTTTCACATTTATTAATTAATGTAGCTGTCAATGTTGTTTCACCGATATGGTTAGATAAATCGTATGATTTTACGATTATGCCTGTGATTTTTTCATCTGTCGTTGCACAAGCAGGTTCTGAATTTTCAGACTCGCCAATTTCGTTGACAGCTGTTACGACGAAGCAGTATTCAGTTTCAGGGTTAAGACCTGAAACAGTATATGTAGTTTCGGCAATTCCTAAAGCAATCACATCTGTACCTTGTGGATAAGGATATATGTTATAGCTTGTTGCGTTTTCCACAGCGTTCCATGTCAAGATCACTGCGTTTTCACCATCTGCCGTTGCTGTTACAACAGGAGCTTCTGGAGCTTTTGGAGCCTCTAATGTTGTTGCGCATGCACTTTCCGAGCTCACAGACTCGCCTGTTTCGTTAACGGCAGTCACTGTGAAGCAATAATTTGTTTCGGCCTCAAGACCTGATATTGTGTATGTAGTATTTTTTGTTGAAGCTATAACATTTTCTTCTTGGTAAACTTTATAACTTTCAGCACCGTAAACAGCTTCCCATGTCAAGGTTATTGCCGACTCGCTGTCTGCTGTTGCTGTCACTACAGGAGGTGCTGGTTTTGCTTTCAATGTTGTAGCACAGGCGCTTTCTGAATCTTCAGACTCGCCAACAATGTTAACAGCTGTCACGACGAAGCAGTAATTAGTTTCTGCATCAAGATTCTCAACGGTGTATTTTGTATCTGTTATTCCAGAAGCAATCAAATTTGTGCCTTGATACACTTTATAACTTTCAGCTTCTTTAACATTATCCCACGTCAGGTCAATTGTTGACTCGCTTGTTGTCGTAGCCACCAAATTGGTTGGAACAGAGATTTTGTCAACTTCTAATGTTGTGGCACATACTTCTTCAGAAAGTCCAGACTCATAACTTGTAATCGTTGTTACAGCATAGCAATATTGCTTATTGTAAGAAAGGTTTTCATCTACATAAGCTGTACCTGTCACAGTGGCAACTCTATGTCCGTCGCGATATACTCCATATTCGCTTACGCCATCAACGGCATCCCATTCCAAAGACATAGCACCGCTCATTGGTGTAGCCGTAATAGCACCTACCATAGGCAAGTTAGGATTGCTGCTTGCTGTGACGTTGAAATAATAAGGGTCGTCATAGCTGAGTGTTGAACTGTGTTGAGTATTTATTAATACATTTTCAAATATGATATCGTCAATATCTAAAGCATCCAAATAATAGCCATTATCAGAATTTTCCCACTCATCGTTTGGGAAGAAGTGACGTATAGCCACATAAATTTCTTGACCATAATATTCGCTCAAATCTACGGTATATTTTGTCCATGTGGTTCTGTTTGTTATCACCCACTCCTGAATTGTAGTGAAATCGGAAACTGATGTATTGCCTGCTGTTGACACTGCAAAACCGAAATGTTCTTTATAGTAATAATCATTGTTTGCACGAGCATAGAAACTGACCTTAGTGTCTTCTGACACTTTGATTTTCACAGGAGACACAAGGTAATTATCAATAGAATTTGGTTGCTGCGCAGTGCCGTTGATATAAGAAATACTCTTGAGGTGTCCATTACCTGAATTAGATTCACCGACTTCTGTATAAGTACCAGCTTCGGTGCTATGTAACCATGGAGCAATGTGGCAATAACTTCCTTTTATGCCTGTCCAGCCTTCCAAGTCATTCTCAAATTCATATACATAATTTCTGCCAACAGTTGATTCTGAGTATGTCTCAAGGAAGAAATCGTAAGGATATATAGGTTCCTTTGTTTTAATGGTAAATGTTCCCGTTCCTGTCTCGCCAACGCCTAATGCTGGTATCGTTGTCTCATCGTTAATCAAAGTAACATATTTCAAATCATAGGAAGTTGTCACGAGTTTGAGTGTGATTGGACCAGTGAAGTCAGCTGTTCCATTGTTAACCATAGTGACTTTGATATCGCTTGTAGCATTAGTACTTACTAATCCAGGGCTTACGGATTGGAAAGCTAAGTTTGGTGTTAAAGACACCATTACAGAGCATGTTTCTTCCCAATTGAAAGTTCCGCTTGTTGTTGCAATATTGAAAGTTATAGTGTGACCGCTTGGTGTTTGTGAATCAATGTCAAGGTCGAAGAACAATGTCTTTGAGTTATTTACTCCGAGTTTACCTAATGTTTGTGTAGGATTTATAATTGTCACATAAGGGTCGTTTGACAATGACAATGTTACGGAAGTATTTTCATCGCTGGCTCCTGCACCTTCATTTTTAAATGAGAAACTGATGGTTTGGATTCCTGTTGCCATTGATTTTGGAGCGAAAGCATTTATTTTTATAAAAGGATTTCCGACAGTTTCAGTGATGCTGTTCACTGCTGCGAGAGCGTTGACGACACCAGCACCTACGATATTGTTTTTTGTTGCCGGTTTAGATGTCGCTGTTTCTTCAATGATTTGCGAAATCTGAGCTGGAGTGAGTGTTGAGTTCTTTTCCAACATAAGAGCGATTACGCCAGCTACGATTGGTGTTGCTTGCGATGTACCGCTTCTGATTTCATAGATGTCGTTTTGGTTATATTTAGTTGAACGGATGAAGTAACCAGGAGCTGAGATGTCAGGGCGGATGAGACCCATTGATGCTCCTTCGTTATATGGATAGTCGTTGTATGATGTTCCTTCCCATGTTGAAGGGCCACGTGATGACTCGTCGAGGTCGTGAGCGCCGACGCAGATGACACTTGAGTTTCCGCCTTTGAGTGTCTGGTCCGGGTTTGTCCATGGAGCTGGACATGCAGCCGGATAGTCAACGTTGTTTGGTGCGCCGTATGTATTGCCGTCATTACCTGCTGCTGCACAGACGATGACTCCTGCCTCTAACACATTGTCGAATGCAAAACGTATCTCTTCTTTCTGTGCTGTTGTTATCTGATTATTCTTAAAACCTAATGACATACTTATGATGTCGGCGCCGTTTTCAACTGCAAACTGAACGCCGTTTATCATCTGAGCGACAGAACCGCCGCCTGAACGGTTGATGGTCTTAACTGTCATAAGCGATGCGTCTGGTGCTATACCTGTTGTAACTATCGAAGTACCATCGCCACAAACGAGACCAGCACAGTGTGTGCCATGACCAAAATCGTCAGTTATGTTTGAGTTGTTGTCGATAAAGTTCCAGCCGTTGACGTATGCATCCGGTATTTCATCTCCATCAGTGTCGATAAATCCTTTCCAAAGATGGTCTTTAAGGTCTAAGTGATTAGTATTGGTTCCAGAGTCTAACACTGCAACTACAATGTTCTTTCCTGTGTATCCTGTCTCCCATACACTATCGGCTTCCACATCCTGAACGTGAGTGTCAGGTCCGCCTGCTCTTACGTTTGACGCTGACTCTGACTTGATTTCCTTCATCTGTTCAGAAGAAATAAGCTGCACCTCTTTGTTATAACCAATAACCTCCACGTCAGGATGTGACGAAAGTTTATAGATAACATCTTTTGATGCATCGCATGATATTGCGTTAACAATCCACAAGCTGCTGATGCCACTTACTTTGCCGCTTTTTTCTTCTGCTTGAAGATATGACAAAACATCCGCCTGAGTTTTTAATGAAAACTCTTTGAGTTCGTCAATAACAAATTCTCTTCTCGCTGATTTGTCTAAATGTTCTTCTGCTCTTGAATGTAATTTAGCAGAATTGATTTGTGATTTCAAAACGATGCTTACACTTACTAACTCATCGTTTTTTTGGTTCAAAACCTCTTGTAATTCTTTTTCTATAACATCAAGATTCTGGGAAAATCCAACATTACAGAACATTACCAAGGTTAACAAACACCATAGGATTTTTTTCATAAAATTAAAACTTTAAATTTAAAATTTGAGCTCAAAAAAATAATTTGCAAATTTATATATTTTTAATATATATGTTAACATTTTTTAAACATTTAATTTCAAAGCATATAGAAACTCATAAAAAACTTATCTTTCCCTATCAAATAAATCAATCTTTAAGCTCAAAAATTGGGAAATAATTTATACTTTTGTACTAAATCGATTTTTTTATTGTTTAAAACATAAATCAAAAAATCATGTTGAACAACAAACTTAGTGCAGATTTATACGCAAAGAAAAAAAGATGGAAAGTTGCCTTATCAATAATTGCCGTTGTGATAGTGTCGCTTTCCATGTATTATACTAATAATCTTGTCAAAAGATTTGCTTTACAGGAACAAAGACAGATGACAATGTGGGCTGAAGCCGTTCAGACACATGCCGAATTGATGAATTATACCGAAGTTTTCTTCAACGAAGTCAGCATACAGGAAAGCAAGCGTGTCGAGCTTCTTGCGATGGCATATCGTCGTTTTCTTGCCGCCTCTTCTGATGAAAACATCAGCGTTTATCTCGACATCATACAAAGCAACATCAGCATTCCTGTCGTAATCACCGATTCAGACAACAACATCACTCTTTCGATAAATCTTCCCAAGAAGCATCAAGACAAAGAGATTTTCGACGCGGAGATGCAAAACGACTTCAGCATTTATCCTCCGATAAAAATCGACATTTACGGGAAAGAATCGTCGTTATATTATAACGAGTCGCTCATTTACACCGAATTGCGCAATGTTCTTGACGACATGTTTACATTTTTCATTAACGATGTCGCCGACAATGCTGCTGGCGTTCCTGTCATAATATTAAATCAGGACAGAAGTCATATACTTAGCTTCGGCAACCTCGACGAGAGCAATATGAACAACAGCGATTATGTACAGAAACAGATCGACATCATGAGCTCTGAGAATATGCCTATAGAAGTAAATTATCTTGACGGCGAGAAGGCATACATTTACTATCGCAGTTCCGATTTGCTCCGTATAGTTCGCTACTTCCCTATCATACAGATTCTCGTATTCATTTTCTTCATCATAGTGGCATATCTTTTATTCAGCTACGCTCGTCGTTCCGAACAGAATCAGGTTTGGGCTGGCATGGCGAAAGAGACAGCCCATCAGATTGGCACGCCTCTCACTTCGCTCATGGGATGGATAGAGCTGCTCAAGATGCAAGACACGCCTTTCATTGGCACTACAGAAATGGAGAAAGACATCGACAGAATGAAGACAATAACAGAGCGTTTCTCTAAGATAGGTTCCATTCCTACATTGGAAGCCCATGATGTGACAGCAGCTGTCAACGACACCATGAATTATCTGAAACGCAGATTCTCTAACAACAAATTCGAGTTCGACATCAAGATTCCTAATAGAGAGATAGTCGTTCCTCTCGACGCAGCTCTCTTCAGCTGGGTGCTCGAAAACCTCACCAAAAACGCCCTCGACGCAATGGAAGACCACGGCAAACTTACCGTAGAAATGACAGAAGACGCAGAGAATATTTACATCGATGTAACCGACACCGGAAAAGGCATGCAACGCTCAACCTACAAACAAGTGTTCCAACCCGGCTACACAAGCAAGAAAAGAGGATGGGGACTTGGTCTCTCTCTCGCAAGACGTATCATTGAAGACTATCATAAAGGCAAAATTTTCGTTAAAAACTCAGTAGTGGGACAAGGAACTACATTCAGGATTGCGTTGAAAAAAAAGACCATTGAAAACTAAACATCACTAAATTACTAAATTATTCAAAACCATGAAAACAGAAGTGTTTAAGAATGAAAAGATTGAGATGTTGAATAGGTTTGTACAAAACACTGATGTTCATATCTTTCTTACAGGCAAGGCCGGTACTGGCAAGACCACTTTCCTCAGAAATTTAGCTATCAACAGTTACAAGAGAATGGTCATAGTAGCTCCTACCGGAGTGGCCGCCATCAATGCCGGCGGCGTGACAATCCATTCATTTTTTCAGCTTCCTTTCGGACCTATAGTCCCTGAAGGTCAAAGGTCGAAAGACAACGGGCAGCAGATATTGTCACCTTTGTCAAGTGTGAAACTAAACAAGACAAAGCTTAAAATAATGCGCAGCCTCGACTTGATCGTCATCGATGAGATTAGTATGGTACGTGCCGACCTTCTCGACGCTATCGACACTGTACTTAGAAAAGTACGACGCAACAACAAGGCATTCGGCGGAGTTCAATTGCTCATGATTGGCGACATTCAGCAGCTTGCACCCGTAGCCCGTCAAAACGAATGGGAATTACTCCAGGATTATTATAAATCAGTATATTTTTTCGATAGCCTCGTGCTACAAAAAACGCCTTACATCTGCGTCGAACTCGACCATATTTACAGACAAAACGACAATGATTTCATCGACATCCTTAATCAGGTAAGAAACAACAGATTAGATAGCAAAAATCTACAGCTCCTTAATTCGCGCCATATCCCTGATTTCAAAGCTGACGACAACGATGGTTACATCACACTGACAACGCACAACTATCAAGCTGATGAAATAAATGACGAGAAACTCGAGGCTATCAAATCCAAGACGCTGACTTTCAATGCCGAGATTAAAGGAATATTTCCGGAAAATGCTTATCCGACAAAAGAAAAACTCGAACTTAAAGTCGGGGCTCAAGTCATGTTCGTGAAAAACGACCCTTCTCCCGAAAAACAATACTATAACGGCAAGATTGGAAAAATAATAGATTACGACAAAAACGACGGAATCAAAGTCAAATGCAACGACGATATTATCAATGTGACACCTGTAAAATGGCAGAACTTCGAATATAATCTCAACGAAAAAACCAACGAAATTGAAGAAAAAGAAATAGGCAGCTTCACTCAAATACCTCTTAAAACAGCCTGGGCTATCACGATTCATAAAAGTCAAGGACTCACTTTCGACAAGGTGGTTCTCAACGCAGAAATGGCTTTCGCCCACGGTCAGGTTTATGTAGCATTGAGCCGATGTACTTCTCTTAACGGATTAGTACTCAACACAAAAATATCAAACAACGTACTTTATAACGACAGAACTATAAACACTTTCGTCGATAAGATTCCTTCACTCGAACCTGATGAAAACAAGCTTCATTTTGAAGAAACGAAATTCCATCATCAGATGATACTCGAACTTTTCTCCTTCGACGAATTAGAAATCTATATTAACAAACTCGCCAGGACAGTAAGAGAAAACGAAAATATTTTCGGTAAAGAAACATCAGACAAAATATCCGAAAAACGCAATCTTTTTAGAGAAGAAATCATCAACGTTGCAATAAAATTCGCAAGACAAATTGATAATATTATTAAGACCACAAGTCAACAAGACTACAAGACTACAAGTGGAGCATATCTTGATGAGAGAATCCAAAAAGCTTCGGTTTATTTCTTTGACAAACTTAATGATTTAGAAAGCATTGGCGATTTAATTTCCGAGACCGACAACAAAGCCGTCAACACCGCCGTAAAGGCTGTCTTAGATACTATAAGAGAGATTCTTTATGTGAAAACGGCATGTCTTAACTTAGCAAAAGACGGTTTCATCTTAGACAAATATTTAGAGATGAAAAACAAGAAGACCGTTGAATCGGAAAATCTGAAGTCAGTGAAACTGAAAGCTAAAGACTTAGACAATGAGGATAAACCATTATTAAATGCTTTATTGAAATGGCGAAAAGACAAAGCCGAAGAATTGAACAAAGATATATTCCAAATTCTTCCGACTACTGTCATCCACAGAATCGCCGAACAGAAACCGACTTCCATCAAAGAACTTAAAAACATTTCCAAGCTCGGTTCTACACGTATCAAAAGTTTTGGCGCCGACATTATCAATATGGTATTGGAGTCGTTAGGTTTCAAGAAATGCAATTTTGATGACGAAGAATCACAAAAGGAGATGAATCTTTCGAACAGCGTGACAAAAACATTAGAACTTCTCGATGAAGATTACACCATCGACGACATCATGAAAGAACGAGGATTATCGCGAAGCACCATAGAAGGACACATTATAGAAATAGTGAAAAACGGAATCTACGAGACTGAAGACTTTGTGAGCAAGGAACACATTGAGGTGATAAAAGAATATTTCGAAGAAACGAAAGACCTCTCATTGTCAGCAGCAAGAGAGGTCTTAGGCGATGATTTCACTTATTTTGAATTAAAATTGATTGCAAATATTTATCGCTCATCCGACGACATTTAAAAATCAATATTTGACAATCTTCTCTGTTATCGTTTCTGTTTTTGTCGTTATTTGAACGATATAAAGTCCGCTTTCAAACTTATTCATGTCGATTTCACATAAAGCATCGTTTGTATCTTCATCATAGGCCACTGCGCCTGTAATGCTTATAATTTTCACATTAACAACATCTTTAGCCTTTACAGTAAGGACATCTCTCACCGGATTAGGATACACTTTTGTTTTGCTATATGATTCAACTTCAACACAAAGAGTGTCAGATTGAGAAACGAGTTTTTCGTTCAAGAAAGCCTTTACTTCGTAACACACTTTTCCATCCGCACTACTATCAATATATGTAGATCTTGTCAAGTCAGAAGCCAACAATTCATCATTTCTATAGATATTATATTTAACATTATCTATAGTATCGTTAGAAGTATAAGCTCTGAGCATCCAAGTGTAATTCATATTATATCCAACTGCTGGAACCCAGTAGCCTCCTGCTTTAATATAACTTCCATTATCATTTCCAGTATATTTTGAACATGGTACCGGAGCCGAAAAAGCGCCAACGGATTTGGCTGTAATCCACAAGTCCTCATTGGCGTCGAAAGGAATTTCCCCAACAGCGATCTTTACAAATTCATGAGCATTTTGTGCCTCATATTCAAAAGTATGAATCAAAGTGTTATCATTTATTTTTTCACCATTATATATTTTAAAGGTATATTTTGTTTTACATGCATCAAACATTTCTATATGCGACAACTTTGAACCAGCATATTGTTTCATATCATTAGCGGAAATTTTAATACCCCAGTTATAAGTATTTGAACCTATGTTTGTGACATATTCGCCATCATCATATTTAAAGAAACCGCTTGACAATGGAGCGTCCCAATTCAACACAACAGAATTGTCTTCTAAAGAAGCATTAGCCTGTATTGAACTGTAAATATTTTTTATCACAATCACACTACATGCTTCAGAAGGCATTGAAACACAGTTGTCATTCATACTTTTAACGACATATTCATAAACACCAGAAACTTGTATTTCTTCATCAACGAAGTTACATTCTGTTATATTCTGTGCTATCACTTCATCGTTACGCAAGATTGTAAAACTATCGGACTCAACCATAACTTTCCACGACAACTCAACGGCGTTATCATTTACAACAGCTTTTAAATTATATGGAGCCACACAAGATTTGCTGTCTGTAGCTATTATCTCTGTCAGCACACCTTCCTGCAATTCGGAGGAAACATATACATTTTCGTCGCCATTTTTCACAGAGAAAGAGCACTCAGTATCGTCCCAGCCTTTCAGCCATGACAAAGTCATTTTTACGCCTTCTGGAACAAGTATTCTTTTTTCAGGTTCCTCATTAGAATACATTGTGATATAAACATCTTCCATTTCGTTATCGAAGCTCAGCTTTATTTCGCCGCCTTGCCATCCATAGTCGCCAGAGCTTTGTAAGTCAAAGACATATTCGGAGTAACCTCCGGTGATAACATATTTTTTATCAGAATAGAACGATTCTTCAGAACCATATTGCGCTGTGACTTGATATTGATGATAGCCAAGTCCGAATGCGCTATAGTCGTCGTTGAAATGATTTTCCGACACATTAGCGACGAAGGCACCATCACGATAAACATTGTAAGAATCGGCATCATCTACAACATCCCATTCCAATTCAACGAGATTATCGCCATGATTTACACTGACTTCAAGATTTTGAGGAATCATTTCAAAATCTATTGGGCAATAAGTGAATGTCATTTGATTGCCCATTTCAGAGATATTGCAAATATTAAATTCAAAGTCTGTTTCTTTTTTATTCAAGAAAGGATAAGGGTCAGTGTCACAGTTAAACATCACTCTGTCGTTATCTTTAGAGAAAGCAGCGCTATTGATATAGCCATCTTTGGAGTGTGTTCCACCTGGGCGGAAGATATAGACCTCATCGAGTTGGTCGCTGCCATTATAATCAGCGCAGCCATGGAAACGAGTGTCTATTCTGTAAATCAGAAGACCACCTGAAGGAAGGCCTTTCTCGAAGAAATTTTCTTTGTTTCTATATTCCACGAGATAATATTGATCCGGATGTGATGATGGTATTTTGTAGCAGTTTCTTCTTCCGCCTTCCCATGAGTTAGCCTCTATAGTATATGTTCCATAGCCTATTTCAGGTATTTTTTCAATCCATGTTCCATATTTATATTTCATGTAAGTTCCTGAGTGTTGAGGAGGGTGAGCGTTTCCGCACATCAAATCCCACGGGCCTGCCGGAGAGAGGTTAGTTCCGCCATAATAGTGATACAAATCAGGGAATCCCAATGAGTGAGACATCTCATGGCATAATGTTGAAACAGAGAAATAGCTTGAAGTCTCAAGTTGGAAATTGAAAGTATAAACTTTTTTTCCATTGATATAAGCGTCTTCGCCATAGAGCGACCACATGTGAGGCCAGAGCAAATCGCTCCAGTCACCGACATTACCTTTCACCACGAAAACGACATTATCCACATTGCCGTCATTATCGCGGTCTATGTCCAAATCGGCAGGGACTTCATCGGCTATATAATCGACAGCTCTTTTCAAGAGAGCGAACTCTCGGTCGGCACGATCCTCTTCGAGATAGCCTATTGGATTTGTAATTTCATTATATGGTCTGTAATAATCTCTTTCGTAAATATCTTCATAAGCCAACAATCTGTCGCCATCGGCTATAGGATAACAATAAGACATCATTGAAAGCTGATTATAAGTAGCTTTAGCGAAATAGTTATTCATCGAAATATCATAATA
Organism: Bacteroidales bacterium; assembly: GCA_017630195.1. Classification (GTDB taxonomy): domain Bacteria; phylum Bacteroidota; class Bacteroidia; order Bacteroidales; family F082; genus Limimorpha. The sequence goes on along the minus strand of JAGBVS010000183.1, from coordinate 5,816 downwards.
GCCATTATAATTGAACATCGAATCTATTTCTGTCTTTGTTGTATTAAAATCGCCATCGCCTTTGAATTTTATGAAGATGACGATATTGTTATAAACGCCGTGATTAAGATTTTTAGCATCGCCCACTGCAGGAGCTTTCATAAGATCTCTTTTTCTCTGATATTCTTCTTGAGAAATCACGATGTTAGGTTTAAGTCCCAATGCTTTAGGGTCAGCTTTTCCGGCTATGTGATTTGTCGCCATTATAGCGCCTTTGCTATCGGCCGTAGCATAAACAAAATAACCGTTTTCAGCCTGAACGATTGTAAATCCATCAGCGTCATGAAGACGGTTATAAAACTCATCGCCGGATGCGAAGCAATACAATTTGGTACCATCAGGCTGAGTCAAGATTCTTTCAACATTTTTGAAAGGTGCAGCGGAAGCTGCCGTGACACATAGTAGCATTATAGCTATCAGTAAAGATTTAATTCTCATAGTTTTGTAGTTTAGTTTATTTTATATCATTCATTGTCAACTGACAATTTCTCATTATCATTTCCTTCAAGAACAATAACGATCTCCCCTTTCACTTCTTTTTGACTAAAGTAATCAGCCACTTCGGTGAGAGTTCCCCTTACATTCTCTTCGTAAATCTTAGTCAGTTCACGAGCCACCGACACACGACGTTCTGGGCCGCATACTTCGATAAGTTGCTGTAAAGTTTTCACGAGACGGAAAGGAGATTCATATAATATTGTAGTATATTTATTATTAGCTATTTCGTTAAGTTTTGTCTGTCGTCCTTTTTTATGAGGGAGGAAACCTTCGAATATAAAATGGTCGGCAGAGAGTCCGGAATTCACGAGAGCCGGGACGAAGGCAGTGGCACCTGGAAGACATTCCACCTCCACACCGAGGCGGAGACATTCACGAACCAAAAGGAAGCCTGGGTCGGAGATAGCGGGAGTGCCTGCATCTGTAACCAAGGCCATCTTCTCTCCCGCTTGAATACGCTCGGCGAAGCTTCTCACCACCTTATGTTCGTTATTGATATGAAAAGCCGACATTGGCTTACTTATGTTATAATGTCTCAACAGATTACCACTTGTACGAGTATCTTCTGCCAAAATAACATCGACTTCCTCACGCAAGATGCGAAGAGCTCTCATTGTAATATCTTCGAGATTACCTATCGGTGTCGGTACTAAATATAATTTCATCTTCCTTGTATTTACATAAATCTTCTTTCAACTAAAGCATCTAATTTCTTATAAGCCTCTGATTCACAATCCCATTGAAATTCTATTTGCAATTCGCTCATATAAGTCTTTGCTCCAAGCAAAGTCGAGAAACTATTCAATGCCCTTATTGACTTATTATATTTCTCCATGCTTCCGCCAAACAATTCGTTGAGCAACAAGAATTTATCATTTATACCAATGGCATTCATCAAATCAGTGACAGGTTTTCTTTGCAGACGAGCAGCGAGGCTTCTATCCTCAACCGACTCTAATTTATCACCAAGAGTTTGAGATTCAACAGTATAAACTTTTTTATAAGCCCTAATACCAGAATCCTCCAAATCTGGAGACGGAGACGGAATCGGAGACGGAGACGGAATCGGATTTTGGATTTCTTCTACTTCTTCCTCAATTTCCTCAATTTCCTCATCATCCTCAATTTCCTCATCATCCTCAATTTCCTCTAAATCCTCAAATTCCTCTATTTCCTCATCATTCTCAAATTCATCATTATCCTCTAAATCCTCATTATCCTCAAATTCTTCTTCATCCTCTAAATCCTCATTATCCTCAAACACCTCTTCATCCTCAAATTCCTCATCATCCTCAAATTCCTCTTCATCCTCAACTCCCTCTATTTCCTCAATTCCCTCAAACACCTCTTCGTCCTCCAAATCCTCAAGTCCCTCCAAATCCTCAAGTCCCTCTAAACCCTCAATTTCCTCATCAAACTTCACCGAGCACAATGTATCATACAACTTACGAGTATTTTCCATCAAAAGGTCAACATCAAGTTGATTCATAAGTTTTTCATTTCTAATCAAGAATTTGACCTGATTAGACATTTTATTCAAGATTTCATCAATTTGTATAATCACATTATTTTGCTTTTTATTTATCTGTTCCATATCAAATATTTTTTAACTTTGCTCGACAGAACAAAAATATAAATTTTTTCTTAAAAGAACGCTAATTTTAAATTATAAAATATGAAAAAACATTTACTTTCACTGTTATCCATTTTGTTGATGACATTTAGCTTACAGGCCCAAGACACAATTCAAAACGTTGATAAAAACAAGAAAGAGAAGATTTACAACGAAAAAGGCGAACTTATCAAGAAAGGCTGGAACTTTGGACCTCTACCTGTTGTCGGTTTCAACTCCGACCTCGGATTTCAATACGGCGCTTGCGTTGATATTTTCAACTATGGCGACGGCTCTCGTTATCCAAAATTCGATTATAAGATGAACCTTGAAGTCTCAGCCTACACCAAAGGTTCTCTCAACTTACGTTTCTACGGCGACTATTACAATCTCATTCCTAATTCTCGTCTCTTCATTGACGCCGGTTATTTCACCGACAAACGTTTCGAGTTCTATGGCTTCAACGGTTTCGCTTCACCTTATTTTGACGATTTATATGTGTTAAAGCAGTCAATGGCTGACGGACAACAGGTTTTGACTGAGAATTTCGATCCTAATTTCAACAGCGTATTCAACAGAATGGACCGTAAGCAATTCAGATTCAACTCTAGCTTACGTAATAAATTCGGTTTCGGGGAGCATTTCTACTATGGCGTAGGTCTCAGTTATTTCAACTATAAAATGGGAAGAATCAATATTCACAATGAAGAATATCTTTATGATGAACAAATAACATTATATGAACTATATCGCGAAAGCGGTCTCATCAGAGAAAATGAGGCTGACGGCGGCAATGTAACACAATTGAAACTCGCTTTCATCTACGATTCCAAAAACCACGACAGCGACCCAACTAAAGGCGCTTACTTTGAAGCGACAGTAACAGCTGCTCCAGACTTCATCGACGGCGACGGTTACAGCCACGCTACTTTCAACGCTGTATGGCAACAATATATTCCTATCGTAACGGAAAATCTTACATTTGCTTATCGTCTTGTCACTCAAAACGTAATTGCTGGTGATATTCCTTATTACGCAATGTTTAACTCAAACATGTTGTTCTATAAAAAAATGTCGACCGACGCTATGGGTGGTGCTAACTCAGTACGTGGCATCAACAGAAACAGAGTCATCGGCGCTGGTTACGCTTGGCTTAACGCAGAACTTCGCTGGAAAGTTGCAGGTTTCCAATTCATCAACCAAAACTGGAATGTGGCTCTTAACCCATTCTTCGATGCAGGTATGGTGACACAAAGTTATCGCCTCGCAGAACAAGAAACTGCTTGGGGTAAAATACAAGAGGAATACGATTGTTGGACGAATTTGCAATTCCCTGGCGATGATAAAAACCTTATCTACAGCGGCGATAAAGAAGGTATCCACACTTCTGCCGGTTGCGGTTTGAAACTCATCATGAACAAAAACTTCATCGTCTCAGCCGAAGCAGCTAAAGCTCTCAACGCAAGAGACGGCAGCGGATTGAAAATGTATATAGGATTTAATTACCTGTTTTAAAGTCTAAAGACAAAAGACAAAAGATAAGATAAAAGAACTTTAGTCATTAAAGATTTTGAACAAAATTAACATTAGGATTATTAATATTAAAAATTGAATTTATATGAAAACATTAAGAAGATTAACTCTTATGATGGTTGCTTTATTAGTCACAGCGACCATGACTTTTGCTCAAAAACCAAACATCCGTATTCTTGCAACAGGCGGCACTATCGCCGGCGCTGGAGGCTCATCAACAGCTACTAACTACACTGCAGGCCAGATGGCTATAGCAACCTTGCTCGAAGCTGTTCCTGAATTACAAGACATCGCTAACTGCGAAGGTGAACAAGTAGTACGTATCGGCTCACAAGACATGAGCGACGAGGTATGGCTCATCTTGGCAAAGAGAATCAACGAATTGTTACAAGACCCTAATGTTGACGGCATCGTCATCACTCACGGTACCGACACTATGGAAGAAACTGCTTATTTCTTGAATCTCACCGTCAACAGCGACAAACCAGTAGTTATGGTTGGCGCTATGCGCCCTTCAACAGCTATCAGCGCTGACGGTCCTCGTAACCTCTACAACGCCGTTGTAACAGCAGCCGCTCCTGAGTCAAAAGGCAAAGGCGTCCTCGTAGTCATGAACGACAACATCCTCGGTGCAGAAAGCGTTACCAAGATGCACACAACAAGCGTTCAGACATTCCAAGCTCCTAACGCTGGCGCTCTCGGTTACGTATTCAACAGCAAGGTTTTCTACAACCAAGAACCTCTTAAAAAACATACAACAGAATCTGTTTTTGACGTCACTAACTTAGACAAATTGCCAAAAGTCGGTATCGTTTACAGCCACGCAGGTGTTAACGCTGACATGGTAGAACCAATGTTGAAAAACGACTACCAAGGCATCATCCACGCTGGCGTAGGCAATGGCAACATCCACAAAGACGTGTTCCCTGTTTTGGAAAAAGCTCGTAAAAAAGGAATCCAAGTAGTTCGCTCATCACGCGTCCCAACAGGACCAAGCACACTCGACAATGAAGTTGACGACGCTCACTATCAATTCGTAGCTTCTCAACAACTCAACCCACAAAAAGCTCGTATCTTGTTGATGCTCGCTTTGACAAAGACAAACGACTGGAAACAAATTCAAGAATACTTTAATCAATATTAAAATCAATTCATAATGCATAATTCATAATTATTAGGACAGTAATTATGCATTGTGAATAAGAATTATGAATTAAAATAAATCATTATGAAAAGACTATTCACATTATTAATTATCGCTTTATGCGTTGTTGGCGTTAACGCTCAAGAGCTCAACGTAAGTCCAACAAAAAGCACTTCTCTTTATGAAGAACTTTCTGGAGTAAAGAAAAAGACTGATAAGTTCAATCTTTACATGAATATGAACGGCAGCTTCGATGCTATGTTCAACGATGCTGGCTTCGATTACGGAAAATTCAATATGCGTCAATTGCGCATCGAATCAAAAGGCAATGTCAACGAATGGCTCTCATATCGTTGGCGTCAACGTCTCAACCGTCCTAACAACGGCGGCGATAACATCGACAACCTTCCAACATCTATCGACATCGCTGGTATCGGCGTTAAGTTGAGCGATAAATTCTCACTCTTCTTAGGTAAACAATGTGCAGCTTACGGCGGCTTTGAATTCGATGCCAATCCAATCGAGATTTATGAATACAGCGACATGATTGAATATATGAGCAACTTCATGACTGGTATCAATATCGGTTATGACTTTATGCCAGGTCAACAAATCAATTTCCAAGTCTTGAACAGCTTGAATGGTTCATTTGAAAGCATGTATGGTGTATTCTCTCCTGAGATGGGCTGTTTCGGCGAATATATCGCTGCAACTCCTTCAAAATTACCATTGGTTTATACATTGAACTGGAACGGTAACTTCAGCGATATCTATAAGACACGCTGGTCAGCATCTCTTATGAGCCAAGCGGATCAAACATATAGTACAAGAAAAAATTTATACTATTTCGCTTTCGGTAATGAATTGACATTAGGTAAGTTTAACATGTACCTCGACATAATGTATTCAAGCGATGCTATCGACCGCTCAGGCATCATAACAGAAATTGTTGGAGGCGCATGCGGTCACAATGTTTTCGAAGCTGAATAT
>JAGBVS010000182.1 GCA_017630195.1 Bacteroidales bacterium | reverse complement strand
GACAGCTTCGACGAGATGATTGCGCCTTTCAAAAACTCAGGTCACACTTTCTGGATTGCTCCAGGCGCAAGCTGCTGGGCATCGAGTTTCCCTTATATCGACAACTACATCAAAAACATCGCTCATTTCAATCGCGACGGCTACAAAAACGGAGCTAAAGGCGTCATCAACACAGCTTGGGACGACTACGGCGAGACAATGTTCAACTCAACATGGCACGCAATGGTGTGGTGCGCAGAAACAAGCTGGAACACATTGAAGACTAACGACGAAGCCGAGAGAATTGAAAGAGAAAATATTTTCAACAAAAATTTTAATGTTCAATATTTTAAAGACAACAGACAACAGACAACAGACAACAGTCTTTGTCCACAGTCAGAATCAGCAATCAGCAATCTCTACGAATTGAACAAATTGATTGACGAGAGCGACATGACCAACCTGATGAACTTCACTGTTCTTAACGCTCCGCTTTTAGAGTTCTATCCTTCACAATTAGATTCAGCAGCGATAGCTAAAAACGAAAGAGAGAAACAACAGTCATTCGAGATTTATCAGAAACTTTTGAAAGACAGACAAGAAATAAATGCCAATACCGAAATTATCGACGCTGCGATATTGGCAGCTTACAGAGCATACATCGTGACATTGAAAAATGAGTTGAGAGTAAATCTTTATAAAACGATGCTCAACCCTACTGAAGAAAATGTCGCATTTACCAAAAATATGTCAGAACAATTCTTGGATTCTTTACATTGCTTGAAAAAAAGATTTGTAAAATCTTGGGACATGGAGTCACGTTCTTACTATAGAAACGTCTTCACCGAACGTTATGACAAAATCGCCAAAGATGTTTTGAATGCAGGAAACGTTGTTTTTATAGAGACTACAAGACCACAAGACCACAAGACTACAAGTGGCCAACAAACTTTGGTTTCTTTGAAAACGATTTTCAACGACAGAGATATTTATTATACTATTGACGGCAGTACTCCTGACAAGAACAGCAAGGTTTACAACGGACCTTTCGCCATCGAACGTTCTTGCATCGTGAAGGCTGTTTGTTTTGAAGACAACAGAGAGACTATCGTCAATGAGAAATACATCCTTTATCATAAGGGCATGGGACATTTCAAGAAGTTGAATACCGTCGCTGGCAACTACAGACCAGAATATTCTGGCGGCAGTGAAGACGCCTTGCTCAACGGAGCTGTCGGAACTAACAACTACAAAGACGGCAACTGGCAAGGATTCTACGGCACCGACTGCGACCTCGAGCTCGACTTCGGCAAGAAAGAAAAACTCAGTTCTTTGAAGATAAACTTCAACACCAATCCTTACGATTGGATTCTGATGCCTAAGAAAATGTCGGTTTACTATTCCGATAATGGCATTCATTATCAACTATTCAAATCATACGACATCCATGAAGAAGTCCCAACATCAAGTAGCACAATCGTAACAAAGACAATAGATGTAAGCGGTTTATCAAGCAGATATGTCAGAATCATGATTGAAAACCCTGGATTCATTCCACAAGGACTTCCTGGATACAACAATCCGTCTTGGATGTTTATGGATGAAATCGTGGTGGAATAGTTAGGAGTATGGAATTATGGATGGTGTCCATTTTTAGAAACATGTGTCTGTGTGTCATTCAAGACCACAAATAGGATAAATAAAACAAGGCACCGATTTTTACATCTGGTGCCTTGTTGTCTTGTAGTTTTGTGGTCTTGTGGGCTTATCACTTTCCCCAATAATTATAATTCTCAACGTCTTTCATCAGTTCTCTCACTGCTGCTTCAAGTTGTTCGTCGATGCCTTCAGCGAGTTTCTCTGGTGTGTTTCTTACTTTAACATCTGGTTCAAGTTGGAAGTTTTCAAGATAATAACCTTCTTGTGTTCTGTAACCAACCACTGGCAAACCGAAGTACAAGTCAGTGTCTTGTAATGTTTCCCAGGTCACACTACTCATTGTTCCAGGTACAGGCATACCAACAAGTTTACCCATTTTCTTATGTTTATAAACCCATGGTGTTCCGTGAGCGTTGCTGTAATTTGCTTCGCACATCAACATGATTGAAGGTTTCACATAACGACGAGATGGCATCACGCAAGCGACGCTGTCGCGGATAACTTGTTCGAGGTATTTCTCGCCGCTGAATAAAATCTCGATGTCTTCGTGCAAACGACCTCCGCCATTGAAACGAGTGTCGATGACGATACCTTTTCTCTTGTTATATTTACCTAAGATATCAGCATAGACATCACGATAGCTTGCATCGCCCATACTACGGATATGGACATATCCCAATGTTCCGTTTGAGAGACTATCAACGACTTCTGCATTATGTTGAATCCAGCGTTGATATAACAATTCATTTTGAGTTCCTTTTGAAATAGGTTTAACAATCTCTTCCCAACGTTTCTTTGTATCAGGATTATAAACTGTCACCAAGACTTGTTTTCCAACTTTCTTGTTAAGAAGTGGGAAATAATCCATGTCTTTTGTAATCTCAACGCCATCAATTTTTTCAATTATATTACCAGCTTCGACTTTAGAATGATTCTTGTCGAAAGGACCTTTTTCCAAGACTTCATCAATCAAAAGGCCGTCTCCGTCATAATTCACATCGAAGAGAAGTCCAAAATAAGCAGTCACATCGCCGCTCTTGCCATTGCTACGCATTCCGCAACCAGAGTGAGAAACATTGAGTTCACCGAGAATCTCGCTCATCATTTCTGTAAAGTCGTAATTGTTATTGATATGTTTCAAGAACGGATAGAAATCTTTCTTAATCTGAGCGAAGTCGGCGCCGTTGCTATCTCTTCTGAAGAGACGTTTGTTTTCTTGCAAGAAGATGTGATTGTACATATATTCACGTTCAGCTGCACGGTCGAGAGTCATAGTAGCATCATATTTAATAGGTGTTGACTTACCACCTTTCGTTTCAATTGTCTGAAGGTTACCACCAGACAAGACAAACAATTTATCGCCTTTTTTATTCAGTTTTATTTCAGCTCCACCCATTCCAAGCTTCTTCAAAACCTTAGTAGATTTATCGCGCACGTCAAATTCCCAAAGGTCGTAGCCTTTTTCAAAAGAGCTCAAGAAGAACAATTTGTCGCCATCTTTTGAGAGAGACACACCTGAAAGATGAGATGACATTGGAGTGAGACGAATGATACGATCTTCAAGTCCGTCAAGTTCAACGACGATGTCCTTCTTACCTTCTGTTTTCTTATCGTCTTTCTTATCTTTCTTGTCTTTTTTATCATTAGATTTCTCTGCCAAATCCTTAGCCATTTTCTCTTCTTTCTTCAAAAGGTCAAACTCTTCTTTTGAGAGACGGAATTTATCGTAAGCCTCTTGATTCAAGAATGCGACGAATGCGTCATCTTGGCTACCCCATGAAGCATGAGAGCGCATGCCATAACGATTTGAGATAAAAGTAATTGCGTTACCATCCAAAGCCCATTGAGGAGATGATGTTATATATGCGCTGTTGGTGATATTGTAAATTTTCATATCGCCGTTAGCAGAAACGATACCAACATCTGAATATGGGTCGTGCATATTAGTTATCAAGGTAAGAGCGAACCACTTGCCATCAGGAGACCATTCATATTCAAAGCAATAGTCGTCGTTACGATAATGTTGTGTTCCGTCAGTGATTTGACGTACTTTCTTTGTCTCAAGGTTGATGACTTTCAAGATATTTCTGTTTTCTAAATAAGCGAGTTCCTTGCCGTCAGGAGAGAACTTAGGCACGCCGCGTTCGATGCCGTCATTTTCGAACAATGATTCTTCATTAATTAATGTAGCGTAAGTAAAGTTTATCTCTTCCTTACGAGCCACTTCTGCTTTATAGAGGCTGAAGTAACCGTCGCGTTCTGATACGTAAACCAATGCCTTTCCGTCAGGAGAGAATGTTGGATAAGCCTCAGCTTCAGGAGTATGAGTAATTTGTTTTGTTGTCTGATATTCTTCTGATGTTACGAAAATTTCACCGCGTGACACGAAAGCGATGAGGTCGCCATCAGGAGTGATAGTGATATGCTTAGCGCTGCCGAACTTGCCAATTTCAGGAGTTTCATCTTGGTCGTTGATTATCTGTATTTCAACTTTCTTTGGTTCGCCGCCGAGAGTCTGAGTATAGATTTCGCCTTGGAAACCGTAGCATAACAAACCATCATTTGACACTGTCAAGAATCTTACAGGATATGTAGGGAAGTTAGTGATTTGCTCAGCATTATTGATGTCATTGAAAGGAGCCTTATAAACGTTGAAGTTACCACCTTCACCTTCGCTGAGGAAAACGACATCTTTCTTACCAGGAAGGAAACGAGGGTCGCGGTCCTCTCCGATATTTGTTGTCAAGATAGTATGAGTCTTTTCTTTAGCGTCATAATAAACGATGTCGCGGGCCATTGAAGAAATCTGGTGTTTACGCCATTCGTCTTCGTTGCCTTTTTCATCATAATAAAGGAAAGACTCGTTGTCGTTATCAAAAGAAATGCTGCATACATTAGTAGCGACGACTTGCTGAGGGCGACCGCCATCGACCGACACCTTATACAATTCGCGCACCCATCCTGTTGGGAAGTGAACATTGTCAGCGTCTCTTTGAATATTAGCTCTATAATAAATCATACTGTCGTCAGCCGAGAAAGCGAGAGGAATCTCTGAGGTAGAGTTCGTTGTGACACGTTTAGCCACACCGCCATCAACTGAAACGATATACACGTCGAAATTTGCATTTCTATCGGTGGAGAAAGCAATGAATTTGCCATCATTAGACCAGATAGGATTTGAGTCATAAGATGAGTTTGTTGTAATTTGGCGAGCTTGTCCGCCTTCTGCGTCAACAACATAAATATCACCTTTATAAGCAAAAGCGATCTTATCGCCCTGTGGAGATATTGCGTTATAACGCATCCATAATGGATTTTGGCTGTTGGTTGTTGGCTGTTGGCTATTGGCTGTAGGTTGTATGCCAAATAAGATCATTAACAAAATCACCAACAATCTTGTAGTCTTGTAGTCTTGTAGTCTTGTAGTCTTTTTCATATTATTAAAATTTAATGTTCTTACCACTCATTCTTAATTTTATTCCTGTTATCACTTTCTTTGTATATTCAGGGAAATCGCTTCGCATAATCCAATCGTAATATTGAGGTTCTATACGGAACACATCTTCCACCCTTTTATCTTTATGCTTACCGAATTTAAACACCTCTTTACCTTCCTCATCGAAGACGATCTGTCCGGCGAGGTCAGCGTTTTTATTATGAGATGAAAATTGGGAAAGCGCCTGCATATTGTTCTGTACCGGCACGGAAGTCACGCCTCGATTGTCGGTGTATTCCGCATCCTGATATTTGTCAAGCATAGCCATAAGGACTTCATAAGTAGCAGAAGTGTCGGCTGCTGCTGAGTGAGCGTCTTCAAGTTCTTTGTTCAAGAAGAAACGATATGCGCCTTTGAGAGTACGAGGTTCCATCTTCATAAAAATATTCATCACGTCGATGAGGTTACGGTTCTTGATGTCGAAGTCGATGCCGGCACGTAGAAATTCTTCCATAAGGAAAGGCACATCGAATTTCAAAATATTATAACCTGCTATATCACTGGAACCGAAAAACTTCGCAATCTCAGGAGCCAGTTCCTTGAACGACTTACAATCCTTCACATCAAGATCGGAGATGTGATGAACAGCAGTGGTTTCAGGAGGGATTGGACAACCTGGATTTATAAGCCAAGTCTTCTGTTCCTCTTCACCGTTAGTATTGACTTTCAATACGCTAATTTCAACAATACGATCATGAGAGATGTTTAATCCGGTAGTCTCAAGATCGAAAAACGCTATAGGTTTCTTTAGATTAAGTTTCATATTTTTTTCACAAATTAATAACTGCCAAAGATAAGAAAAGTCTAAAGGCTAAAGGCAAAAGACGAAAGTTTTTTTTAATGGCTAAAGACCAAAGACAAATGGCTAAAGATGATACACCTAACTCTATTCCAGCATTATCGTTCCACTACAAATTTTGCCTTTTTAAATAATCCCTCCTCCTTGATTTGCAAAAAGTATAATCCGGCTTCTAAATCTTCAACATAAATGGTTCTGTTAGACGAACCATTACTTACCTCTTGTCCCATGACATTGAAAATAGAATATTCAACTTCATAACAAGATATGTTTTTTATATTGAGAACATCGGAGACCGGATTTGGATAAATCTCTAATGATTGCTGCATCGACAACTCATCAACAGCTGTAGTAGATGGAATGATATTAAGAATGATACCTTCCAATTTTGTCATTCCATAATAGAAGTTAGGGTCTGGAATGTCATACCAACCATCCATCGCACCGCCGTAGCCGAAGTTGATATGAAACTTGTTATCTTCCAAGCGATAGCCATCCACCACCACATTATGACCGACCGTACCTTCCGGATTCTCAACTGCCAAGTGAGCAGGGAAACCATCTTGCAAATTGGATATCAAAGTCGCATACATAACTGAATCAGGTTCACGGAAAAGCACACAGTCGTCAAAGCCGAACCTCTTGTATGCATCGAAGGCTTGATCCACATAGAAAGTTCCGGAACCTTCTGAGGTATAGACCTGTTTACAAGCAGTGCCACAAGCAAAAATAAGAGCCGCAGCTTGCAAGTCTGAGAGCGGCTCAGCTCGCATCAAAGTAGCATCGATGGAATCCAACATCTTGTTCAACTGATGGAATGGAAGAAATTCCAAGGCCTTATAATCATCATCGATATTATAATTGCGGCCAGCATATTGATGCACATAATCGTCGCTATCGGAAAAACGAGTGCCCTGCGTCGTTCTCAAATAATTTATTATCTGTCCCATTGCCACGGCAGGACATCCGGCATAACTATACGAGTTATTATTTAAAGGATCTTTCGGACACAACTGATTATATGGAAAGTCCTGATTCCAGTATGTTTTAAGAAAACCACCTGATTTAATCATTGAGGTGTCAGAATGCACATCATCTGCAATTTCAAACATACGACTTTGCGCCATAACATTCGACGAATTTATGACAATCAAAGAGAAAGCTGCAACATAAAGTAATATTTTTTTCATAAGTAATGTAATTTTTGCAGTCGCTAAGTTAAGGAGTATTTTTCAAAAAGCAAACAAAAAGTTTATCGTTTAAAGTTTATCGTTTAAAATTTACTGTTAAGGCAGTCAGCATATTGACAAGTCACATATATTTTTTTCAAAAAAAAGTTCGTACTATAATATTTTTCTTTATTTTTGTGAAATCAAAATTGACAGGTAGAACACAAATTTTTGACAGTTATGGAAAATGAAAAGATGAACAATCGTGAAGAATTGTTTTCAAAAGCAATACGTGCTGGTAAACGTACTTACTTTTTCGACGTGAAGACAACAAAAGGTGAAGAGAAGTATATGACAATCACAGAGAGCAAACGTCGTTTCAGCAACGAGCAAAATCGTTTTTTCTATGAGAAACACAAACTTTTCCTCTATAAAGAAGACTTCGAGAAATTCAGCAACGCATTAAAAGAAACATTGAATTTCATTGAAACAGGCGAATATCCAGAAGGTTATTTCGACCAACCAAGTCACGAGGACTTCGAAGACGACAAATCATTAGAAGAATGGTTCGATGATTTAGACAAATAAAATGGCTAAAGACAAAAGTCTAAAGATTAAAGATTGAATGGAGCTGCTAATAAATGGCAGCTCTTTTTTTATCAAAGTTCTTAGTTCTGAGTTCTGAGTTCGCAAAAAAAATGTTGATAACTTCTCCCATAAGTTATTCATTTTTTACAATAAAAATACTACCTTTGTAGTTTGATAAATAAATCAACAAGATATGGGAAAGATAATAGCGATAGCGAATCAAAAAGGCGGTGTAGGTAAAACAACCACAGCGATTAACTTAGCAGCAAGCCTTGCAGTCCTTGAACACAAAACACTTCTTATAGATGCCGACCCACAGGCCAACTCGACATCGGGCGTGGGCTTCGACCCTAAGGAAATAGATGGCAGCATATATGAATGTATCATCGACAATCTTAATCCTAAAGACATCATCAAGGAGACGGAAACTCCTAACCTCTACCTTCTCCCTGCTCACATCGACCTCGTCGGTGCCGAGATAGAGATGATTAACCTGCCTCATCGCGAAAAGATGATGGGCGACGCACTCGCTGAAATAAAGGAAGAATACGACTATATCATCATCGACTGCTCTCCTTCTCTCGGACTCATCACCGTCAACGCGCTCACTGCGTCCGACTCCGTCATCATTCCCGTACAATGCCAATACTTCGCTCTCGAAGGTTTGGGCAAACTGCTCAACACAATAAAAATAGTGCAAAGCCGTTTCAATCCGGAACTCGACATCGAAGGCATCTTGTTGACAATGTTTGATTCAAGAACAAGAATTTCAAAGCAGGTGGTCAGCGAAGTCAAGACTCACTTCCAAAGCATGGTATTTGACACTATCATCAACGTCAACACTCGTCTCAGCGAAGCTCCAAGCTTCGGCCAGACCGCCATCATGCACGATGCCACAAGTATCGGCGCTATCAATTATCTTAACTTAGCAAGAGAAATATTAAAAAACAACGCAGAAGATGTCATTACAGAATAAAAGAAGAGGATTAGGCCGCGGACTCGACGCCATCTTGCAAAGTCCGGAAACAGACATAACATCATCAGATATTTCTGGCAACTATGTAGCCGGCGCCGTTGCCGAACTCAATATAGACTTCATTGAAGCTAACCCATTCCAGCCAAGAACCGATTTCGACGAAAACGCTCTCAACGAATTAGCAGAGTCGATAAAAGTACAAGGCGTGATACAGCCTGTCACAGTGAGAAAGATGGGCCGCGACAAATATCAGCTCATCTCAGGTGAACGCCGACTCCGCGCATCTAAACTCGCAGGCCTTAAAACAATACCTGTGTATATCCGCGTGGCTAACGACGAACAGATGCTCGAGATGGCATTGATAGAAAACACTCACCGCGAAGGCCTCAATGCAATAGAAGTGGCTCTCTCTTATCAACGTCTCATTGAAGAATGTAACATCACACAGGAAGAACTCAGCGAGAAAGTAGGTAAAGACCGCTCAACAGTGACTAACTTCCTCCGTCTTCTCAAGCTGCCTCCTGAAGTACAGGTAGCACTCCGCGACGGCTTCATATCCATGAGCCAAGCTCGCGCAATAATCAACATTGAGGACAAGACAAAACAACTCATCATATTAAAAGAAATAATAGACAAAGACCTCAGCGTAAGACAGGTGGAAGAACTCGTACGCTCACTTAACACTAAAAATGTTAAAACAAAAAAACAGAAAGCGGTGTTACCTGAAGCTTTCATCTATAAGGTTGATTCTTTGTCAAAAATTCTTGATACAAAAATCAAAGTCGATCGTAACAGTAAAGGTAAAGGCACTTTGACAATAAGTTTCAAAAACGACGAAGATTTCGAAAGACTTACTTCTTTAATCAACAAAAATTGATTTTGAAAATGTTAAGACGTTTTCTGATATTATCATTGTTATTCGTCATCAGCGCATGTCCACTCTTCGCAAAGAACGACAGCATCGCGATGCAGAAGAAACATGAGCCACAAAAAGCCACATTGTATTCTGCAGTGCTGCCCGGTCTCGGTCAGGCTTATAACAAGAAATATTGGAAAATACCTATAGTTTATGCCGGCATCGGAACAATAGCCTACTTCATCGACATGAACAGCGACGGATATAGAGATTATCGATTGGCATACGACTACAAGTCAGGGATAAACACAGATGTCAGCGACGAAGTCATCAGCATCGCAAATCGTTACTCCAATGAAAATCTTATCACTATAAGAGACTATTACAGACGTAACGTTGAGTTAAGCTGGATAATAATGGCTTTATGGTATGGACTAAACATCATAGACGCCACCGTTGACGCTCACTTTTTTGAATACGACATTAGCGACGACTTGTCATTAAACGTAGAACCTACGATACAAAACGGATACAGATATGGATATGGTAAAAGTTGCGGCGTTTCACTAAAACTTAAATTTTAACTTAATGAAAATAATATTGTTGGGATATGGCAAAATGGGCCACGAAGTCGAGAAAATAGCTCTTCAACGTGGACACGAAATCATTGCTATAATTGATAATGAAGAAGAATTCAGAAATTCAGGAATTCAGGAAATAAAAAATCAAGGAGATGTTGTAGCCATTGAATTCAGTACTCCTGCTACTGCTTTCGAAAATATAAAACGCTGCTTCGACTTAAACATACCTGTGGTATGCGGAACGACAGCATGGTACGAGCATTTCGACGAGGTAAAAGAAAGATGCGAAAAAGAAGGACAGACATTATTCTACGCTCCTAACTTCAGCATCGGAATGAATATCATGTTTATGCTCAACAGCCAACTCGCCAAGATTACAGAGAAATACGACTATAAGTTAAGTCTCACCGAGACTCACCACATACACAAACTCGACAAGCCAAGCGGCACAGCAGTGAAACTTGCCAACGACATCATCGAGAACAACAAAAACTATAACTTTTGGGGATTAGATGATTACACAAACAAAGGAGTTTTGCCTATAGAATCTATTCGCGAAGGGGAATACTTCGGGATTCATGAAGTGAAGGCCGAATCTTCTTGCGACATCATCAGCCTCCGTCACGAAGCTTTCAGCCGAGAAGGCTTTGCCACCGGCGCCGTAATAGCAGCCGAATTTATCCAAGGCAAAAAAGGAATATTCACAATGAACGATTTGTTAAACTGTTAAAAACTTAATATCATGATAGCATTCATTTTAATAGTACCAATTCTTTTCACAATACCAATCGTGTTCTGCTGGAAACTTTTTGAAAGAGCAGGCTACAAAGGATTCTTTTCAGCTATTCCTTTTTACAATCTTTTCATTCTTTCAAAAATAGTCAACTGCACCAAATGGTGGTGGTATCTGTTATTGATATTGCCTTACATCAACTTCTTCACCTTAATGTTGATGTTCATCGACTTGGCCAAGTCATACGGCAGATTCAAAATCTGGGAGATAATATGCGCCGCCGTTGTGCCTTTCATATTTTTCCCATTAGTTACAATACAAAATTCAAAATATAGCGACCCACGTACAACAACATATCCTCCAAAAGGTGCAGTACGAGAATGGTTAGACTCTATTGTATGGGCTATTGTAGCTGCATTGATAATCAGAACATTCATATTTGAAGCATACACAATTCCATCATCAAGTATGGAAAAGTCTTTATTGGTTGGCGACTATTTGGTTGTTAGCAAGATAGGCTACGGACCAAGAATACCAAACACTCCTCTTGCATTTCCATTCGTACACCACACATTGCCTTGGTCAAAGACTGCCAAGTCATACATCGAAAAACCACAGATTCCATACAAACGTATGCCTGGAACAACAGATATAAAACGTAATGACCCTATAGTTTTCAATTTTCCTGCAGGAGATACTGTGAGCGAAGTATATCAAAGCAATGTCACATTCTATCAGTTGGTTCGTCATTTCGGAAGAGAAAATGTCATGAACAACAAAGCTCAATTCGGCAACATCATCACTCGTCCTGTTGACAAGAGAGAAAACTACGTAAAACGTCTCATCGCTATGCCTGGCGACACCCTGCAAATAATTGACGGAGTGGTTTATATCAACGGTGAAATTGGCGAACAACCAGAAGAGATGCAGCACAACTATTTAGTCAAAATCACAAGCAACGGCATCAATTCAAAAATTTTGGAAAAATACAATATCACAGAAGGCTACAGAACACCTAATCCAAACGAATTGATTTTCAACATGACAGGCGACATCGCAGAAGAATTCAGAAAACTTCCTTTCGTGACATCTGTCGAAAGAATGATAGCACCTGCAGGAACAGATATTTCTGAAGACATCTTCCCTAACGACACAACACATTTCAAATGGAATGCCGACAATTTCGGCCCAATAGTGATTCCACAAGAAGGCAAGACAGTGAAAATCAATGCAGAAAACATCGCACTATACGATAGAGTGATAAGAGCATACGAACTCAACGACATGAAAGTCAAAGACGGAAAGATTTTCATCAACGGAAAAGAAACAGACGAATATACATTCAAAATGGATTATTACTGGATGATGGGCGACAACCGTCATAACTCACAAGACTCTCGTTTCTGGGGTTATGTACCAGTTGACCATATAGTAGGCAAACCTGTATTCGTATGGTTATCAATAGATAAAAACACAGGAAAAATACGTTTCAACAAAACATTCAGATTTGTAAAATAAGATTATGAGCTATAACAAAAACAAACCTATCGTTACAAATGTAGAGACTGAAGAAAAGAAAGAGGAAAAGAAAAAAGAAGAAATCAAACCTGTTTCTACTAAAAAAACTGATAGCAAAAAGAAAAAGACAAAAGTCAGCAAGACTGCCGCTCGCAAAAAAGAAAGCGACCCTCGCATCCGAATAGCTTTCGGGGCATTTCTCTTGTTGTCAAGTCTATATATCTTATTATCAACCGTTTCTTATTTCATAGGATATAATATCACCGGCAATTTCGGTGAGAAGATAGGAATGTTTTTAAGCGAATACACATTCGGAATCGGATCATTCTATTTGATATTATTGTTAACTCTCGCCGGCTCATTATTAACATTCAAAGGACCAAAAGTGGCGATAACAACAATTTGCAAATATTGTTTCGCATTCCTTCTGTGGTTGCCTTTGCTTTTAGCGACAGTATTACCTCAATCAATGGAGAAGTACTTCGGCCTCGTTGGCGAAAAGATTCACAGCCTATTAGAGCCTTACATCATGAATATAGGCATCTATATCTTATTGATATTCTTCTTATTCCTTTATATCATCTACACCTTCGACATCAAAATTCCGACAATAAGCAGCCGTGTGAAAAACGAAAGTGAGGACGAAATTAGAGACGAAAACGGGGATGATGATGAAGATAACGTTGAAGACGAAGTTGAAACAAAGATTGAAACGGAAACTGAAACGGAGACTGAAGACGAAGATGAAACGGAGACTGATGTTATCAATGATTTCGAAGAAGAAGATAATGATGATGACTACGAAGATGTAGAAATCACTGTGATTCACAAAGGCAAAAAAGAAGAGCCTAAGGTAATTGAATTGGAACTTGATCCAATTGAAGTTGAGTCTATTGATGATAAAATCGAAACCAAAATTGAAGATAATACTGAAGATGAAAACGAAGACGAAGGTTTTGAAGTAGTCGTTCCTCAACCAAAAGCACCAATAACAGAAACAAAAGACAATGGCGAAGTCAATAATACAGATGACATCGATATGGAAATCACCAAACCTGTCGAAGAAAAACAAGCCATTGAAATAGGCGAACATTTTGGATTAGACACCGATTTCGATCCAAAACTCGAGCTCTCTAACTTCAAACTTCCTCCTTTAGACTTATTAAAAGACTACGGAGAAAGCACAAGCAACGTCAACAGAGAAGAACTCGAAGAAAACAAAAAACGTATTGTCGATACTTTAGCTAACTACAACATCGCCATCGATAAAATCAAGGCTACTATTGGTCCAACTGTTACATTATACGAAATCATTCCAGCCGCCGGCGTTAGAATATCTAAAATCAAAGGCTTGCAAGACGACATCGCTCTATGTTTGTCTGCAATAGGTATTCGTATCATCGCTCCTATTCCAGGCAAAGGCACTGTAGGTATTGAAGTTCCTAATCAAAAACCACAGATAGTCTCAATGAAAACTGTTTTAGGTTCAGAGCGTTTCCAGAAATGCGGCTACGAACTTCCTTTCGGCGTAGGCAAGACTATCTCCAACGAGAGCTATGTAGCCGACCTCGCCAAAATGCCTCACATACTGATGGCTGGTGCTACTGGTCAGGGTAAATCAGTAGGTATCAATGCTATTATCTCATCATTGTTATATAGCAAGCATCCTGCCGAACTTAAATTCGTGCTCGTTGACCCTAAAAAAGTTGAGTTAAGCCTCTATAAGAAAATAGAGAGACATTATCTTGCAAAATTACCTGATGCCGACGAAGCCATCATCACCGACGTAAGAAAAGTAGTACGCACACTCAACTCATTATGTATTGAAATGGACAACCGTTACGAACTTTTGAAAGAAGCTCAAGTACGTAACATCAAGGAATATAACGCCAAGTTCATAGCTCGCAAATTAAACCCATACGAAGGACACAGGTTCCTTCCTTATATCGTGTTGGTCGTGGACGAGTTCGCCGACCTTATCATGACAGCAGGTAAAGAAGTAGAAGCACCTATCGCACGTCTTGCTCAGCTCGCACGTGCCATCGGCATTCACCTCATCATAGCAACACAACGTCCTTCTGTCAACATCATCACAGGTTCAATCAAGGCCAACTTCCCTGCTCGTATAGCCTTCCGTACAACCTCACGCGTTGACTCCATGACAATCCTCGACACTAATGGCGCAGATCAACTCGTAGGTCGCGGTGATATGCTTCTGTCAACAGGCAACGACTTGGTACGTCTGCAATGCGCCTTCATCGATACACCTGAAGTGGAGGAAATAACAGACTTCATCGGTTCTCAAAGAGCTTATCCTGAAGCTTATAACCTCCCTGACTGTCCTGACGAAAAAGACGAAGGCGGAAGCAAAGAGACTATCAACCCTGACGAAAGAGATCCGCTCTTCGAAGAGGCAGCTTATATCATCGTTCAAACTCAACAAGGCTCAACTTCAATGTTGCAGCGTAAGCTAAAACTCGGCTACAACAGAGCTGGACGTATCATCGACCAACTCGAAAAAGCCGGCATCGTAGGTCCTTTCGCAGGAAGCAAACAACGTGAGGTAAGAGTGGCTAACGAAATGGCTCTCGAACAATTCCTCAAAGACTTGAATATGGATAACGACGATGAAATTTAACTTTAACAATTTGACATTATAAAAAATGAAAAAATCACTTTTAATAATAATTGGATTGCTATTAAGCTTCAACTTATCCGCCCAAACAGCCGAAGAATACCTCAATAACGTCATTGAGAAAACCAAGGCTTACAACGACATAAATATCATTTTCAATTATAGAATAATCAACAAAGAAGATGGTATCAATGAAAGCATGAGCGGCTACGGCTCAATGAAAGGCAACTCATACAAAATCAGTGTCAACGGACAGGAAATGATTAGTAACGGAGAATTGTTATGGACTCACCTTATTGACGAAGACGAAGTCATGATAAGCGAAGTGACGGAAGACAACAACTCCTCCCCTATCGCTATCATCAACTCATTTTCTCAAAACATTAAAGCAAATTTCTCACATAGCGACAATGATATTAAAGTAATAGAAATAACAGAAAACGAAGGCGAGACTTTCGAAAAAATATTTATCACTATCGACAACAAAGATTTGAAAATCAAGAAAATCCACCTCTATGCCAACGATGGCAACGAGTTCGTTTATGAAATAATAGATTTTACAACAAACCAAGACCTTCCTGACAGCATGTTTATATTCAACGAGGCTTTACACCCAAATGTTGAAGTTATTGATATGAGATGATATTTAGTTAGGAATTATGTAGAGACGCGTCAATGATTCCAATGAAAATAAACTCACATTGACACGTCTGATTAATTATGAATTATGAATTATGATGTGAATCTTGTCTTACAGGAAAATGGTGGCGCATTAACGGTGTCTTGCGAGTTGCAGTATGAGCGTAATCAAT
>JAGBVS010000026.1 GCA_017630195.1 Bacteroidales bacterium | reverse complement strand
CCCTATCACAGCAATAGCGAATGCCAACTATTTGAGCATCCTCTTCTGGGCTGTGATTGTTGGATTGGCTCTTAAATCTGTCGCTAATGAAACGACTATAAGTAATTTGCGTCAATGGGCAAACTCTATTTCAAAGGTGGTGGCTTGGGTCATCCAATGTGCACCATTCGGTATTCTCGGTTTGGTCTATACAACAGTATCGCAAAGTGGCTTGGAAATATTTACCACATACGGAAGACTTTTGTTGGTACTCGTAGGTTGTATGTTGACAATGGCTTTGGTCATCAACCCACTCATTATTGCCATAATGCTTCATCGTAACCCGTATCCTTTGGTACTTAGATGTTTGAAAGAGAGTGCTGTCAGTGCTTTCTTTACACGTTCATCGGCAGCTAATATTCCTGTAAACATGGAGTTATGTAAACGCATGGGATTGGATGAAAATTTCTATTCGGTATGTATTCCTCTTGGCAGTATTGTAAATATGGATGGTGCAGCAGTTACCATTACAGTTATGACTCTTGCCACATGTCATACTATGGGTATTGAAGTGACCTTGGGAAGTGCTTTGGTTCTCAGTGTTATCGCTGCATTGGCAGCATGTGGAGCTTCTGGTGTTGCCGGCGGTTCTCTCTTGCTAATCCCTATGGCATGCTCACTCTTTGGCATCAGCAACGATATAGCGATGCAGGTCGTTGGAGTAGGATTTATCATTGGTGTTGTTCAAGATTCTGTTGAGACTGCTATCAATTCCAGCAGCGACGTCATGTACACTGCAGCCGCAGAATTCCGCGAACGTATGAAAAGAGGTGAAAAATTTGAATTATAACAAATTAAAAAAATGAAACCAAAGGACTCAAACTCAACGAAGCTCAAATAGCAGAGCTCGAACAAGAATTCATGGAAACATTCGAAACATTTACAGTGATTTTGAGTTTGAGCAAGAAGTAAGAAATTTAATATTCGCTATTTTAAACAAGGACTACTTCATTGAAGTGGTCCTTGTTTTTATGTTAAAAAATAAAAAATACACGAACTTTACAACTTATAAGTTGTTTATATAAAAAAGATTATTATCTTTGCCATTGATTTAAAAGTTTGTAATATGACGTTTGATAAGATTACGGATGATGGTCGTTTGTGGGCAGTACGTTATGATGGTGCAGAGGATATGTTTTGGTAACCATATTTGAACAGTGGAATGATGTTCAATGGTTACGTGAGTTTTTTAAAGCAACTATGCAGGAAAGGAAGCATACATTGCAGGAACTAATGAATATGGAAAAAGTGCGTCAATTTTTAATTGATAATAGTGTTGTTGATGAGGATGCATTTGTAGATTATTTAAAAGAACTATAAAATTAGCTGGATATGTCTGAAGTTGTTTCAAAGTTAGAACAATTCCAATCGTCAACATCGTCATGTTGGCGTGAAAAAGCGGAGCGTCGTCAGAATAATAAAACATGGATTCGTTATTCTCAGAAAATTGCTATGAAGATGCTTGATAAGATGGAAGAAATGCATCTTAATCAAACTCAATTAGCCGAGCGTATGGAATGTAGTCAACAATATGTGTCGAAAGTGCTTCGTGGACAAGAAAACCTTTCGATAGAAACGATTGTTAAAATAGAACAAGCTCTGAATATTCAAATATTTTGTTGATTGATGTTTTAGCTTTTATAAGAAAGTATATGCATCGTCACTCCGATAAGTATTATTGCGAGTAAAATCTGTAGCCAGAGTATTCCGACTGCGACGAAGAAAATGCAGTAAATCAAGCTGGCCCACAACATCGTTATGATATAAACTTTAGTCTTCAGAGGGATAATCTTATTCTCTCTGAAGTTTTTTATATACGAACCTAAATGCTTGCTGTTGATGAGCTTCTCGTATAAAGATTTTGAACTTCTGAAGAAACACCAAGCCGCAAGAAGCAATAGCGGTGTCGTAGGCAATATCGGAACAAAAATCCCAATAACACCCAATGTTAATGATAATAAACCGAATATTGTTAATATAATTTTCATAATTAATTCTTAATAAATCAGACGTGTCAATGTGTGTTTGTTTTTTTAAGGTAACATTGACGCGTCTCTACAATAATTACCCAAATCCTAAATTCCTAATTTCTAATTCCTAACTAATCAAATCCTCTTCTTGTTCCAATTCGCAAACTTCATATAGAGGTAGCATATCGCACCAAGCAATCCGCCGTATAAAATCTCCGCAGTCCAGACCCATTGGACATTGTCGGTGATATTGGTCATTATTGCGATATAGATTACGTAAACGACTAATATTGCGGCTTCTAAATACAAGGCAGCCGATGTGTTGCCGGTGCCGGAGACTGCTTCGAAATATCCGTTGCCAACGCCTTGTAAGATAGTACCGAGACAAATGACATATATCGAAGGTACTACCATTTGTGCGAAGTTGATGTCGTCGGTGTAGATGCTTGCCACTTGAATAGGGAATATCATAATGACTAAAATAATTGGTATGGTGCAGACGATGCAGTTCTTCATAATTTTGGTAATTGTGTCGAAGACTTGTTCTGGATGTCCTGCTCCAATTGTTCTGCTGACCAATGTGTTAGTCGTTGTTGCAAAAGCGAAGCATGGAGTGATGAGAATCATATAAACGCTTCTTACGATAGAAGAGATGCCTGTAGCAGTTTCGCCCATTTTTTCTATTAATATGAAAAAGACAAACCAAACTCCGAATGAGAATAACTTCTGAATCATAGTAGGTGTGGCTATTTTTAAGATTCTCTTCATTAATTCTGATTCCAATTTATGAACTTTGAACATACCGAAGTCTTTGCTTCTCAAAGTGATGTAACTGTATATTCCGAAGAATATGAATGCCGATACTTCTGCGCAGAATGATGCTAATGCTGCTCCTCCGATGCCCATTTCTGGGAAACCCCAATTACCGAATATTAAGCAATAATCTAAAAATATATTAACAATCGCCATTATTATTGTGGAATAAGTAATGGCTTTGGTGTTTGATATTCCTACATATAAACCTCTGAATAAGAAGTTGAAACACACGAAGATAATGCCGAATTGACGGTATTTTATGTAATCTAATGCCGATGCGTAAATGTTAGGCGAGTCGATGAGCCAGCTTAAAAGCGACTCAGAGAAGAAATATAAGATTGAAAATAATATTGTTCCTAAAATTAAAACGAAGAACGCTCCATGTTCGAAAATCACGCCGACTCTTTCCTTGTTGCCTTCGCCGAATCGTCTTGCTATAATAATCTGGATGCCAATGGCGAAACCAGTCGCAATGGTGGTGAACACGAAATAGAAAAGTCCTGCCAACATAGATGCACCCAATTCAATAACACCTAAATGACCTAAAAAAGCAGTGTCGGTGAAATTGATGATGGTCTGCGCTAAATTTCCTAACATAATAGGAATCGCTATCTTCCATATTTCTTTGTTGGTAATCTGAACTTTCATTTGATTTTCAATGTTTTGGAATGAAACAAATACATGCTTTAAAAGATTTACAAAGTTAGAAAAAAAAACTTGTAGTCTTGTAGTCTTGTAGTCTTGTAGTCTTTTTTTTTCATATCTTTGCATCTATGAGAATACTTGTAGTTTTGATATTATTAACCTTCGGCTGTCAACAGACAACAGTCAACGGACAACAGACTTTGTGCACGGATTCCATTGTGCATGATGATATTATAGAACATCTAAAAAATCTCAACATGACAGCCGACAGCTTGCGTGATTCTGGTAACGTTCCTGCTGCTGCCAAGAATTACTTCGAGATGATTGAGATAATAGAAAAGAATGTCAAGAAAAAGAATCTCACAGAAGATCATTTGAAGCGTCTCGTAAATGCATATGCGCAACTTGGGAAATTTTTCTTGGATTTTACTTATCCAAAATTGGCTGTAGTCAAGTATAAGAAATCTTTACGATGCAATGAAGCCTTAAACAATGACGACATGAGTTCTCAAATATTGAAAATGATAGGAATGGCGTATCAGTATTTTGATGCGGATTCAGCATTGTATTATTTTGATGAATGTGTAAAGGCATATCCAAATCCTCTTAATAAAATAGACGTTGACAAAGCCATAGCATATGATCTGTTTTACCTTAAAAACGAAAGAGATAGTGCCATGAAAATTGTGAGAAACAATTTTAGCATCATTGAACATGATCACATAAGATATTCCTATTATTCTCTTTATGGAGGAATGCTGTGTGAAGAAAAGCAATATGATTCTGCAATTTATTATTTGGAACAATCAATGAACAGTTCGATTTTCTTTACTCGAATTAATTCTGCCTCTTTTTTGTCTCAAGTTTATGACTCGATAGGTGATTATGAGAAGAAAGCTTATTATGACGACATCACTGCTAAATATGGATTGGAAAGATTTGAAAATGAATCGGAAGTGTCGGAATTTATAAATCTCTATAATATTCATAAAGCAAATATGTCGGAGATTAAGAAAAAACAAAGCAAGAGGAAAGTGGCAATAATATTGACACCAATGGTAATAATAGTATCAGCATTTATATTACTTATAGTTTTCAGGAACAAGAAACGCGTCAATGGACTTTCGAGCATCATTGAAGAAAAAGAAGAGCTGATTCGGGATATAAAGTTCAAACAATCTTTGGTGGAAGGAAAAATTAAGAAAAAGAACACCGAGATTCAGAAACAGTCTGAAATCATAAAAGAACAGGAACAGAAATTAACCAATATCACTGACAGATTGGAAAAGACCAATTTAAAGAAAAATGACGTTAACTCTTATCGTAATTCGGAGATATGCATAAAAATCATGAATGTCATAAAAGAAAGTCCTGCTCCTGAAACAGCCTCTTTGTCACAAGAAGAATTTAGGTTATTAGTGCAAGCAGCGAATCTGCATCTTAATGGTTTTATTGACGATTTGTCGCAAAACTTCCCGAGACTTAAAAACGAAGACTTATATTATATTTGTCTGAGCATGCTAAATCTCAGAGACAAGCAGATTTCGTATTTGTTTGGCGTTGCATATAGTACTATCAAAACAAGAAAAACTAAGATAGCATCCATATTAGATATAGAAAATGAAGAACTGTATAAATATTTTATCGATAAAATTTATGCAATATGAAGATTTATAAAATCTTATGTGATTATATCGTAATTCCTACTACTTGACATAGACATCTTGCAATATTAAATTTGCAAAAAAAAATATTATGAAAAGATTACGTCTTACCTT
>JAGBVS010000025.1 GCA_017630195.1 Bacteroidales bacterium | reverse complement strand
TTCAGGTGCATTGGTAGCTACCAATGCGATGCGGTCGCCTCTCTTGACACCCAACTTCAACAAGCCGTAGCTGATGGAGTCGGTCATCTCGCAGAACTTCGCACCATTATATTTAACCCATTGCCCGTTGACTTTTCCAGCGAAGAGATTGTCTTTGTAGCCGTATTTCTCTACATAACGTGGCAATAAGTCGAACAGTCTTGGAGGTACGTCAGGTCTGCCTTGAATATTTAATTTTTCCGATTTGTTCATAATTGTTATTGTTGTTTAATCCAATTGAGTGCGTTGACGAATGCTTCAATCCAAGGAGTTACTTCGTCGTTCTTTCTGTTTTCTGGATAGTAAGGCCATTGCCATGGTAAGAAAGCACGTTCGATGTGAGGCATCATAGCGAGGTGACGGCCGTCGTTAGAGCAGATAGCTGCTACGTTCCAGTCGCTGCCGTTAGGGTTGCCTGGGTAATCACCGAAGCTGTAACTCATTGCGATGTTGTATTTGTCTTTATAATATGGGAAGTTGAACTTGCCTTCACCGTGAGCGATCCAAACACCTAAGCGGCGTCCTGCGAGTGATGACAACATGATGCTGTTGCTGTGGTTGACATCGACATTGATGAAGTTAGATTCGAACTTGTGAGAGTCGTTGTGTAACATGACAGGATGTTCTTCGTGGTCTGGATAAACGAGTCCGAGTGCTGTCATGAGTTGGCAACCGTTACATACGCCTAAGCTGAGGGTGTCTTTGCGAGCGTAGAAGTTTTCGATTGCTGTACGTGCTTTTTCGTTGTAGAGGAGAGCGCCAGCCCAGCCTTTTGCAGAACCGCATACGTCAGAGTTAGAGAAACCACCGACGAAGACAATCATATTGACATCGCTGAGGTCTTCTTTACCATTGATGAGGTCTGTTGTGTGAACGTCTTTTACGTCGAAACCTGCGAGGTATAAAGCGTAAGCCATTTCACGGTCGCCGTTAACGCCTTTCTCTCTGATGATAGCAGCCTTGATGCCTGATGCTTCTCTTCTGTGCATGTCGATGCCTAAGTCTGCTGCCTTGCCAGTGAATTTAGAACTGAAGTCGTAGCGTAAGTCTTGTTTCTTGTAATTTTCGAAACGTTCTGTTGCCTTTGCCTTGCCAGTTTGTCTGATGTCTAAGAGATATGAGCTCTTGTACCAAACGTCGCGCAATGCGTTGATGTCTAAATTATATGTCTCGTTGTCTTTTGTCAATGTGATCTCGCGTTTGTCTTGTGGCTTACCGATAACAACGAAATCTATATTATTGTTTGCGAGAATTTCTTTTGCTTTAGCGTCATTGATTTGGATAACGACAGCTGGTTGTTCGCTGAATGCTACAGAAATGAGGTCGTTGTTGTTGAATGCTGACAAGTCGATGTTGAGACCGCCTTCGCAGTTAGCGAATGTCATTTCTAATAATGTAGTGATTAAACCGCCTGCTGATACGTCGTGACCTGCAAGGATGAGACCTTCTTCGATGAGTTTTTGGATTGTGTTGAAACAGTTCTTGAAGTATTCTGCATCTTTAACGTCAGGAGCATTGTTGCCGATTTTATCCAATACTTGTGCCAAGCTGCTGCCGCCTAATTCGAATGCGCCTTTTGAGAAATCGACGTAAAGCAATTCTGAAGCGCTGTCTGTTGAAGCAACAGGTTTAACAGTCTTACGGATGTTAGATACTTCACCTACAGCTGTTACTATCACTGTACCAGGAGACAAGACTTTTTGTCCGTTAGGATATTTCTGTGTCATTGACAATGAGTCTTTACCTGTTGGTACGTTGATACCTAATTCAATACAGAAGTCGCTCAATGCTTTAACAGCTTTATAGAGACGAGCGTTTTCGCCTTCGTTCTTAGCAGGCCACATCCAGTTGGCACTTAAAGAGATACCTTTGAGGTTTTCTTCGATAGGAGCCCAGATGACGTTGGTGAGTGATTCTGCCACTGCGAGACGTGAACCTTTAGCTGGGTCAGCGAGAGCTGCTACTGGTGAGTGACCGAGTGCTGTACCAATACCTTTAACGCCTTGGTAATCCAATGCGCTAATGCCTAAGTTGTTGAGAGGAAGTTGGATTGCACCTGCGCATTGTTGTAATGCGATACGTCCTGTGACGGAACGGTCAACTTTGTTTGTTAACCAATCTTTACAAGCTACAGCTTCGAGTTGAAGCACTTGTTCGAGATATTTGTTGAATAGTTCTTTCTTATATTCTATATCGTTGAATTGATATGGTTTGTCTGTGTCGTATAAGACAGTTTTAGGAGTGCTTCCGAAGAAATCGCCTAAGCTGAGGTCGATGGCATTGTTGCCGTCTTCTCTGATGAAACGCAAACGTTGGTCGTTAGTTGCTTCACCTACTTGGAAGTAAGGAGCGCGTTCTCTGAGAGCTGTCTGCTTGATGATTTCTGTGTCGTTTTTATTTACGAGGAGACCCATTCTCTCTTGTGACTCGTTGCCGATGATTTCTTTGTCTGACAAAGTTGGGTCGCCGACAGGGAGGTTAGCCACGTTGATGACACCGCCGCTCTTGTCGATGAGTTCTGAGAGACAGTTGAGGTGACCGCCTGCGCCGTGGTCGTGGATAGAACGGATTGGGTTGTTGCCGCATTCTGTCATAGCACGTACTACGTTAGCGACGCGTTTTTGCATTTCTGGGTTGGCGCGTTGAACAGCGTTAAGCTCGATAGCGTTGCTGAATTGTCCTGTGTCAACACTGGAAACAGCGCCGCCGCCCATACCGATGCGGTAGTTGTCGCCGCCTAAAACGATGATGAGGTCGCCTGGTTCTGGGTCTTCCTTGATGCTGTCTTCTTTTCTTGCGAAGCCGATACCGCCGGCAAGCATGATGACTTTATCGAAACCGAATTCCTTGTTTTCTTCTTGATGTTCGAAAGTGAGGAGACTACCATTAATTAAAGGTTGTCCGAATTTGTTGCCGAAGTCTGATGCTCCGTTAGAAGCCTTGATGAGGATGTCGGCTGGGTCTTGGTATAACCATTTGCGTTCTTCGAAGCCTTGTTCCCATTCGCGTGTACCTTCTGTGCGAGGATATGATGTCATATATACTGCTGTTCCAGCCAATGGGATACTACCTTTACCGCCGGCGAGACGGTCGCGGATTTCACCGCCGCCACCTGTTGCAGCACCGTTGAAAGGCTCAACAGTAGTAGGGAAGTTGTGTGTCTCGGCTTTCAAAGAGATGACAGTGTCGATGTCTTTTATTTGGAAAAAGTCAGCTTGATGCTGTGTCTTAGGAGCGAATTGTTCGACTTTAGGGCCTAAGATAAAAGCGACATTGTCTTTGTATGCTGATACTAATCTGTTAGGATTTTCTTTTGAAGTCTTTTTGATGAGAGCGAAGAGAGCGTCTGGCATTTCTTTTCCATCGATGATGAAAGTTCCGCCGAAAATTTTATGACGGCAGTGCTCTGAGTTGACTTGTGCGAAGCCATAAACTTCGCTGTCGGTGAGAGGACGACCGATCTTTTCTCTGATGCTCTTGAGATATGAGATTTCTTCTTCACTTAAAGCCAAGCCTTCTTGAATATTATAAGCCTCGATATCGTCGATGTTCTTGATAGGTTCTGGCTTACGGTCGATGAAGAATAAGTTTTGGTCTAAGTTATTGTATTTTGCCTGAAGCATAGGGTCGAAGCTGTTGTCGTCGGCAGCTACAGGGATGAACTCTTCAATACGAGTGATTCCGCTGATGCTCATGTTTTGTGTTATTTCAACAGCATTGGTGCTCCAAGGGGTAATCATTTCTTTGCGTGGACCGAAGAAATGACCTTCAATAGTAGGAGTTAGCAATTGCTTAGCTTCACCAAACAACCATACGAGTTTGGCAATTGATTCTTGATTTAAACGTTCTTGACATTCTAAAGCGATGATGTTTCGCTGTTTGTTTTCGAAGAATACAACCATGATATATGTTTTTTATAATTTGCAAATTATATGTAGATAAGCCTTTTTCTACAATTCCGCAAAGGTAATAAAAATATGCTTTATAATATAAGGTGTTTTAAAAAAAAACTAAGGTTGTTGAACTAAGGCTTTTGAACCAAGGCTATTGAACTTTTTTAAAGTTCTTAGTTCAACAGCCAAAAAAAATATTTTTCATCTCCTTGATTTTGTATTGAAAAAAAGTGTACTTTTGCAGTCCGAAAAAATAGAAATTAATTTCAACTTAAATTTAAAGAATGTACGCAATTGTAGAAATCGCAGGGCAACAATTCAAAGTAAGCAAAGGTGACAAAATCTATTGCAATCGTTTGAATGGTGAAGTCGAAGGCACAATCACTTTCGACAAGGTGTTGTTGATCGAAAATGAAGGCAACACAAGGGTAGGCACCCCCGTCCTCCAAGGTGCTAAAGTTGATGCTAAGATTGTTGAGCATCTCAGAGGTGACAAAGTTCTTGTTTTCAAAAAGAAAAGAAGAAAAGGTTATCAAACATTGAATGGTCATCGTCAAGAATTGACAAAGATCATGATTGAAAATATTACTGAATAACAAACCTGAAAAAATTTAAATTATGGCACATAAAAAAGGTGTTGGTAGTTCATCAAACGGTCGTGAATCCCAAAGTAAACGTTTGGGCGTGAAAGTTTACGGTGGTCAAGCTGTTATCGCTGGTAACATCATCGTCCGTCAACGTGGTACAAAACACAATCCAGGTGAAAACGTCGGTTGCGGTAAAGATCATACTCTCTACGCACTCACAGACGGTATCGTTGAATTCCGCAGAAGAAGAAACGATCGTTCATACGTTTCAGTTATCCCAGTTGAAGCTGAAATCACAGAATAATCGTTAACATAAAACGAGACAGAAAAAATCCCGAATCTTAATTGACTCGGGATTTTTTTTTATTGCAGTAGCTTTGCGTTAGGGATTGGAGCGGCATCCTTTTGGAGACGGAAGCTGGAGACGGAGGCGGAAGCTGAAGTCGGAAAAAGATATAGCGGAAAGCCCGACGGCGTAGCCGGAACGCCCAAGAAAGGAACTCTGGATTTCTGGAATTTTGGAATTCTGGAATTGAGGGATTTCTGGATTTCTTGAAATGGGGATTTTAGGGAATGTAATAATATCACTCCATTACTTCATCACTAAAAAAGTTCAAAAGCCTTAGCTCAACAGCCAAAGTTCAAAAACAACTCTTAACTCCAAATTCCTAATTAAAAAAAACTTTAGCCTTTAGTCTTTAGCCTTTAGTCTTTTTATTATCTTTGTAAGCAAAATATAAATTACCATGTTAGTAGTTTCTTACATAAGAGAACATAAAGAAGAAGTTATCAAACGCTTGAGTATAAAGAATTTTACTCGCTTTGAATTATTAGATGAAGTATTGCAACTTGACGATGAACGTCGTGCGGTTCAACAGGAAAATGATGAGGCTCTCGCTGAAGCCAATATGCTCGCTAAGAAAATTGGCGACTTATATAAACAAGGCAAAGCCGACGAAGCCAACGAACTTAAAAAAAGAAATACGGAACTTAAAGAAAAGACTAAAGTCCTCGCCGAACGCGCTGAAGAAATCAAGACTCAGCTTCAAAATAAACTCGTCGAGATTCCGAATACCCCTAACCTCGAAGTGCCTTGCGGCAAGACAGCAGCCGACAACTTGATAGTAAGCCAAGAAGGCGAGATGCCAAAGCTTCATGAAGGCGCAGTGCCACACTGGGATTTGCTCAATAAATATCAACTCGCTGACTTTGAACTCGGCAATAAAGTGACTGGTGCTGGTTTCCCATTCTATAAAGGTGCAGGCGCAAGATTGCAACGAGCTCTCATCAATTTCTTCCTCGATGAAGCAATAGCAGCAGGTTATTATGAAATACAACCTCCAATCCTCGTCAATGAAGCATCAGCTTACGCAACAGGTCAACTTCCTGATAAAGAAGCTCAAATGTACGCTGTACCATTGGATAATATGTATCTCATCCCAACAGCAGAGGTGCCTGTCACAAATATCTTCCGCGATAAGATTGTTCAAGAAAATCAACTTCCTTTGAGAAACGTGGCTTACTCTAACTGCTTCCGTCGTGAAGCTGGTTCATGGGGCAAGACAGTACGCGGTCTCAACAGATTACACCAATTCGATAAGGTTGAAATCGTGGAAATAGCTCACCCTGACACATCTTACGAAAGATTGGAAGCAATGAAAGAACACGTCGCTAACTTATTACGCAAACTCGAACTTCCTTTCAGAGTGTTGCGTCTCTGCGGCGGCGACATGAGCTTCACTTCAGCAATGACTTACGACTACGAAGTATGGTCAGCAGCTCAAGAATTATGGCTTGAAGTAAGTTCTGTTTCTAACTTCGAGACATTCCAAGCTAACAGAATGAAACTCCGTTTCAAAGATAAAGATGGTAATATCCGTCTCGTCCACACATTGAATGGTAGCGCTCTCGCATTGCCACGTATCGTTGCTGCATTGTTGGAAAATAACCAGTGCGAAGAAGGTATTAGAGTACCTAAAGCACTCCAAAAATATACAGGCTTTGAAATTATTAAGTAAATTAAGTATAATATTGATATTGTTTTCATTGATGGCTTGCACAGAGCCATCAATGAAACGTATTAATGCGTTGACAAAACAACTCGATAGAATCGAGAAAAAACAAACAGAAACTGAAGCTGCATTCGATAAACTTGTTGAAGAATGCGCTCAGTTAGACAACTTTCTAAGAGAGAACAATAATCCTAAACCAGAAATGCAGCTTCTCCGCGCATATCTTCAACAATATGAAGATGAACGTGAAGCGATAGAACAAGATATAGAATATTCTTATTCTCAAATAAATGACCTTAAAGATGATTTCGCTAAAGGTCTTTATGATGAAACTCAAAGAGATGAATATCTTAAATCGGAAGAAAAAGCAGTGAAAACCTTAGAAGCAAAGTTGGATTATTTCATAGACCGCTTCGAGAAACAAAGTGAATATATTAAATCTATTGAAAAACAATAAACTACGATGAGAAATGTCATGAGATGGTTTTTCATTATGTCACTCTTGATGTTGTTGCAAAAACCTATCTTTTCGCAGATCCCGCTGCCTCCATCAAGAGGTTCTAACCAATCTCAGAAAGCTCAGTCGCAACGTCAGGTTGATGAGCAACTCGCTCGTAGTTTCTATAATAATAAAGAGTACCAAAAAGCTGCTGACTTATATCTTCAGCTTTATACATCTTATAATAACTATCATTATTTTTCTCAATATGTTGAATGTCTGCTTTTTTTAGAAAATTATGATGAAGCAGAAAAAAATCTTAAATCATTCATAAAGAAAGACAATACTACAAATAAATGGAAGTCGCAGATTTCGTTGGCTTTCATTTATATGAAAAATAATGAAACAGAAAAGGCTGATAAATATCTCAAGAAATTAATTGGTGATTTGCCTGAAGATAAGAATGTATTTATTCAGATGGCTAACAATCTTCGTATGCGTGATTTCGATGAATACGCTATCATATTGTACGACAGAGGTTCCGAGCTGAAATCTATCAATTATAAGTTCTATATGGAAAAAGCTCTCGCTTATAACTCCATGATGAATTTTGAGAAATCAATAGAGAACTATCTTCTTCAGCTTGAAATAGAGCCGGATGATTATGAACTTATTAAATCACGTTTTTCTTTTATGATGCGATACGATATTGACGGCTCCGTCGTTGATGAGATGCGTATCGCTCTTCTGAAAAAAAGCCAAGATAATCCTGAAAATGTGATGTTCGCCGAATTGCTCGTGTGGTTCTCTCTTCAGATGAAGGATTATGAAATAGCTCTTACTCAGGAAATTGCGTTGGATAGACGCTTCGATGACAGAGAATTTGATATTATTTATCTCGCAAGAATAGCCCGTGATAATGAGCAATACGACATTGCAATAAATGCTTACGAATATCTCGTGAAAAAATCCAATGAAGGTGCTTATTATCAGGAGGCTGTCGTTGGACTTGCAGAGGTTCAATATGTTAAGTCACTTGCAGAAAATTGCGATAGAGAGTTTTATTCTGCTTTTGAAAAACGTATAGAAGCTGAATATAACGAACTCTCAATTTCAGACAAGACCATACCTATATTAATTATAAGGTCTGAAATTCTGACTTTCAAACTCGATGAGACCGACAAAGCGATAGATTTGTTGAATGAAGTTTTGGAATATAATCTATCGAAGTATAACAAAGCTAAAGTCAAAATGACGCTTGCTGATGTATATTTGTATAAAGGAGAGATGTGGGAAGCGACATTGCTTTACAGTCAGGTTGATAAATCGATGAAGGAAGAGCCTATAGGTCATGAGGCGCGTTATAAGAATGCGCAGCTCCGTTATTATATGGGAGAATTTGATTGGTCGTTAGCTGTCTTAAATATCTTGAAATCAGCTACATCTAAGCTTATTGCGAACGATGCCATGACATTGTCGCTTCTCATCACCGATAATTTGGAATACGATACCATTGCTTTGCAGCGTCTTGCAAAAGCCGATTATTACATCTATCAGAAACGTTATGAACTCGCAAATCAAATGCTCGATTCGGTGAATATTTATAACCCTAACGAGGTGAGTATGCCTTATCTGTTAAGCCGTAAGGCTTATATAGCAATGGAAAATAAGGATTATGAACTTGCTGATAGTCTTTATAAACGTGTTTATCAAGGTTATGCGGATAGTTATATTGCAGACAAGGCATTGTTAGAAGATGCTATTTTATTAGAAAAGTATCTAAATAAAAAAGAAGAAGCGATGGAGTGTTATGCAAAACTCATCGATGAATATACAGCGAGCGTCTATGTGGCGCAGGCTCGTAATGCTTATAGAAGAATTAGGAATTAAAATGTGATGTGTCAATGTTTCCTGCATACGAACTAACATTGATGCGTCTTTTAATAAATTAGATTATGGAACAGAATCAATCATATAACAATTTGGTCAGACCTAAGAAGGCTTTAGGTCAGCATTTTCTCGTCGATTTGAATATAGCAAGAAAAATTGTCGATTCAATGTCTAATGATGTTAACATTATTGTGGAAGTAGGTGCCGGAATGGGTGTGCTTACCCAATATCTTATTCAAGACAATTTGGAGAAACTACGTGTTGTAGAGATTGATACTGAATCGATTGAATATCTCAAAAATGTTTATCCTCAACTTGGCGGCAATCTCATCCACGGCGATTTCTTGAAAACCGATTTGAGCAAGTTCGCTTCGGAGAAAATCGGTGTGATAGGTAATTTCCCATATAATATAAGCAGTCAGATTTTCTTTCAAGTGTTGAAATATCGCAATCAGGTCGATGAAGTCGTCGGCATGATACAGAAGGAAGTCGCTGAGCGTATCGCTGCCGGTCCTGGAAGCAAGACTTACGGAATCTTGAGCGTGTTGCTTCAGGCTTGGTATGACATTGAATATCTTTTCACCGTTCATGAAAACGTTTTCAATCCTCCTCCAAAGGTTAAGTCGGCTGTCATCAGAATGAAACGCAACAATGTAAGTCAGTTGGATTGTGACGAGAAGTTGTTTGTAACAGTGGTGAAACAAGCTTTCAACCAAAGAAGAAAGACAATGCGTAATTCATTGAGAAGCTTAATACCTCAGGAAATAATTCAAGACGAAATTTTCAACAAACGTCCTGAACAGCTATCAGTTCAAGAGTTTATTGAGTTGACAAAGATGTTGGAGAAAAAAGATTGATTTTTATTTTTTTGATTCATCGTTTATTTATACATTTGTGGGATAAAAAATAAAATTTATAAAGATTAATAATTAAAATTTAAAGGTATGAAAAAGTTAAAATTATTAAGTTTATTGCTTTTAATGGCAACATGTACATTTTTCGCAAGCTGTGATGGAAATGATGGAGGAGATACTCATAATCCAACAGATCTTAAAAAAGTTGTGTTAAATTATTTAGTTGATCCAAGCCTTGACGTGGAAGATTTTTATGATATTGTAGTAAATTATGGTTCTGATGATTCAGATGGAATCCTTGATACTGTATCTTACACTTGGTCTTTATCAGATTTCGAATATGGAGAAAGTGTAGTTATACCTGACTCAATATTTGTAAAGGCAATAATGACTCCAAAAGAAGAACTCCCAACAATTGACCTTGAAAAGAGGTATAATTTTTATGTAGATTATAGCATAAGAATACAAGGCTATAGCTATGATGACAAAATGGTAATCTATGAAAATAAAGTATTTACTAATCCACATGTGATTAATATGCCAGGTAATAAGGTTCAAGAGTTTTTGGATAAAGGCGAACAACTTATTGTTGATTATAAATATGTTATCAAAAAATAATTTGGTATAACAAAACAAAAAAAATACTGCTGCAAGGGAATTCTTGTGGCAGTATTTTTTTAAGAAATAAAATCTCATCTCGCATTAAGCGAAACGTCTTGTATTTTCTTGATAGATTTATTGGCAGTAAAGAATGACGCTATACTTCCAATTATAGTTATTGTGATGAAAACCAACAGCACGTCAGAGAATTGTAATGCTACAGGATAAGCGTCGATGATATAGTTGCCGTCGCCGTTGCCGAGTCGTATGATGCCGAAATATTGCTGAATCAAAACGGCAGCTATTCCTAACAGCAATCCTAACATTCCTCCAACGACAGAAATCAGCAGTCCCTCGTTGATGAATATCTTCTTGATTAAAACTTTGTCGGCTCCCATCGCTTTGAGTAATGTGATGTCTTTGTTTTTGTCGATAATCAGCATGCTTAATGTTCCTATAACATTAAAAGTAGCCATTATCAAGATAAATGTAAGTATAAGATAAACAGCCATTTTTTCTGTTTTCATCATTTTATACAAGGTTTCTTGTTGTTCATATTGGTCATAAACCTTATAATCTTCACCAAGAATATTTTTAATCTCTTTCTTGATGCGGTCTATTTGTCTTTTGCCATTTGTCTTTTGCCATTTATCATTTATAAATACTTCAATATCAGTTACAATATTTTCATATTCCATCAGATTAGCGAGCCAGTCGAGAGGTGCTAACACTAATCTCTCGTCAATTTCCTGTTGAGTGGAAAAGACTTTTGTGACCGTGAGCCTTGAACTGTTGAAACTGTTTTCTATGTTGAAAGAAGAAGCGTTACCTCTTTTAGGGACGTAAACCTGTATAGAAGAATAAGGTCTGTAAACATTGATTCCCAAGAAGTAAGCCATTCCTGCACCTGGGATTCCGTAGTTGATATTATTGTAAGTTATATTGAAAGTGGTGTCGTTTAGGATAGTTCCTCTCACTCGTTTTATTTTGTTATAATCCTGAGGGATGCCCTTCACTTGTCCTATTTGCTGTTTGTTGGAGTTTTTGAACAGCACGTCTTCTGTTATGGTTGGGAAGACGTAATCGACACCGTCAATTTCTTTTAGTTTATCTATAGGAAAGTCGTTGAGATTGATTGTCTTTCCCTTCACAGCGCTGATATTGAGGTCGGGAGAGAGCTGGTGAATCATATCTGAAATCACCACGTTGAAACCGTTGAACACCGACAAAACGAAAATCATGGCAAAGGTAGCGACACAAACGCTTATTATAGAAATCCATGTGACTATGTTGATAAGGTTGTGACTTTTCTTTGCTATAAGATAACGTTGCGCTATGTATGAAGGTAGTTTCAATTGACAATTAATTTTGGTAAAAGTCTAAAGGCTAAAGTCAAAAGGATTTATTCCATGTCTTTAGTCTTTAGTCATTAGACTTTAGTCTTTAAGAAGATGGTCGATATTTTCGATATAATCTAAAGAGTCGTCTTCAAAGAATTGAAGTTCAGGGATTATTCTGAGTTGATGTCTTACGCGGTCGCCTAACATCTTGCGTATTCCTTTTGAAATGCCGTTGACTTCTTCAACGACTTTTTTCTTGTCTTCCATCTTAGGACCGAAGATGCTGAGATATACGCGAGCGTATGACATATCAGTAGTTACGTTTACTTTTGTGACTGAAATCATCACATTGCCATTAGCTTTGATTTCTCTTTGAAAAATCTCGCTGAGTTCCTTCATGAGGAGCTTTGATATTTTTTGTTGTCTCTTAGTTTCCATAGTGCAAAAATAATGAATTTTTGTTTAATGAATGACGTTTAAAACCTATGAAATTATTTTTATTTTTCCTGGCGATAAAATGTCCAAGTGTCTGTATTTCCGTTAGAATAAGAGTAGCTCCATATCAGCTTTTCTTTCGATAATTCGGCAAGATGAAATTTTGTCTCTCTTGAGATGCCTTTGCTTACATTGTTGATGATTTTCTGAGCCAGTGCGGCCGATTTTTCTTTGTCGCAGTTTTCTGTGACGTTCTCCATCAATTCCATGCGGAAACTTTCTTCTATGCCGGAGAAATAAAAATCCTCTCCTTCGACATGCCATTTGCTTGGACTGACGTAATTGAAAATCCATGTCGCTTTACCGCCGTCGTTGAATGTCACTTTATAAACCTGGCGCGCCGAATCAAGAGCGCATCCGTTGTCGTAGAAGTCCATGGTGCCGGTCTCGTGAACGTCGATATTGCCTTCTTGGATGTCGTAATTCCAGCCATGCTGATAGACGTAATGACCTTCTACTTTAGGTTGGCAACATGAAGTCAATAGTCCAAATGCCAATAGTATTAATAATGTTTTTTTCATATTGTTTATTCTTTATTTTGAGAATCCATAATGATAGTCACAGGACCGTCGTTGATGAGTGAGACGGCCATATCGGCGCCGAATTGTCCGCATTGGACTGGGCGGCCCGAGATGAGAGCAAGTTGTTTTAAAAATGTTTCGTATAAAGGAATAGCCTTTTCTGGGCGGGCAGCTCTGATGAAACTTGGACGGTTGCCTTTCTTTGTCATGGCATGCAGTGTGAACTGACTCACAACGAGAAACGAACCTTCAATCTGGCTGATGTCTAAGTTCATGGCACCGTTCTCATCTGGGAAGATACGTAGTTTCGACAATTTATTGCAGAGCCAATCGACATCTTCTTCGGTATCGGCGTCTTCGATGCCGAGCAGAATCATCATTCCTTTTTCAATCTTAGAAATTAATTCTCCGCCAACACTCACCGAGGCCTCGGAGACTCTTTGTATCACTATTCTCATTGGGAGTTTTCAAAATTTAAAAAAACAAAAATAACATTTTATTCCCTACTTTTTCAGTTTTATTCCCTAC
Organism: Bacteroidales bacterium; assembly: GCA_017630195.1. GTDB lineage: Bacteria > Bacteroidota > Bacteroidia > Bacteroidales > F082 > Limimorpha. Next base: position 8,841 of record JAGBVS010000025.1, on the reverse strand, counting down.
TTTTTTAGGAATTCAGGATTTCAGGGATTGAGGTAATATAATTACTGACTTCATCACTAAAAAAGGTTCAAAAGCCAGAGTTCAAAAGTTTGCCGCGTCCCTACTCCTAACTCGCAAAGACGCAGAGAATTTCTTTGCGATACTTTGCGCCTTTGCGAGAAACTCTAGTTCCTCTAATCCCTCTAATCCTTTAATCCCTCTAATCCCTCTATCTTATCTGAGTTTTTGAGATTCTGAATTTCTGAATGTCTTGTTGACATGTTTTCTTTTTTATTATCTTTGCCAAATTATAAAAATGGCATATAAAAGTTGCCGTTTTGAAAATACAGAAAGATGAGATTATTTTACAGAAAGTATGGAGATCCAAAAAACAAGCCTATAGTGGTTATTTTTGGATTGTTGGGAGTTTCGGAAAACTGGGATTTTTTTGGAAAGCGTTTTGCTGAACTTGGTTATTATGTATTGGTTCCAGATGTGAGAAACCACGGTCAGTCGCCGCATTCCGACGTTTTTAACTACGATGTTTTAGCAGGCGATATAAAGCAAATGATTGACGAAGAGAACATTACGAGATGTTATCTTCTTGGACACAGCATGGGTGGAAAGATAGCGATGCGTCTCGCCTTCGATTATCCTGATATGGTTGAGAAATTAGAAGTGTTAGACATCAGCCCTCGCGCCTTCGACCATCCTATGGAACATGTGGGTTTTATCGACGCCATGTCGAAAATAGACCTTGCAAAAGCCGAGCATCGCTCCGATGTTGAGGCTGAACTTGCAAAACAGAATTACGAGAAACGACTTCTCCTTTTCTTGCTTAAAAACTTGTCTTACAGCCATGAAAACGGTTTCAGATGGAAACCATATCTCGATGGAATTGCAAAAAATATTGCGGAGATAGGCAAGGGCTTCAATGAAAAATATCATTACGACGGACCAACATTATTCGTGAGAGGCGGCCAGTCGGATTATATTATCGACAAAGATTATGAAGTCATTAAACATCATTTCCCAAATTATGAAATGGTGACATTGGAAGAAGCCGGACACTGGATTCATGTTGATGATCCAGAAGGATTTAATAAAGTAACAGAAGATTTTTTTTGTAACAAATAATATAATTTTAAGGTAAAATGATACCGGAAAAAGGAAAACTTATAGAAGTCTTGAAGGAAGTGATTTATTTTCCTAAAGGCGACAATATCATCAACTTAAAAATGGTTGACGATATTGAGTTAAAAGAAAACTTGATTCGTTTTCGTCTTTTATTTGAAAAAGTGGAAGATGAGAAAAATCAAATACTTATCGACACAACAACACAAATGTTGAAGGCAGCTTTTGGCGATATTGAGATAGACATCGTGGCAGCTTCGCAAGAGAATGCGCTTTCAAAGGTAAAACATATAATTGCTGTCGCTTCTGGCAAAGGCGGCGTTGGTAAGTCAACTGTATCTGTCAACCTTGCGATAGGTCTCGCTCTTCAAGGTATGAAGGTAGGATTACTCGATGCTGACATTTACGGACCATCAATTCCGGTTTTGTTCGGCAATGAAGAGACACGTCCTCTTGGCTACGAACGCGATGGAAAATCATACATGGTTCCTATTGAGAAATATGGCGTCAAGATGCTTTCTATCGGTCACCTCGTTGATAAAGAAATGCCTCTTATCTGGCGTGGACCTATGGCATCGAATGCTTTGAGTCAGCTTCTTCTCGATACCGATTGGGGCGAACTCGACTTTTTGGTTATCGACATGCCTCCTGGAACTGGCGATATTCAGTTATGTCTTTCACAAAACTTCAAAATGTCGGGTTCTGTCATCGTGACAACACCACAGAGAGTAGCACTCGCCGACGTACGTCGCGCAGCCAATATGTTCCGTCATGAAGGCGTTAATGTGCCAATCCTCGGCTTGATTGAAAATATGGCTTATTTCACACCGTCAGATATGCCAGAAAAGAAATATTATATCTTCGGCAAAAACACTGGCGATGAGTTTGCAAAAGAATTGGATCTTCCGCTTCTCGCTCAGATTCCGATAGACGAAAATATCTCAGAAGCAAACGATAAAGGTACTCCATTCTCTTTCAATGGAAGCTCTCCGGTGGCAGCAGCATTTGAGAACTTGGCTAAGAAAATCGTTGAAATGTTCTAATAAAGTTAATGGTTTATAGTTAATAGTTTATAGAAGGTTGAGAGAAATTGACCACAGACTATTAACTATAAACTTTAAACTATAAACTTTAATAAGATGGAAAAGCAAGAGTTAATACAAAAGATTCAAAATATCCTCGTTCAAGTCAGGCCTTATTTAGCAGCCGATGGAGGAGGTGTGGAATTTGTTGATTTGACTGACGATATGGTTGTATTAGTCGAATTGACAGGAGCTTGTGGAAGTTGTCCACACAGCACAAGAACTCTTAAAAACGGAATAGAGAAAACTATCAAAAGTATTCTTCCGGAAATTAAAGCAGTAGAAAACGTTAAATAATTAGGAATGTGGAATTTTTTCAATCCATTCCTAATTCCTAATTCCTAATTGACAGTGTCTTATCTTAAATATCGTCTAAAGTCGCAGGGAAAATTCAGGTTGCATTCTCCTTTTGTCTTTGATTTTTATGAAGAAGTTTTGGAAAGAATAACTCATGAAAATTGGAAAGACGAATTACGCAATAAACTGAATTTATTCCTGTTATCAAAAAAAGATGTATTTAAGGAAAATGACACTTTTCTTATTAAGGAAGATATTCATATTGATAAAGAAAAAGAAAGAGAATGGGAAGAATTGATTAGCAAGGAAGATGTAAAACTGACAATCGACTGCTATCACTTCGGAATCATTTTCAATATGGAAAGAAAAGAAAAACAACACTTTATATTGAGGTCTAAGAAATTCAGAAAGTCAAAAACTCAGAAAAGATAGAGGGAATAGAGGGATTAAAGGGACTAGAGGGATTTTATTCATTTATAACTTTAAAAATTTATAACTATAAACTACTATTAACTCTAAAATATTAACTCTAAACTATGATATACACAAAAACTGGAGATAAAGGAACCACATCATTAATAGGTGGAACGCGTGTCAGTAAGGATGACATTCGTTTGGAAGCATACGGAACATTCGATGAATTAAGCGCGTTTGTTGCGGTGCTTGGCGACTCGGAAGGCGTTGACGCTCATGAGATAGAAGTCTTTGACAGAATACAAAATAACCTTTTGGTATTGGAATCATGTCTTGCATTGGAAAGTCAATCATCAGCAGAAGTTTCAAAATATATTCCTCGATTGACAGAAGACGACGTGACGTTTTTGGAGCATGAAATTGACGCTATTAATGCGCAGTTGGAGCCGTTAAAGTATCTAATTATACCAGGAGGCAACATTTTGTCGTCGAGAGCTCATGTGTGCAGGACAGTATGTCGCAGAGCTGAGCGTAACCTTGTGCGAATGGGCGGAGAATATGAGGTTGACGACGTTTTGAGACGTTTTGTAAACCGACTTTCCGACTATTTTTTCGTGTTGTCGAGATATTTTATGAAAAAGGCAAATGTAGCTGAAAAGCCTTGGAAACCAGCTAAATAATATTTTTTTTAAATATTTTTGAAAAAACACTTGACTTTTTATATATAAATAGTAATTTTGCGCCCGAATTTTTAAACCATAGAAAAATGTATTGGACATTAGAATTAGCATCAAAGATGGAAGACGCACCATGGCCAGCAACAAAAGATGAATTGTTGGAATGGGCGATGAGAGTTGGTTTACAACAAGAAGTTATTGAAAATCTTACAGAGATAGAAGATGAAGGCGAAATATACGAAAGAATCGAAGATATTTGGCCAGACTATCCAACAAAAGACGATTTCTTCTTCCACGAGGATGAATATTAAGAAATGAATAAAGCAGCTGTAAAGCTGCTTTTTTAATTTTAAAAATTTTACAATTTTTTCTTGCATAATAAAAAACTATTCGTAATTTTGCGAACAATATTTTGAATCATGACTGATATAAATAAACAAGAGAAAATAGCTCGCTATGCCAAAGCAATGGGACATCCGACAAGAGTCGCCATACTTCAGTTTCTTGCCAATCAAGAGACTTGTTATTTTGGAGATATTCACGAAGAACTACCTATTGCTAAAGCTACTGTTTCTCAACATCTAAAAGAACTAAAAGAAGCAGGACTTATTCAAGGCGAGATAGAAGCTCCTAAAGTTAAATATTGTATCAATCGTGAAAATTGGAAATTAGCACAAGAATTGTTTAATGAATTTTTTGAACAATGTTCTTGTAAGAAAGGCTGCTGTCAATAACAGCACTTTTTTTTAAAAATATTGTTCGTTGTTTTACGAATTACAAACAAAAAAATAAAAATGTATGAAAAACATCTATCTGACATTAGCATTGCTTTCAATTCTTTTCGCAAGTTGCGATAGAGAATATTATGAGGATATGGATGACATCCCTACTGAAAGCATAAGATTCAAAGAACTAAGTGTTTCAAAAGATACTGCACTGATGTTTGACACCATCGTGTTAAAAGCCATCGCAGAAGGTGAAGATTTGCAGTATAAATGGCAGAAAAACGGGGGGTCTCTTGTCTCCAAAAAAGATGACCCAATCACAGCGTACTTTTGGGGATGTCCAACTTGTACGGGATGGCTTACAGTAGGTTGTACAGTTTCAAATTCATTCGGTGCTTATACCAAAGACACTAACGTTTATATTTTAAAACAATGGATAAAATAAAATACATTTTAATATTAGTTCTAAGTTTAAGTTACCTAAAACTAAATGCCCAATGCTGTGGCGCAGGTAATCCTATTTCTATTTCAAATGTAGATCAAAGCATTAGCAGAAAAAACCTTCAAATATCATTTGATTATCGACATAGTAAAACTGATACTTATTATGAAGGTTCTGAAGTATCAGACTTCGATTTCTTAGGCAAACTTAAATATGCCAAATATGACTTTATGAATTTAGGTGTCGGATATGGCGTCACAAATAGATTAACAATTCAAGGACAATTGGGTTATTACATACAAAAGAAAGAAAATTTTATCAACGAAAATATACCTGATGCCGCAGCTTCGGGTATTGGTGATTTCGCACTTAATCTTAGTTATATGATATTCCGTGACTTGCAAAGAGGAATAGAATTGACACCTTTTGTGATTGTGAAATTTCCAATAGGAAAATTTGATTGCGAAAGCGAAGGTGTAAAACTGCCTATTTCAATGCAGCCTTCCTCTGGTAGCTTTAAGTACAGCGCAGGATTTTCATTTTATAGCAATGTTTCGCAGCGTTGGTATTTAACAGCTTACGGATTATATGAATATGCACAGCGGATTATCTCAAATAACTTCGACTATCAATATGGTGACTTGTTTTATTTCAATGTTTCAGCATTTCATCGTTCTACGGAAAACTTATCGCTTGGATTGCAGTTGGCATACGAGTTTCAAGACAGAGCAAAGAGTCGTGGAGAAATACTTGTTGGAACGAAATATAATCTTCTCAGAATCACACCTTCTTTAATGTATAAGTTGTCAAAACAGTGGCAGTTGGCGTGCTTTGTTGAGATTCCGATATGGCGTAAAGTCATGAGTATTCAAATGTCGAATAAATGGGCATTACAAACTAAAATCATTTATAACATAAATCTTAAAAAAAGGTATTAATTATGAAACAGAAAGCATTAAAACTAATTGTATTTATTGTTGCATTATTGTCAATGTCAACAGTTTATGCACAAACAACTTCATCAAACAAAGAATTGGTAGAAGTGATTTATTTTCATGGCAAAAAACGTTGTGTTACATGTAATGCCATAGAAAAATTGTCGCAAGAAGTTGTTAACGAACAATTTTCATCGCAAGTGGCAGATGGAACTGTAGTATTTAAAATTGTTGATATTACCACAAAAGACGGTGAAGCTCTTGCTGATCATTTTGAAGTGGCATGGTCATCTCTTTTTGTTAATAAAATTGAAGGTAGGAAAGAGCAAGTCAATGATATGACAAAATTTGCCTTTGCCAATGCACTAAACAAACCTGAAGAATTTAAAAAAGGACTTACTGAAAAGATTAACGGTTTATTAAATGGAAAATAGTTTATGGAATTATTGCAAACATTATTGGAAAGCAGTTCAACGCCTATTATAACTGCATTCCTGTTGGGTTTAATAACAGCAATGTCACCTTGTCCTTTAGCGACAAATATCGCTGCCATTGGGTTTATCGGCAGAGATATAGAAAACAGAAAAAGAGTTTTCTTTAATGGGATTCTATATACATTGGGTAGAGTTGTTGCATATACACTTTTAGGCATAATCTTGATTGTCATAATAAAAGGCGGTTCGAGTTTCTTCGGATTACAAAAGTTTATTGGCAAATATGGAGAAATGATAATAGGACCTGCGCTTTTGTTGATAGGTATTCTTATGCTATTTAGCAATAAATTAAGATTGCCATCATTTGTCTTGAAAAGTGATGGAGAGAATGTTGCAAAAAGAGGAAGTTGGGGAGCTTTTTTACTCGGTATATTATTCTCTTTAACATTCTGCCCTTCGAGTGGTATTTTCTATTTTGGTATGCTTATACCGCTTTCGGCATCAGTAACAATGGGTTATTTGTTGCCTATAATATTTGCTATTGCTACGGCTTTGCCTGTTTTGGTAGTAGCTTGGATTTTAGCTTTCAGTGCGGAACAGATAGGTAAAGTTTATGGACAGATACAAAAAATTCAGAAATATCTAAATATTATAATCAGCTTACTTTTTATGTTAATCGGAATTTATTATTGTATAACAATTTATTTATAAAACTATGGAAATTAAAGTATTAGGACCTGGTTGTTCTAAATGTAAGACAACTTATAACGTAATTGAAAAATTTATTAAAGATAATAATATCAATGCAGAACTAATCAAAGTTGATGATATTATTGAGATTATGAATTACAATATCCTAACAACACCTGCTGTTGTCATTGATGGTGAAGTCAAGGTTAAAGGATATGTTCCATCGGAAAAAGAACTTAAACAACTTTTGGGATTATGATACAAAAATTTGCAGATTGGTTGGTTTATGGCATCTTCGGATTAGATGCAGCCACCTCATTCGGGATTGCGGTTAATTTCTTTTTTTACGATACTATAAAGATTGTTATATTACTCTTTGTCATTAGTTTCGTGATGGGAATCATCAATGCATATTTTCCGATAGAAAGGTTACGTCAGTTTCTCACAACGCACAAACTTTACGGTTTGGATTATTTTATGGCTGCATTATTTGGAGGCATAACACCATTCTGTTCATGCTCATCAGTTCCTTTGTTTATCGGATTTGTAAAAGGTGGAATTCCGTTAGGCGTTACTCTTACTTTCTTGATTGCGTCTCCGCTTGTCAGTGAAGTTGCAGTAGCAATGTTTCTTGGCATATTTGGCGTAAAAGCGACGCTTATTTATATAGTAAGTGGCACGGTGTTGTCGATGATTGCTGGTTTTATTTTAGGAAAAATGCGTCTTGAACCATATTTGAGCGATTGGGTTAAGAAAGCGCAGCAACAATCAAATAAACAAAGTGAAATTTGGGAATCGGAGAAAACGCCTTTCGTGAAACGATTGCCTACCATTACTCGTGATTCTTGGGGTATTGTACGAGGCGTTTTGATATATATTATAGTAGGTATAGGTATTGGCGCAACGATGCATGGCTATATCCCTGAAGGATTTTTTGAACGCTTTTTATCTGCTGAAAATTGGTGGGGTGTACCATTGGCTGTTGTTTTGGCAGTTCCGATGTACGCCAATCCTGCAAGTATTGTCCCTATCGTTGAAGTGTTTGTGGCAAAAGGAATTCCGCTTGGTACAGCTATCGCATTTATGATGGCTGTTATAGGACTCTCTATCCCAGAAGCAACAATGCTTAAAAAAGTAATGACATGGAGACTTATAGCAATTTTCTTTGGTGTGGTTACATTATTGATAGTAATATCAGGTTATTTGTTTAATTGGATTTTATGAAAGTATTGAGATTGTCTTTGTGTATCGTTTTAACCCTTTTTAGCACAAAATATGATTTAGTATTACTTGTATGAAATTTGTAAAGTATTAGTAATCAATATAAGTAAACCTTTTTCACGAAGATGAATATTAAGAAAAAATAATGGTTTATAAACTTATAAACTGTTGAAAATCAAAGAGAGCGTATGAGTATAATTTACTTGTACGCTTTTTTTTGTTTGTTCAGTATGTTTGTCTATTTTTGTATCTGTTAAATATAAATTTAGAAAAGCTGACGTATGAACAGAATTATTAAGTACAACTTAGAAATAATGACTTGTATTCTTACTACAATTGTTGTTGTAGGTATTGTAAATTGGAACGAGTTGTCATTATTGCGACAAATGACTATCATATTCATGATTTTATATACACTTCATGAATGGGAAGAATCCAGATTTCCAGGGGGATTCTATAAAATATTTTTTAGCAAATGTATAATTAGTCCTGATGTTAGTGAAGAACGAATGCATTTTCCTGTTGCCATATATTTATTACTTATTTTGATTCTTCCATTTGTTTTTGATACTATTGCTATATTTGCGCTTGTTCCTTTGATTTTGGCATTATTTGAAGGATTTATTCATACTGTCGGAATTGTAATTCATCAGTTAAAAAAGCCATATTCACCAGGAATGATAACTGCATGTATTATGTTTGTCTATGCAATTACCATGATTAGAAGATTGAATGATGAAATAGCTCTTGATGCAACGACTTGGATATTAGGAATCCTACTTACGTTTATTTCTTTTTTTATAATGGAAAC
>JAGBVS010000181.1 GCA_017630195.1 Bacteroidales bacterium | reverse complement strand
TAGAGAAATTCCTTGTGGCACGCCGATTGATGTATTGGCAAGTTTATCTCCATCATACCAGCGTAGCTGCGGAACAACTGCTTATCAAGATTATGCGTTCTGGAAAAAATCAATTTAATATTCATTATATCATGGAAAATACAGAAAATTTAAAGAAGACCGTTTTTAACGAAATGCACCGTGAAATGGGTGCTAAGATGGTTCCTTTCGCAGGTTTTGACATGCCTGTTCAATTTGAAGGTGTTAACATCGAACACGAAACAGTTCGTAAAGGTGTTGGTGTTTTCGACGTTTCACACATGGGTGAATTCCGCGCTAAAGGTCCTAAGGCTTTCGCTTTCGTACAACGTTGCACAACAAACGACGTTGCTGCTTTGACAGACGGTAAAGTTCAATATACATGTTTGCCAAACGGCAAAGGCGGTATCGTTGACGATATGTTAGTCTATCGCGTTGCTGAAGACGAATACTTTATGGTTCCTAACGCTGCTAATATCGACAAAGACTGGGCTTGGATGTCAGCTATCGCTTTAGAAATGGGTATGGAACTCGGCGTTGAATTCATCAACGAAAGCGACCAATGGTCACAACTCGCAGTTCAAGGTCCTTTGGCACTCAAAGCTATGCAAAAGCTCACAGCAACAACTGTTGAAGATATGGAATACTACACATTCAAAATCTTAGAATTTGCTGGTGTAAAAGACGTTATCTTCTCAACAACAGGTTACACAGGTTCAGGTGGTTGCGAAATCTATATGCCAAACGACGCTGCTATCGAAATCTACAAGAAAGTTCTCGAAGCTGGTGCTGAATTCGGTATTAAACCTGCTGGTCTCGGTTCACGCGACACATTACGTCTCGAAATGGGATTCTGCTTATATGGCAATGACATCTGCGACACAACATCTCCAATCGAAGCTGGCTTGGCATGGATTACAAAATTCGTTGACGGCAACGACTTCGTTGACAGAGAATACAACGAAAAACAAAAAACAGAAGGCGTTACACGTCAATTGCGCGCTTTCGAAATCACTGGCAAAGGTATCGCTCGCCACGGTTATGAAATCTGCGACGCAGAAGGCAATGTAATCGGTGAAGTTACTTCAGGTACAATGGGACCATCTGTAAAGAAAGCTATCGGTATGGGTTATGTAGCTAAATCACACTGCAAATTCGGTAACGAAATCTTCATCAAAGTGAGAGAAAAACTCATCCCTGCAACAATCGTAAAACTTCCTTTCTACAAAGGAGAATAATAAAATAAAATCTTGATAAAAAAAGAGGGCTCAGCCCTCTTTTTTTTATCAAGATTTTTCATATCTTTACGGCTGCAAAATCTTATAATATGAAAAAGCATTTCCTACTTACATTAATGTTTGTAATGTACGCATTTACAAATATATCAGCTCAGAATGTTTCTGTTGAAAGAGCAAAGAAAATAGGAGAATTATTTGTTAAAGAAAGCACATCAATAGGTGAAGAAAGAGCAGCGGTAAAAGCAAATTACTCTCATACATTTACTTCACGCGATGGAATGCCGTCTATATATGTCTTCAATATTGAAGGCGGCGGCTTCGTAGTAGTGTCTGCCGAAGAGAAAGTGAAACCGGTTTTAGCCTATTCCGAAAAAGGTTCCTTCGATGCTGAAAACATTGCCGACGGATTTGGATTCACGATTCGTAAATATCAGGAAGAGATTGAATATGTGAGGAAAAATAATATCGAAGCTACTGCTGATATTGTAAAAGAATGGAAACTTGTAGAGACCAAAGGCCGTATCACGGAAGCAAAAAATAAATCTGTTCCATATTTGATGACATCTACTTGGAACCAGAATTATCCTTATAACTCATTGTGTCCCGAAGATACAGCTGGTCACGGTGGTCACGTTTATGCAGGCTGCGTTGCAACGGCTATGTCGCAGGTGATGAATTACTGGGGACATCCGGCTCAAGGTAGCGGAAGTTATAGCTATGAGCCTTATAATTGGAGCTATGATGTGATTTACACTTATCCGGAACAGACGGCTAACTTCGGCGAGACTTATTATCATTTCGAGAATATGGCAGATTATCTCGATTCATTAAGCACAGAAGAAGAAATATATAATGTCGCTCTTTTGCAGTGGCACTGCGGCATCTCCGTTGAAATGATGTATAGTCCTCAAGGCAGCGGCGCTTACTCTTCTGACGTGCCGTTCGCTGCAAGTCAGTTTTTTGGCTATAATTATGCTGAGTTGCTTGATATGTGGTATTATGATAATGAAGAATGGGCGGAAGCGCTTAAAGAAGAGCTCGACAAAGGCCGTCCGATGTATTATTCAGGTCAGGATGATGAAGGACGCGGCGGTCATGCTTATGTATGTGACGGATATGACGAAAACAATTTCTTCCATTTCAACTGGGGATGGGGCGGACGCGATGACGCATATTGCGCAATAGGTGCTCTTAATACTACAAAATATTACTTCAATACTTGGAATGAGGCTTTGGTTGATTTCTATCCTAAAAATAATGAAAGCTATTATCAATGTCCGGAAAAAATCAATGGTTTGAATCTCTCTGAAACAGAAAATAATGCCGGCGTGACAATATCGTGGACTAATCCTTTAAATAATAATTTCGGTGACAATCTGTCATCAATAGATACTGTTTTCTTACGTCGCGACTTTGAAACAATAGCGATATTTACAGATGCTCAGCCAGGAGAATCAATGACTTATACAGATATGATAGATGAGGCTGATTTGTACAATTATTCTGTTTATGTAAATAATGCGGCTGGTAATTCGCAGCCTGTTTATGAACAAATATTGTTAGGCGAGAAATGCGAAGTGATTTTTGAATTGAATGATGATGGCGGCGACGGATGGAAAGGTGGCAGCATCTCAGTGTTTAATGACGGAAAAAGAATCGCGATTGTGACTATGGAAGATGGCGGCTCGGAAACACAAACTCTTCCGCTTCTTAACGGCGAACTTACCTTTGTATGGAATAAATGCTGGTATTCTGAAGAAGATTATTACACTTGCGACGAAATATCATTCGTAATTAAAGATAAAGATGAAAATGTCTTGTATCAGTCGGAAGGCGAGATGCAGCCAGGAGTGTTCTTGACATACGACAACAATTGCTCTCTCGATGTGGAAGAGGTGGAAAATGAAAATAACTCGCTTTTGATTTATCCAAATCCTACAAACGGAAAGTTTAGCGTAAAGGCTGATGATATTTGTGAAATAGAATTGCTGAATATTGTCGGTCAATGCGTTGCAGCTTATTATGTTGATGACGATTTCTATGAGATAGATATGTCGGGATTTGAAACAGGAATATATTTTGTCAACGTGAAAACTGAAAATGAAATTATAACAAAGAAAATAATATTAACAAATTAAAATTAAAATGAAGAAATTATTACTTATTTGTATTGTTCTTGTTTTATCAATAGGACAGTCGTTTGCAGGTCCTGTTGATGTGAAGACCGCAAAGTCGGTAGGGGAGAAGTTTGTCAGAGCCAATATGACGACTCTCAGAAATTTCCAATCAACCAAGCACATAAAGACAATAAGCGATGACAAAGGCAATGCTTGTCTTTATATCTTTAACATCGATGACAAAGGTTATTACATCGTTTCTGCTGACGATAGAGCAAAACCTATCTTGGCTTTCTCTGATGAAGGTGCCTTGGATGTCAACAACATCCCTCCAGCAATGTCATATTATTTAGGACGTTATGCAAGCGCTATCTCATTTGCTATTGAAAATGACATAGAAGTTGAGCAGGAAATTGCTGACGAATGGAATCTCGTTAAGTCAAAAGGCGAAGTGACAGAGAGAAAACTCAACAGAGCTGTTACTCCATTGATTAGTGAGTTGTGGAATCAAGATAATCCGTATAACTACTATTGTCCTACAGCTGCCGGCGGTCCTGGCGGTCGTGCATACGTAGGCTGTGCTGCTGATGCTATGGCGATGGTTATGAAATATTGGAATTATCCTGATGCTGGTGTAGGTGAACACACATACATCCCACCTGGATTTCCACAACAATCAGTGACTTTCGGTGCTGAATATGACTGGGATAACATGCCAATCCAAATCACACCAACATCTCCTCAAGTCAATATCCAAGCTATTGCCTTGTTGATGTATCACTGCGGCGTAAGTATCAACATGGGCTATGGCGCACAAGGCAGCGGCGCTTATTCTTCAGATGTTCCTGAAGCAATGGCATCGCACTTCAAATATACAGACAAAATGTATCTTAAATGGAGAGAATATTATGATAAAACAGAGTGGGAAGACATGCTTATCAATAACTTCAATCAAGGATTCCCAGCTTTCTATGCAGGTCATGACAACGGAACAAACGGTCACGCTTTCGTTTGCGACGGTTATACCGACACTCGTTATTTCCACTTCAACTGGGGATGGTCGGGATATTATAACGGCAACTTCGCCATCGACGCTATCACTCCTCCAGGATGGGTGTTCAACGATGGTCAAAACGCAATATTCGATATGATTCCGGATTATGCCTACGATTGCATGGCAATAGCTCCTTCTATTGAAACTAAAGCTAATTCAGCATATTCACATAAAGGAACTATCACTGTCAGTGTCCCTACAACATCGGAATCAGGTGTTGAACTTCAGACAATAGACAAAGTTGTGATATTGAGAAACGGCGTTGAAGTATATTCTGAAACAAACGTAACACCAGGATCTGTTGTGGTTTTTGAAGATGAAGTCAGCGATTATGACTGTTATGACTATACTTCATATATCATTTCAAATGGCGTTATCGGCCGCTGGAATTCAACTCCATTGTTATATGGACCAACCTGCGAATGGAAACTCATCGCTTCAACAACAAGCTTCCAAGGATGGAACGGAGCTTTCATGAACTTCCTCACATCTGAAGGAACTATATACAATCAAATTACAGCGACAAGTTCGACTGCAATCAATGATTATGTTCCTGTTCCAGAAGGAAACTTCTCAATCCAATGGACCGCTCCTAAAACACCGATAAATTCAATAACAATAAAATTGAAGAACTCTTCAAATGAAACAGTTTATGAATATTCAGGTCCATCGTCAGGTTTGACAGTAGGAACAATTTATTCGGGCGAAAACTCATGTGAAAACTGCCAGGCTCCTGAAAACATCAAAGCGGAAGAATCATACCAAAATGGTGAAATGGGTGTCATGGTTTCATGGGATAAAGTAGGTAATCCTCAGTCATACAAAGTTTATAGAAGCTCAGATAATGAAAACTATACAGAAGTGGGAACAGTTGAATCATCAGCAAATCAATATTTCGATGCAGTTGAAAAAGGAGAATATTACTATCAAGTGACAGCCTATAACAGCTATTGCGAATCTTTGCCAGCTGTAACAGCTGATGGTGAATATGATTATGTTATGGTTGATGTTACATCAATAGAAGAAAACGCAATCAATGCTGTGGTGTTCCCTAACCCAACAACAGGAGCGTTGAATATCAATGCAGAAGGCATGACAAATGTCTCAGTATATAATATGATGGGACAAAAAGTCGTTGATTTGGCTGTAGATACAGATGCATATACATTGGATCTTTCATCAGTTGAATCAGGAGTTTATATGTTGAAAGTCGTTTCAAGAAACGGTGAAATGACACAAAGAATTGTGTTGTTGTAAAGGATATAAGTCTATAAGTCTATAAGACAATAAGACTATAAGATGGGCGCTGCTGTAAAAGTGGCGCTCTTTTTTGTGGGATAACGGACATGGGAGACGGAATTTGGAATTGATTTGGTGGAAAGATTGAGGATATAGCCGGAACGCCCAAGAGAAAATGTTAAGTTGTTGTATGTCAAAATTATGAAGAAGATTATACCATAAAATGTAATAAAATAAATCTTGACAGTTAAGTAAGACGTATTTATTTTTGTGTCATGAAAAACGTAAAAATAAAATATCCGGTCAATGATAATATACCTATCTTTATTTTTCAAAAAAATATCAAAAACGTAAGTGTTTTTTTCTTAAATTTGCGAACTTGTTAGAATAGTATAAACTAAATTGAAAATTATCAACAAAAAATTAACCAAATGAAAAAATTATCTTTATTAATTGTAATCATGTTGGCATTTGGATCACTCTTTGCTAATCCTGTTGATGTTAACAGAGCAAATGAGTTAGGCCAGAAATTCGTTAATGCTAACTTCACACAAAAAAGTTCAGTTCTTGAATTGGTCTATACAGGCAATTCAGAAAATGGTGAACCATGTTTCTATGTTTTCAACATTTCAGATTATGGTTACATCATGGTTTCAGCAAGCGACTGTGCCCACCCAATCCTTGCTTATTCAGAAGAAAGCACATTTGATGTAAATAATGTAGCTCCAGGTCTTAGTGACATGATGCACGTTTACACAGAAGCTATCACTTATGCAATAGAAAGCAATGCAACAGCAACATTAGACATCGCTTCAGAATGGAAATCATTGGAAACATCAGGAAAGACAAGACCACAAATGAGAGGTCAAGAAATTGAACCATTATGTACAACAAAATGGAACCAATCATGGCCATACAACAAGTTCTGTCCTACTCAACCTGCAAGCTGGTCATCAAACGGTCACGCTGTTGTTGGTTGTGTAGCTACAGCTATGGCTCAGATTATGAAATATTGGAACTACCCAACACAAGGTCAAGGCACAAAGACATACATTCCATATTGTCAAGAATGTCATTCTAATTCATATCCACAACAAACAGTTAACTTCGGTGCAACAACATACGATTGGGCAAATATGGCTGACGCTGTTTCTTCAACATCTCCAGTTGAACAAATTGATGCTATTGCTACAATCAGCTATCACTGCGGCGTTTCAGTAGAAATGATGTACGACCACCATGGTACAGGTAGTGGCGCATTCTCAACAGATGTTCCAGCTGCTATTAGCAATTACTTCAAATACGCTCCATCAACAGTTGTTAACAGACAAAATACTCCAACATGGGATGAAGATTTGAGAAACGCTATCAAAATGGGTCGTCCTGTATATTATTCAGGTTTTGATGAAAACGGTGGCGGTCACGCTTTCGTTTGCGACGGTTATGATGAAAACGGCTTGTTCCACTTCAACTTCGGATGGGGCGGCGCTAGCGACGGCTACTTCACAACAGAAGCTATGGAATATCACGTCAATTCATCAGCTATCATGGACTGGATGCCAATGGAAGTTTATCAATCAACAGCTCAAGCTCCAACAGCATTGACAGTAACTCCAGCAGCTAACAATGAATTGTCAGCAACATTGACATGGACAAACCCAAGCAAATTAATCAACGGTCTTAGCATCACTTCAATCGACAAAATCGTCATTGAAAGAAATGGTAAAATCATCCACGAAGAAAATAACCCTTCAGCTGGTGCATCTATGACATACGTTGATAACAAAGTTCCAAGCTACAGCTTCTTCGATTATTCAGTATATGCTGTTATCAATGGCAATATGGGTAATGCTGTTAATAAAGAATTAGTTGGTTTCGGTCCAACATGCGAATGGAAACTTATCCTCCAATCATCAGCATTCCAAGGTATGAGAGGCGCTTCTGTCTCTATTTATGACGCTGCTGGCGTAGAATTCGCTAAGAAAACAACTACATCATCATCAGCTACAACATTCGACATCAATGTACCTCTCGGTTATGTCCAATTCGCATTCAACCCTCACGCAGCTAACCAACCTTCATATACATTGAGCGTTGTCGTTAAAAACTCAAACGGTGAAACTGTTTACAGCTACACAGGCGCTTCTGAAGAAATGGCATCAGGCGTATTCTTGAATACAGAAAACACTTGCGGCAACAGCTCACAATGTGATACTCCATCTAACTTGTCATTTGATACAAACAACGGCGAAATGAAATTATCATGGACAGGCGCTGGCAACCCAACATACGGATACAATATCTATCGTGATGGTTTGCTCGTTGGCCTCTCAAAAGAAACATCTTTCGTTGATGAAGATATGCCTTACGGCGGACACTGCTACACTGTAACAGCTTTGTGCGATGGCGGTAACTCAGCTCACTCAAATGAAGTTTGCGCTGTAATGACAGAAGGTTGTGAACCTGCAACAAACCTCGAACTTAAAGTTAATGATAAAGTGAAAGCTGAATTGTATTGGACAAAACCTTCTAACAGCGAACTCAGCGGTTACTATGTCATGAGAAGAGCAGGCGAAGACGGTGAATGGACAAGAATTAAAATCCTCGGCCCTAACAAAGAAGAATATAAAGATAATAGCTCTTTGACTATCGGAACATGGTACTACTATAAAGTTATCGCTTTCTATCAAGATATTGACTGTATGTCAGCTCCTGCAAAAGCAAAAAATAACAATGAATATTTCGTAAAATTCTATCACTCAGAAGTAAGTGTTGACGAATTGACAGAAGGTCAAATAGGTATCTATCCAAACCCGGCTGACGACCAAGTAACAATTGAAGCAGCAGCTATTGAAAACGTAACAGTATTCAATATGATGGGTCAAAAAGTTTATGAATCATCAGTAAACGCTGATAAAGTCGTTCTTAATATAAGCGATTATCAAGCTGGTATCTATATGATTAATGTAGTTACTGCTGATTACGAAACAACAAAACGTATCTCAGTTGTTCATTGATAAAGACTACAAGACTATAAGACTATAAGACAATAAGTGGAGACGCTGCTGTAAAAAGTGGCGTCTCTTTTTTTTGGAGACGGATGATGGAGACGGATGATGGAGGCTGATGTTGGAGATGATTTTATAAAATAATAAGACTCAGAATTTCAGTGTTGTGCTGATATTCTGAGTCTTGTTTTTTATGATATGACTACAATCAATTCTTCTTTTCCCAAGTCTCGAATCTGTAAGAATAATCAACTTGTGGGTCGTCGTCGATGACTTCTAACTCAGTCAGATTCCATTCTTCAAAGTTGATGATAGGGAAGTAAGTGTCAGCTTCAAAGTCTTTTTCAACTCTTGTGAGGTATAATGTTTCTGCCATACCTAAGAATTGTTCGTAAATCATGCCGCCGCCCATGATGAAAATTTCAGCTTCGTTTTCAACGAGTTTAAGGGCTTTAGGAATTGATGTTGCAAGTTCAAAGCCTTCTGGAGCTGAGTCGAGTCTGTCGGAGATGATGATGTTACGTCTGTTAGGCAAGGCTTTTTGTCCTGGCAATGAGACGTAAGTGTTATGTCCCATGATGACGCATTTGCCTGAAGTGACTTTCTTGAAATGTTTAAGGTCGTTGGAGATATGCCATAATAACTGACCGTTTTTGCCGATGGCTCTGTTTTTCGCCATCGCTACTACTATAGAAATTTTTGGCTTCATATAAATAATTTTTAATTAATTCTTAATATTAAATTGATACATCAGCTTTGATAGCGTCGTATGGATTATAATTCTCTAATTTGAAATCTTCGTATTTAAAGTCGAAGATGCTCTTCACATCAGGATTGATGCGCATTGTAGGCAGTTCACGAGGTTCACGGCTGAGCTGCAACTTCACCTGTTCGATATGATTGTTGTATATGTGAACGTCGCCGAAAGTGTGGACGAAGTCGCCGAGACCGAGGCCGCACACCTGAGCTATCATCATTGTCAGCAAGGAATAAGAAGCAATGTTGAAAGGCACTCCGAGGAATACGTCAGCGCTTCTCTGGTATAATTGGCACGACAGTTTGTTGTCGGCTACATAAAACTGGAAGAAGGCGTGACAAGGAGGAAGAGCTGCTTTTCCGTTAGCGACGTTGGCAGCGAAGTCTTTAGAACTTTCGTCAGGCAATACGCTTGGATTCCATGCTGTTACGATATGGCGGCGGCTGTTAGGGTTGTTTTTTAACGAATTGATAAGGTCGGCTATCTGGTCGATGCCTTCGTTGTTCCAGTTACGCCATTGTGCGCCGTAGATAGGACCGAGGTCACCGTTGCTGTCAGCCCATTCGTCCCAGATACTTACTTTGTTATCGTGCAGATATTTTATGTTTGTATCGCCATTGATAAGCCAAAGAAGTTCATGGATTATAGAACGAAGATGTACCTTCTTGGTCGTCAAAAGAGGAAAACCATCTTCGAGATGGAAACGCATCTGATGACCGAAGACGCTGATTGTTCCAGTGCCTGTTCTGTCGCCCTTCTGAAAACCGTTGTCGAGTATATGTTGTAATAAATCTAAATATTGCTTCATATCTAAATGTTATTTCTCTTTTCTTTTGTTTATTTCGTCTCTTAAAACGCTTGCTGCCATATAATCTTCACTGTCGATGGCGTCTTGCAGAAGTTCCTGTAAATCTTGAAGGCTATATCGGTCCATTCTTTCATAACCGAAATCTTCTAATGGTTCTTCTGCCACATCTTCGTTTTCGAAATCATTTTCGTTTATGACAATGCCGGCTTCTTCCATGACTTGACTTGTTGTGTAGATAGGGCATTTGAAGCGTATTGCAATGGCGACAGCATCCGAAGTGCGTGCGTCTATTATTGTCTCTTCACCATCTTTATCGCAATGAAGCTCTGAAAAAAACAAGCCTTCCTTGAATTTGTTGATGACAACTTCTTTTATATTGATGTCGAAACTTGTCGCAAATGTCTTGAATAAGTCGTGGGTGAGAGGCCGTCTGTTTTTTATGTTCTCTATCGCAATGGCAATTGACTGAGCTTCATGTTCTCCAATTATTACAGGCAGACGTCTTTCGTCATTTTTTTCTCCTAACATCAATGCGTAAGCTCCACTCTGTGAGTGACTAAATGATAATCCGATGACATCTAATAATATCTTATTCATGTTACAAAAATACGGACAAAGTTTTAATTAGACAATACAAAAATTTATTTTTTGAAATAATTTTTATATCCTAAAAAATCTTACTTTTGCTGCAGAAAGCAAATAGTAATGTCAAGCGTTAATTTAAATATAAATAAAGAAGGACTAAGCAAGTTTTGCTTTTGTAATGCATTGACATACATGGTAATTACCCCCCCCCGTTGGCGATTAAAGGAAAGCCGGAAAAATAATTTACAAAACATTTATTTAACAAATTTTCACAAAGTGTGCCGTCATGCTTTGCGATATTGTATTGCATTAATGAAATATCAAAAAAATATCAATAAAAAAATAATAAAATGAAAGCAAAAGTAAAGGTATTAATCTTCATTCTGAGTTTTCTGCCTTTTATTTCTAATGAAATATGGGCACAGAACACACACAACGACGCCTATTTCCACGACCAAACGACTCCTGAACTCAGGACTCCCGACAATGGAGAAGGCCTCGACTTCGACGATATGTTGCCGACAGGAGGCTACGGCTTCACCTTCGACCTGTTCGACGAGAGCATCGGCAACGGCTTCGAGTTTGACAACTTCGGCAATGAACTTGGCTACAACAGCCTCGAGTTCGGCGACTTCGACATGGCAGCCGATGACGTTCCTCTCGGAAGCGGACTGCTTATCTTGGGATGCTTCGCTTTCGCTTTCGCAAGATCAAGGTCACGGAGCCTGTCGAAGTGATGGAACGAGGATGATTTGTGTAACCGCAGATTGCACAGATTACACAGATTTTAGGAAATGATGTAGAGACGCGTCAATTTTTCCTTTAAAATAAACACACATTG
>JAGBVS010000024.1 GCA_017630195.1 Bacteroidales bacterium | reverse complement strand
CAAAAAAAAAGACAGCATTTTGTGCTGTCTTTTTTTATCATACTAAGAACTTATTATTTTTCGCCTTTACGTGCTGAATAGTTGATACGGAATGCGCCGCATTTACGAAGTTCTTGTTTTACATCGGTTACGAGACCCATTCTTACTTCTTCATGAATTTTCAATGAAGTTGTGAGGAGAGGGCGGTCAGCTTCGCTGCGTGCTAAACGTTCACTTTCAATATAAGGGATGATGTCATCTACTCTTGAATATTGATCGTTAAGCTGAATACGTGACTCTGTACCATAGATTTTAGCATTGGTAGGCGGTCCGATGTAGATATTGCTAACCAAAGATTTCTTTTCTAATTTTTGAACTTCGGTTGCTTCTGGTAATTTCATCTTTACCTTCAATGATACCTCACGCATGGAAGTTGTAACCATGAAGAAGAATATCAACATAAAGATAATGTCAGGCATAGAACCGGTACTCATTGCCGGAACTTCTTTTGGTTCGTCTGATCTGTATTTTGATGCCATAATAATAATCTCCTATGTTATTTGATTTCTTCAGGTTCAGCTTCTGAGATACGGACAGGGACAGCTTTGTTGATAGCGTCGATCTTGTCTTTATCTGTCAGGTCTGCGTAATGTTGTTTAAAATATTTAAGAGACATTTCATCTCTCATTTCATTAAAGGCTCTGGCCAATTCATTTTGAACGCTGATATACATTGCGTATGAAGTACCGCGGTCGTTTTTGAGTGATACAACACCCTTGTTCATTACGACATTGCCGAGAAGTTCGATTTCTTTTGTTTCTACTTCTGGAGCGTGTTCGTCATTTGGGTTAGGAGTGATGAACTCTCTTGTCATATCTTTCAAAGTTGTAATATCACCTGGTTTACCGTTGACCAACAATTTATCATACTTGTTGATCATAACGTTCATAATGTTTCTTTCTTTAACTTTGACGTCCATTTCCGGATTTTCAACTGGTGGAGGGAGACGACGTGTGATACCGCTGTCTGTATCCATAGTTGTTGTAACTAGGAAGAATACCAATAGCAAAAAAGAGATATCGGCCATTGAACCTGCGTTGAGATCCGGTACTTTCTTTTTTTGTCTTGCCATATTGATTTTTCTTAATTAGTTAAAGAGTTTTGCTACTGCTGATCCGATTACTGCTAAGATTGTTCCACCGAGCATTATGTATAAGAATATCATCAAGAAGTCGCAAAATGCTTCAGCACCTGCAGTGACGTTCATTGATTCTAAGTATTCTTGGCTTAATGTTGCACCTGGAGAGAATATATAGGCAATTAATGCTATTACTGCAAATGCGCCAATAGCAATACCGATTTTCTTAATGCTACCAGGATTAACTATAGCTCCATAGATTGGAGAGAAAAGTATAGCGACAAACAGCAATCCAAAGAGTGCGTATGTCAAGTACATCTGCATATCTGTGCTAGATTCACCTTGAATAACACTGATGCCGAGAATTATTGAGCTGATGCCAACAAGTCCCCACAAAATGTACTTACTTATTTTAAATAATTTATCTACCATTGTTAGTGGGTTTTTAGTGTTACTAAATTACTTGTTGTTTTTTTTGTTTGAATATTCATTCAAGATGTCCATGAAGCTGATTGTGCTTTCTTCCATGTCGTTTAAGATACCTTCAATCTTGTTGAGGATGAAGTTGTAAGCAACTTGGAGAACCATAGCTGTGATCAAACCGAAAACAGTTGTTAACAAAGCAACTTTCATACCTGAAGCAACGATTGTTGGACTGATGTCACCAGCTGCTGCGATAGCGTCGAAAGCTTGAACCATACCGATAACAGTACCGAAGAAACCTAAGTTAGGACCTAAAGCGATACATAATGTAATCCAGCTTGTGCCGCTTGAAAGGTTACCGTTCATAACTGAACCGTAAGAAATCATTGATTTTTCTACTTCATCAAGACCATCGTTGTAACGCATTAAACCTTGGTAGAAGATACTTGCGACAGGACCGCGTGTATTACGGCAGAGTTCCTTAGCTTTTTCAATGCCACCATTTTTTAAAGCTGTTTCTAATTCAGCAAGTAATTTCTTTGTGTTAGATGTGCTTAATGTTAAGTAGATAATTCTTTCGATTGAAAGAGCTAAACCGAGAATTAAACAGATGAGAACGAGTGTCATGAATCCCCAACCACCGTCGATGTATTGTTTCTTGAGAACTTCGTGGAATGTTGGTGCTTCTTCTGTTTCTGTCATTGTTGTTGTTACAACTTCTTCAACTGGAGCAGCTTCTTCTGCGGCTACTTCTTCAGCAGCAACTTCTTCTGTAGCTACTTGCTCTGTTTGTGGAACGTTTTCATCTTGCTGTGCAAGAACTGAATTGCTGATTCCAAATGTCAAAAAACCAGCAATTGTGAGTAAAGCAATTAATTTTTTCATAATTGGAAATGTTGATTACTACTTTTTAATTTTTTGATTGATTACTTATTTTAATTTAACTTAGTTTATTTCAATTTTATTGTTAACAACTTGAATTTTAAGTTCCTGCGGAGAGAGCGGGATTCGAACCCGCGATACCCTTTTGGAGTATACACACTTTCCAGGCGTGCTCCTTAAACCACTCGGACATCTCTCCCTCTACAAGCCTTAAAAAATTCGCACCAAAGTTACATATTTTTTCTTTAAAAAACGAAATTATTTTTAAACAATGTTTACTTTTTTTACTTTGACTTAACTATTGTTATATCAATGTTTTTTTGATATTTTTATCTTAAAATAATTTTATCTTCAATTTTTTATCCAATAAAATCATTCTTTTTTATCCCATTATATTCAAAAAAACGAATTATAAACATGTAAACCCCAACTTGTAGTCTTGTAGTCTTGTGGTCTTGTAGCCTTTATATCGTCATTTCTCCTCTGATTGGTGTCTGCAAGAGTTCTTTCGTCTTTTCTGATGAGTATCCTTCGCCTAACAGATACATTAATTTTGCTATTGCCGACTCTGTTGTAATGTCGTGACCGCTCAATACACCTATTCTATTTAAGTCTAAACTTGTTTCATATCGGCCCATTTCTACAGAACCGGATTTGCATTGTGTTACATTATATACTATCAATCCTTTGTCGATGGCTTCTTTCAATCCGTCGATGAACCATGATGCAGTCGGTGCGTTGCCAGATCCGTATGTCTCGATAATCAATGCTTTTAAATTAGGTGTGTTCAGTGTATGATGAACAAATTCCTTTGTGATACCAGGGAATAATTTTAAAATTGCGACATTGTTGTCTAATTTTTTATGAAGTTTTAACTTTTTAAAGTTTGGCTTCATAATGTATTCCTTATTATATTTGATGCGAACGCCAACATCGGCGAGTGATGGATAGTTGCCAGAAACGAACGCATTGAAATGTTCTGCATTATGTTTTGTTGTTCTGTTGCCTCTGAGAAGTTGGTTTTCGAAGAATATTGTCACTTCAGGAACCATGGCGGTGTCTTGGTCTTTGGCAGCTGCTATTTCTATGGCAGCGATGATATTCTCTCTTCCGTCGCTTCTTACCATGCCCATAGGTAATTGTGAGCCTGTGAAAACGACAGGTTTGTTAAGATTTTCTAACATAAAACTCAAGGCTGATGCGGTATAAGCCATTGTGTCGGAGCCATGCAATACGACGAATCCGTCGTATTTCTCATAGCAGCTTTCTATTTTCTCTGCCAATGTAACCCAAAAATCAGGTGTCATGTTTGATGAATCTATGAGATTATCGAAGGCGTAAAAGTCTAACTGATAATCCAAATTTCTCAAAACAGGCAAATGGTCGTAAAGATTGTCAAAGTCAAAAGGTATCAAACTGCCGGTCTGTGGGTCTTGCATCATTCCGATTGTGCCGCCGGTATAAAGTATTAATAATGAAGTTTTTTCTCCTGACATAACCTAAAATTTTATGTTATAAATTAAATAATTGTCTTGCGTTGTATGATGTTGATTCAGCAACTTCTTTAATGTCAATTTGTTTTACTTCTGCGATTTTCTTGGCTACCTCCGTCATATATGAAATTTCGTTTCTTTTTCCTCTGTATGGAACGGGTGGAAGATAAGGGTCGTCGGTTTCAAGAAGTATTTTATTTAAAGGTATCTCGTTCAAGAAACTTTTCACGTCGCAGTTTTTATATGTGATGACGCCACCGAGTCCGAGGTGAAAACCCAAGGAAATGGCGATGTCGGCTTGTTCTTTAGTTCCGTTGAAACAATGAAAGACACCTTTGAGGTTTCCGTCTTGTTCGTGTTCCAGCACCTTAAACATAAGGTCGAAGGCTTCGCGAGTATGCAACGACACCGGGAGATGCAGATGCTTTGCCCATGATAGCTGCTCTCTTAAAACTTCAACTTGTTGCTTTTCAAATGTTTTATCCCAATATAAATCCAAACCTATTTCTCCTACACCGACCCAGCATTGTCTTTCCATCTCTTTTTCAATGACGGAAAGATGGCGTTTGTAGTCTTCTTTAACGCCTTCAGGATGAAGACCCATCATCACTCTGCAGTTGTCGAGGTGGTTTTCGTAGAAGTCCATCATGGGTTTGATGGTGCTTTCATCTGTGTTAGGAAGCAGCACCATATCGACACCGACTTCAAGAGCTCTTTGAAACACCAATTCTCTGTCGGTGTCGAAAGCTTCGTCATAAATATGTGAATGAGTGTCGATATACATGATTATCAATATAAGAAGTTATCGTAAGGGTATCTGATGGCGTGCATGTCTTTTATCTCTTGGTATAAAAGGTCTCTGAATTCCTGGTAGTTGTCTTTTTCTACTGCAGAGATGAATATGCATGAGTTGCCTTTCGCCATCCAGGTCTTCTTCCAATCCTCAAGAGAATAGTTGATTTTTGTTGCTGGTGTTAAATCGTCTTCTTCTTTCTCGACATAACTATAAGCATCTATCTTGTTGAAAACCATAATAGTCTTTTTGTCGCCAGCGCCAATTTCGTTAAGAGTTTTGTTAACTACTTCAATCTGTGATTCAAAATCAGGGTGTGAGATGTCAACAACGTGAAGAAGTATGTCTGATTCACGCACTTCGTCTAATGTAGATTTGAATGATTCGACGAGTTGGTGTGGCAATTTTCTGATAAAACCTACTGTATCGGAGAGAAGGAAAGGAAGATTTTCCACCACGACCTTACGAACTGTTGTTTCCAAAGTTGCGAAGAGCTTGTTTTCGGCGAACACGTCGGATTTACTTAACAGATTCATTATCGTTGACTTGCCTACGTTGGTGTAACCTACGAGTGCTACTCTGACAAGCTGTCCTCTGTTTTTACGTTGGACAGTCTTCTGCATATCTATTTCTTTGAGTCTTTCTTTAAGACTTGTGATTTTGTCGCGTATGATACGGCGGTCGGTTTCAATTTCTTTTTCACCAGGGCCTCTCAGACCGATACCACCTTTTTGTCTCTCCAAGTGAGTCCACAAGTGGGTCAAGCGAGGAAGCATATATTGATACTGAGCGAGTTCTACCTGAGTCTTGGCGTGTGCCGTTCTTGCGTTTTTGGCGAATATGTCTAAGATAAGATTTGTTCTGTCTAAAATCTTACATTCTAATTCTTTTTCGATGTTACGAAGCTGAGTCGGAGTGAGTTCGTCGTCAAAGACAGCCATTGTGATATTTTCGGCCTTTATATATTGACGAACTTCTTCGAGTTTTCCTGTGCCTAAGTATGTCACGCTGTTAGGATGATCGAGAGGCTGAATGAAACGAGCTACAGGCACTCCGCCTGCTGTCTCGATTAAGAAAGCGAGTTCGTCAAGATATTCCTCTGTTTTTTCTTTGTTCTGTGTTTGAGTGCAAACAGCAATCAAGACCGCTGTCTCAACCTTGTCTTCGTAAACTACAAATTTCTCCGCCATATTTATATGTTTTAAAGGCTAAGGACTAAAGTCAAAAGTCAAAAGGATTTATTAAAAAACTTTAGTCATTAGACATTAGCCATTAGTCATTTAAAAACTTCTAAATCCGATGATTTCTCTAACCTCTTTGATTGTCTTGCTTGCGCTTGCGTGAGCTTTTTCTGCTCCCATGCGAGCTACTTTCTTGATATATTCGTCGTTGCTTGAGAGTTCGTTGATACGTTCGCGGAATGGAGTTACCACTTGAATGATATCTTCAGCAAGTTGTTTCTTCATGTCGCCGTAACGTATTGTCATATTGTTATAAGCGTCGTCGAAGAATTGTACTGTATCAGGTGTTGACACTATCTTCATGAGGTTGAAGAGGTTTTGTATTGCTTCTGGTTTTACTTGGTTAGGTTCTGTAGGGCCGCTGTCTGTTACTGCGCGCATCACTTTCTTGCGGATTGACTTGTCGTCTTCGCATAAGAAGATAGCGTTACCTTCGCCTTCTGACTTGCCCATTTTGCCGCTTCCGTCGAGGCCAGGGACTTTGACGAGGTCGTTGCCGAAGTTAAATCCTTGAGGCACTGGGAAGTAATCTATTCCATAGATGCGGTTGAATCTTTCAGCGAAGTCGCGTGCTTTTTCAAGATTTTGTTCTTGGTCTTTTCCTACAGGGATATAATTT
Source organism: Bacteroidales bacterium (assembly GCA_017630195.1). Classification (GTDB taxonomy): domain Bacteria; phylum Bacteroidota; class Bacteroidia; order Bacteroidales; family F082; genus Limimorpha. The sequence continues at coordinate 15,606 of JAGBVS010000024.1, read as the reverse complement.
GATTTATGAATTAATATGTCGGCTGCCATGAGAGTAGGGTAGGTGAGGAGACCAGCGTTGACGTTATCTGGTTGCTTGCGTACTTTTTCCTTAAATGTAGTAACGCGTTCGAGCTCGCCGATGTATGCGTTCATATTTAAGAAGAGGTATAACTCAACTACTTCAGGCACGTCGCTTTGGACATATAATGTAGCTTTTTCAGGGTCGAGACCTGCTGCGAGGTATTCCACAAGGATTTGTTTTACTCTTCCGTGCAAGTCATCTGGATGAGGATGAGTTGTAAGTGAGTGATAGTCAGCAATGAAAAAATAACAATTATAACTATCTTGTAATTTGAGGAAATTCTGTACTGCTCCGTAATAATTACCGAGGTGGAGATTGCCTGTTGGTCTGATACCGCTTAAAACTATTTCTTTCATATTCTAATTCAAAAATTAATACGCAAAGATAATAAAAAAGACGAAAGACTAAAGACAAAAGACTAAAGTTTTTTTAGTTAAGAGTTGGGATTTGACAATGATTTTAAACTGTTAAACTTTGAGCCATTGAACTTAAAAAATAAGGACGAGATTTTGATTGAATTCTCGTCCTCGTTATTGAACTATTGAAACATTTCTTCTGTGAGTGTAATATGGTATTTTACATCATGCTGACTGAAAAACACATCTTTGCTTACTTTGAAATCATCTGGTTCGTCATAATATTCTTTTGACAAATATTGAATGTTATTATCTTTGAATCGATAAATTGTAAAATTGTTCAAATTGTCAAAAACAAAGTCATCGTGTTGGATGACAGTTAACTTCCATTCCCCAAAAAAAGAGGCGCAGCAATTACATATTGTTAATCGTGTAATTACTGCGTCTCTGCTGGCAGCATGTGCAGTCCTGAAAATTTTATTTCACCACTATTTTATCTGTGTAACATGTTCCGTTGTCGAGAGAAACCTTCATCATATAGACTCCGTTAAAAAGATTCGAGACATTTACGGTTTCCATGTTGAAGTTCTGTTCGTGATACAGTCTTCCGTCAAGGCCGTAAATTTCCACCTTTTTGCAGTTTACGTCAGGGGAAAAATAGATGCTAATCTCATCTTCTGCAGGATTCGGGTAGAAAGAATAAGGACGCATCTTTGAAGAATATTCAGGAATAGATGTACCATCATTGTTTATAATAAACACAATTGGACAATTACTAATGTCGTCATACAAACCACCTGTACCTCCAAGAACAAGACCTCCATCGTTAAATTCTTTACCTACATATATGGCAGGAAAACCAGCAAATCCGTTTGGACTGACATAATAACATCTTTTCCATTGAAAGTTGAGTTCTTTACTCAGACGGGCAACATGCAATTGGTTGCTATATGTATCATCGAAGCTGCACCAAGTTACATACAAAGAACCATCTTTACATAAAGTTGCACCGTGATATGTTGGATATAACGTTACACTATTGTATGGGTATATATCTGAAACAATTGTACTTTTTGTCAGTTCAAAATCATTATTGAAACAACTTACCTGGAAACATTTTTCTGTGGAGCTGTTGGTCTTCTTAACAGGTGAGGTAAGCACCAAATTGTCGTCATTAGTTCTGATAATCATCATATTACCGTAATGAGATGGAGTGATTTTGGTATGTTCATCTATCCTATATAATGTCTTGGTATCAACTACATCAAGATTATTGTTGATGATAAATAGCGTCATAGAGCCATCATATATCTCCCAACCATCAATATAATCCAAATTTGGGAAGACGAAACCATAATAAGATTTGTAATTGTCGTAAGGGAATGCGTAGTTAAATACCGAATAGTCTTTATACATATAATCTGAGTGTGATACTTTTATAATATTGCCGTAAATATCAATCTTTACAAAAGACATATAGCCATCGTGTGTTTTTGTACAGAAAACAATGTCATTGTTATCGTCCATATATAATTGAGAACGATGCGATAAATATATTGAAGGATCGTCGAATTGAACCTCAATGATATTAGTAATATCTAATTCATTATTAAAAAAAACAGCATTGTAGAAATATGTGTTTGTTGAATCGTTGCGATAGAAATCTGCCAAGAAGTAACTGTTTTCTTCGTATGGATTATGTTCTAAAATGCACATATGGGAAATGCGTTTATTAAACGTATTAAATTCCACAAATGCAGAATCTATAACCTCAGCTTTTTCATTCATTTTTATTAGGTTGATACCTAAATAGGTATAGCTATCTGGAACTTCCTCGTTTATTTTAATAAAATCCTCAACTTCAACGATATTTCCATCATCTAAGTTGATAACGGCAAAACAATCGGTTATTATTCTATCTGTCAACTCATTCATATAGATTGTCTGAGAATTAGATGTAAGAAACAAAAACATCATTGACATTAAGTAGGTAATCTTTTTCATAATGGTAAAGGTGGGTTCTATTTGTTATTAATTTCTACATCAATGGATAGACCCCGTTTTCCACATCAGTAGTTCGATTTGTTTATTTATTATGTCACGCAAAGCTAATGTTTTTATTTTTAATTTCCAAGGTTTTTAAAATATTTTTTAAAGAAAATCGGGGGGGGAAGTGGTTGATATTGAGCTACTTATTATATATATGGATAACGTTTATTACCTGTTGGTATAAAAAAGAAGCGCCACTTTAACAGTAGCGCTCCTCACTTATAGTCTTATAGTCTTATAGTCTTGTTGACTTGTAGTCTTGTAGTCTTCAAAAGAATTACCAAGCGAATAATGGGAATTCTGACATCATTTCGTTGACTTTTTCTCTTACTGTAGTAATCTTAGCAGCGTTGTCGATGTTGCTGATTACGTCGTCGATTAATTCAACGATAGGTTCCATGTGTTCTTCTTTGAGACCACGTGTTGTGATAGCTGGAGTACCTACGCGGAGACCTGATGTTTGGAATGGAGAACGGCTGTCGAAAGGAACCATATTTTTATTAACAGTGATGTCGGCTTCAACGAGTGTGTTTTCAACCATTCTACCTGTGATTTCAGGGAATTTAGAGCGGAGGTCGATGAGCATGAGGTGGTTGTCAGTACCGCCTGAGATAACGTCGTAACCTCTGTCCATGAAAGCTTTAGCCATCACTGTAGCGTTTTTCTTAACTTGGAGGATGTATTCGAAGTATTCATCTGAGAGAGCTTCGCCGAAAGCTACTGCCTTACTTGCGATGACATGTTCGAGTGGACCGCCTTGTACGCCTGGGAATACTGCGCTGTTGAGGAGAGCAGACATCATTTTAACTTCGCCCTTAGGTGTTGTCAAACCCCATGGGTTTTCGAAGTCGTCACGCATCAAGATCATACCGCCGCGTGGACCACGGAGTGTCTTGTGTGTTGTTGTTGTGATGATGTGACAGTAATCCAATGGGTCGTTGAGGATACCGCGTGCGATGAGACCTGAAGGGTGTGAAACGTCTGCCATCAAGATAGCGCCGATTTTGTCAGCGATTTCGCGCATGCGTTTGTAGTCCCAGTCACGTGAATATGCTGAAGCACCAGCGATGATGAGTTTAGGTTTTTTCTCGAGTGCTACCTTTTCCATGTTGTCGTAGTCAACGCGACCTGTTTCAGGGCTTACTTGGTATGCTACTGGATTGTAGAGGATACCTGATGAGTTGACAGGTGAACCGTGTGAAAGGTGACCGCCGTGTGCGAGGTCGAGACCCATGAATGTATCACCTGGTTGTAAGCAAGATAACATAACTGCCATGTTAGCTTGTGCTCCAGAGTGTGGTTGAACGTTAGCGTATGTTGCGTTGAATAATTCGCATGCTCTTGCTATTGCGATTTCTTCTGTTTGGTCAACTATTTGGCAACCACCATAATAACGCTTGCCAGGATAACCTTCAGCATATTTGTTTGTCATTACTGAACCCATGGCTTTCATCACTTGGTCGCTTACGAAGTTTTCTGAAGCGATAAGCTCGATGCCGTGCATTTGGCGTTGTTTTTCCTTGCGAATCAAGTTAAAAACTTTTGTGTCTTTTTTCATGATTTATCTATTTTGTTGATATTAAATAAATTACATTTCTAAGCGTTAACTTTTCCTCTACGCTTTTTTGAACTCTCAAAGGTATAATATTTTTTTGAATAAAAAAGAAAAAAACCTATTTTTGTAAAAAATAAATCTCTGATGAACAAGCTCGACGCAATAAAAAAAACGATAGAACCTGAATTGAAGCAATTCAATGTCTTTCTTGAAGATAGTCTTAAATCTCCAATGCCTTTGCTTAATAAAATACTTAAATATGTATTGAAACAAAAAGGCAAGCAAGTAAGACCTTTGTTCGTTTTGCTATCGGCTAAATGTCATGGCACAATAAATGAAAACACTTATCGAGCAGCTGCTTTTATTGAACTGCTGCATACTGCCACCTTGATTCACGACGATGTGGTAGATAACTCAGATAAACGTCGCGGCATGTTCTCTCTCAACGCTTTATGGAAAAATAAAATATCTGTACTTATTGGCGACTATCTTCTTTCTAAAGGTATGTTGCTTGCTCTTCAGAATAAAGATTATCAGATGCTTGATTGTATCTCTGAGACTGTCAAGGCGATGAGTGAGGGCGAGATTTATCAGATGGAAAAGGCGAGACGAATGGATATCACTGAAGAGGATTACTATGATATTATAGAAAGAAAGACAGCTTCGTTAATAGCTTCATGTTGTACCGTCGGTGCTTTGTCGGTCGGCGCAGATGAAAATATGGTGGAAAAGATGAAACGTTTCGGAACATTGGCTGGAATAGCGTTCCAGATAAAAGACGACATCTTCGATTATCAGTTGGATAATAAAACAGGAAAACCTGCTGGTAATGATATTCAAGAACATAAAATGACTTTGCCTCTGATTCATCTTCTTAAAATATGCACTAATGGCGAAAGAAGAAGTATCATAAGAAAGATAAAATATCATAGCGATGATTTGAATGTGAGACTTGATATAATTAATATGGTGCGACAAAATCATTGTCTTGATTATGCGGAGGATAAAATGACTTCATTTGTGGATGAGGCCTTGTCGCAATTGAGCGATATCAAGGACTCGGAGGCTCTTGCATCTTTAAAGAAATTGGTAAATTATTGTATTGACAGAGAAAAATAATATGAAAAAACTTTTACTTCTTTTTGTTTTTGCCATGTGTTTTGGCATTAATATGATGGCTCAGAATTTCTATGGAGGCATCATTTTAGGTGGAACAACTTCACAGGTCGGAGGCGACGCACGTGGAGGTTATCACAAAGCTGGTATTGTCGGCGGCGCATTCGCAGGTTTGAATCTTAGCAGTGATTTCGATATTCAGATGGAAATGAAATATATACAGAAAGGTTCGTATTCGACTGACTTTGAAAATTATCCAGCTGATCCGTTTCTGATAAAATTAGATTATGTCGATTTGCCTATAGTTATGAGCTATAATCTTAACAAGATAAATGTCAATAACATAAATCTTTCATGGCTTAAAGTTGAATTAGGATTGTGTTTCGATTTTTTGATTAACTATCGACAAGAGATATTTGGCGTTACTGTTCCCGCAAGTAATCCGTGGAGAAGAGTGGTTTTCAATACTGTCGTTGGTTTTAGAGTTAATGTTAAAGATAATATAGAAATTGGATTGCGAGCCATCGATTCGATGACTTCGATCTGTAATAGTTTCAAGGAACCTTATAATAATGGTAATGTTGTTTATGTTAGAAGGCTTTTTGGTCGTTATGGAATGTTTAACGACGTATTGCAATTGGCATTGTTTTGGAAGATATAAGAATTTATGGATATAAAAAAACTGCTTGAAATTTTTCAAGCAGTTTTTTTATGACTATTATTTTTTATCATATGCTTTTTCTAGCATTTTTGAGTCTGTTCTTGTCACCCCAGAGACCGTAAACTTCACTTACGTTGCCAGCTGTGATGAAAGCATTGATTTCGTTTTCATTGATGTATTTCATCAAGTCTGAAAATTCGTCAGTGCTTAAAAGAGCTACGAGTTCTGTCTTTTTCTCGCCAGTGTAACCGCCTTCAACATTATAAAGTGTTACGCCACGTGACAAGTCGTTGACGATATATTCTTTGATGCGTTTATATTCTGCAGAGATGATACAAACTTTCTTTTTTCTGTTCAAACTTGCTGTGAAGTAGTCAACAACTAAACCGTTAATCCATGTGCCGATTAAACCGATGATAACCAAACGAGCAGGGTTAATCATGAAAGCTGTACAGCAGATAACCCAACCTGCGACAGATACTGATGTTCCGATGTCGAAGTGTAAATATTTGTTAACGATTTTTGCTAAGATGTCGAGACCTCCGGTTGATGCGTTGATTTTGAATAATACTGCTTGAGCTAAACTCAACATGATAACGAAGCAGCAGAGATCAAGCCAAAGATCGCCCATGATTGATGGGATTTCAGCGCCTTTTTGGATGTAGTTTTCGTATGGGAACCATTTTTCCAAAACTCCGATCATTGGACCTAAAATGAGAGCAGTGTAAACAGTCTTAATGCCGAACTCTTTGTCAATCAAGATATAAGCCAATACTAAAAGAATAGCATTGATTATAAAGATGACTGTTGACACATTGAGTGGAAAACCGAAGAATTTCTCACAAATTCCACTGATAACGATTGAAAGACCGGAAATTGTACCGATGATAAGTTTGCTTGGTACGAGGAAATAATAAACAGCACAAGCTGTTACAATCATTCCCAATGTCATGATAATCAATTCAATCCAGAACTTCTTTGTTCCTAAGTAACTGATAATTTCTTTAAAATCTAATTTGAATTTCATTGTATAATTTTTTGGTGTGCAAAAGTACAATATTTTATGATTCGTTTTTAATTTAGTTTACATTTTTATTAGATTTGCAAAAAAGATTTTTATGAGAAAATTATCATTGTTTGTTTTTCTATGTGTGTTGTTATTTTCATGCGATAAGAAAAATGTTTTTAAGGTTGAAAATATAATCCCAACTCCCCAAGAAATAACTGTAAATAACGATAAACTTTATCAAATAAAGGAAGTCGTGGTGGCTGAATCTGCCGATAATCTTCTTTATCTTCAAAATAAAGATGAGTATTATCTTAAAATTGAGAAAGGTAAGGTTTATATAGAAGGTAATGAAATTTGGGCGAGACAGACTTTAGCGCAGCTTTCCGATTCGCAAGGTCGTACTCCTGATGTCGTGATTCACGATTGGTCGGTTTATCCTTTCAGAGGTTTTATGCATGATACGGGTCGTAATTTTCAGACTTTGGATATGTTGAAAGAGACAATTGATTTGATGTCTTTATATAAAATCAACTATTTCCATTGGCATCTTACCGACAATCCGGCATGGCGTATAGAGTGTAATGTATATCCTCAACTCAATGATCCTCAGTATCAACGTCCGGGTCGTGACTGCGGAAAATTCTATACTTACGACGAAATTCGTGAATTGATTGCTTATGCAAAAGAACGTGGCATCACCGTGATGCCGGAAATTGATATGCCTGGACATTCTGCTTATTTCAGAAATGCATTTGGTTTCAGCATGGATTCGGAAGATGGTATGAAAGTATTGGAAAAATGTATTGAGGAGTTTTGTAATGAAATCCCTGTATCGATGTGTCCTTATCTTCATATAGGCTCCGATGAGGTTTATATCGCTGACCCCAAAGGCTTTATGAGATTTACTGAAAATCTTTGCAAAAAACATAATCGTATTGCTATGGCTTGGGATCCCGGACTTCCTTCCGATTCTACTACCGTGCGTCAGATATGGAACACCGCTGCTGGTTCCAATGCGGCTAGCACGAAAAAAGGCGGTCGTTATGTCGATTCTTTTATGGGTTATCTCAATTATTACGATCCTATATATTTTACCAACAAAGTGTTTCTTCATAAAGCATGTGCTCAGGACACTCCTGACACCACGAATGCTCTCGGCGGAATCTTGTGCCTCTGGAATGACGTTCGCGTTGATGACAAGACTCGTATCGCTCTTCATAATGGTATGATTAACGGAATGATGGTCTATGCAGAGCGTTTCTGGAATGGAGGAGAAGGCTCTTACGATGAACTTGTCGATTTTGAAAACAAGATGGTTTATCATAAAGAGAATTTGCTCCAAAATCATGACGTGCGCTGGAATCCTAATATACAGACTTTATGGAATATAACGATTGCCGATACAATTAAGTTGGAGGCGAGAGGCGGAGCGGTTGACGTAGATGATCTTTGTAGAGAAAACAATATTAATATAGGTGAGACCGTCTCGGCTTGGGCTGCAACAGAGATTTATTCTGATGAAGATAAAACGATAAAAGCGTGGGTCGGTTTTGAAGCGGCAGCTCGTTCTAACAGAATATCTGGTGGTATCGGTCCTCAAGGAAAATGGGAAAACGAAGGCAGGCTTTTGGTCAATGGCGTGGAATATTTTCCTTCACAGATTTGGAATGAACCGGAGAAATATAAATTCCATTATAACACATGGCATCGCCCAGAAGAAGAACTGCCATATACCGACGAGCAGTTCTATTGGATGCGCGAACCTGTTGAAATAAATCTGAAAAAAGGAAACAATAAAATTGAACTCTATATCCCTAAGACATTCAAAGGACAAAGATGGAGTTTCGGTTTTTTGTCGGCTAATGACCAAAGTCTAAAGTTTAAAGACTAATGGGATAGGATAGTACCCTTAGTCATTAGACTTTAGTCTTTAGCCATTATAATGAAATTATCTCATTCATTCTGATGTCGTTGTCTTCTGTCGGGACTTCATCCACGAGCTGGAAGTCGAAGCATATTCCGATGCGATTGACATCTAAGTGTTTGCAGAGAAATCTGTCGTAGTATCCTTTGCCTCGTCCAATTCTGTTGCCGTTTTTATCGAAGGCGACACCTGGAACCACAATTAAGTCATAGTCGCCAGTATATTCTTCATTCTGAGGTTCTAAGATGTTGAAATCGCCGACAGCGAAGTCAGTGTCTTTCTTTAATTCCACAGGAATGATGTCGTCGCCAACAACAGTAGGAAGTATTATTCTCTTTTCGTTACGCCATTTTTCCAGGAAAGCATGAGTGTTTACTTCATCAGGAAGCGAGCTGTAAAGCATCACAATCTTAGCATCGATAAATGATTTATTATTTTCTAACTTGTTAAGAATCAACTTTGACTGTTCCAAAAGACTTTCTTTTGAATGTTGTTTCTTTAATGTTTTTATTAAAGCCCTTAATTCTTTCTTATCCATAATATATTATATAATTCCTAATTCCTAACTCTTAATTCCTAACTAAACCAAGTCTTTCACATTGTTTATTTCTAAGAATGTTGTGCCTTTTTTTTCTCCGAAGCTGCCGCCGAGATAAGCTATTTTATCTTCCATATTGACGAATCCTTTTTGAAGGAGTATTTCTAAGGCTGCTGTATATTGTTCGTGTAACTCTTTTTTGTCTTGTTGATATATTGGAATTATGCCGTAACTTAGAGCGAGTTGCCTCATGGTTTTTTCTTTATAACAAAGAGCTATGACTGGATTTGGACCGCGGTAAGATGATAAGATACGAGCAGTTTTTCCAGTGTTAGCGTCTGTTATGATGCCTTTCACGCCGAGCTGTTCAGTAGCTCTGATGGCGTTCTTGGCGAGGAATTCCGTCACGTTGCAATTGTCGTGCAGAGGAATCTCTATGTCGTTTTCACGCAGTTTGTCTTTCTCTGCCTGCTCAGCTATAGATGCCATAATCTTCACTGCTTCAATAGGATATTTGCCTGACGCTGTCTCTCCGCTGAGCATAAGAGCGTCGGTGCGATAATAAATGGCATTGGCGATGTCGGTCACTTCGGCACGTGTTGGACGAGGATTTTTAATCATGGTGTGAAGCATCTGTGTTGCGACGATGACGGGTTTGTTGGCGATGACGCATTTGCGGATAATTCTGCGTTGTATGCCAGGGATATTTTCTATTGGCACTTCGATGCCGAGGTCGCCGCGAGCGATCATGATTCCGTAAGATGCCTCAATTATTTCATCAATATTATCGACACCTTCTTGATTTTCAATTTTAGAAATGATTTTAATATCGCTGCCGTATTCGTCGAGGATGTCTTGTATGGCTCTCACGTCATTTTTGTTTCTGACAAAAGAATGAGCGATGAAATCTATGTCTTCTTCTATAGCTATCTTGATGTTGGCTTTGTCTTTCTCTGTCAATGCCGGCAGTTCGATGTGAACGCCTGGAACATTGACGCTTTTTCTGGAACCGAGTCGTCCGTCGTTTTGCACTACGGCAAAAAGAGCGTCGTTGGTTTTATCGACGATTTTCATTGCAAGTTCGCCGTCGTCGAAGAGTACGTCGTTGCCGATATTCAAGTCGTGAACGATATTTTTATATGAAACATTGACGCAATCTTTTGTTGTCATTTCATCCGAATTGCCGCATATTTTAACTTTGTCGCCAGTATGGAAATAAATATGTTCTTCAACAGCTGTTGTCCTTATTTCCGGACCTTTGGTGTCGATGAGAATGGCGAGATAATTGGAGACTTTTCTTATGTTGTTGATTACTTTTTTTATTCCTTCGGGAGTGGCATGAGCAGTATTGATTCTCATTACGTTAACTCCGGCATTATATAATTCTCGTAAAAAATCGACCTCACAACGTAGGTCGCTTATGGAAGCTACTATCTTAGTTTGTTTCATCTTTATTCAATTCATAATGCATAATTCACAATGCATAATTTGTTTTTACAAAGATACGAAAAAGTCATCAAGACATCAAGTCAAAGTATAACAAGTGTAATATTATTTTTCTAAAAATTCTTTAAATTTTTCTGCTTGTATTTTTAGCTCTTTAAGCTGTTCCTCGCTGAGCTTAAACTCTCCTTTGACCCAAGCCTCCATTCCGAGTGCGATGCCGGTCTGCGGTTCTTTCATCACATCCATCTTGATATATTCCAACAAGTCGTTAAGTTTGGCGCGGCAGTATGTTGTCTTGTTTTTCCCGCCTGCGCCGCTTGCAGTGACTTTCTTCCCTTGAACGGCAGTAGGGTTGGCGAAGTTGGTGACATCCATTGGGCGTGACAGCCAATCAAAAAGGTTTTTCAACAAACCAGGATAACTCTGGTTATATTCTGGAGTGAAAATCCAGATGCCGTCGGCTTTTAGAACTTCCTGACGAACTCTAAAAACAGCTTGTTGACTTGTAGTCATGTGTTCTTGTTGACTTTCCAAATCTTGATTCATATAAGGAATGTCACTGAAATCGAGATAAGAAATGTTGAATCTGTCTTTAAGCAGGTCTTCTGCTATGGAAGCGAGTTGTCGGTTGAAAGAGTTTTTACGAAGTGAGCCGATGATAAAAAGAATGTGTTTCATGATAGTAAGTTTATTATGAAACAAATTAAGCAAGAAAAAGTTTTTATTTATATTTTTGGTATAATAGACAAAAATAGTTTGTAAAATTATTATAAGTTGATGTATACCAATTGAATATATTGACTTTGATAAAAACGTCTTCGTCAAAGTTATTTTAATAATGAGATAAAGGAATACTCAAATCAGCTCCGTAGGAGCGGCAGTTTATAGGCAGGTGATGAAGCGCAAAGCGCGAAATCCCTGCAAAACAGGTCACTTCATTTTTGCAACATTACCAAATATTTAAAGTATTTCTTTAAATGAAATAATAGCAGATGATAGGCTTTGCAGTTAAAGAATAGAATAAGATTAATGTTATTTGTTTTTATTTAAGTTAAGATCATCTCCCAATTTATTAAATAAGTCCATCATTTGTTGTGAATTTTTAACAAAGAAATCAAAAATATTCTGTTTGTCATCAGGATTAAGGTAACTGTATTGCTGCATTTTAATATTTATACGACATGCGGATTTTTCATCCATACGTTGCCATTCAAGATCTTTTATATGTTTGTCAATGTCAGATTTGTGTTTGTAAAGTGAATCATAGATACGTTTGTTTTTAGTTTTTTCTCCAGGTCCATTGTCTATGTATAAATAAACTTTGCAATTGTCTTTATTGATACTGATACAGATGTTTCCTCCAGGTATGGTGCTAACAGATTTAGTCAAGATGTTGTCTGTTATAGCATTAGAGGATGCAAATAATCCATTTATTGTTTTATTATAATTAATAAATTCACTCCAGAAATTACGCCTATTATTATATCGTAATTGATTTGCAGATTCTTCTTGTTCTTTATTAGCAATTTTGATTAAAAAATTTTTGGTATCCTCGATAGGAATTATTTGATCGAAATCTATTATAATTTGGTCGCCATATTTGTATGGAGTAACTTTAAAGCATTTTATTTCCAGATTGAATTTTTGCAGCCAAATTACGGATGAAGTAACTTCCGGGGGAAACTCTCCAGCGACAAGAAAAATACGTTGACTATTACCTTTATTAATTTCAACATCTTCGATGTCTTCTTTGTTGAAAAATTCAGAAAGTTTCTTAATAGCAGAACCTGTACTGCCTAAATATTTTTGGAATATGTCTATAACATTTTGCTTGCTTAAACTTGAGCAATATGATGCATATTTTATGGCCTGCCATGTAACATCTTTGCCAGAATCATCTAGTTTATTTTCGATGATAACAAGATTACCATATTTATCCAATGCAAGTAAATCCAAACGTTCTCTGGTATTTTCGAATCCTGCAAATTCTTTTTGTATGATTAGTAAATCTTTTTCTAGAGAGGATGGTTCTTTTGCTATCCATTCTTGCAAATCTTGACGTTCTTTTAGATTGAGTGATTTAAAAGTACATTTTTCAGCCTTAATAAGCTTTTTGCTTTTTTGATCTAGAATATACATGATTTAATCGTTGTTATAATTTGAAATGTAAAATACATTTGCAAATATAACATTTTTATCCATAAAAAAAACTCTGAAATTCCATTCCGGAATTCCAGAGTTCTTATAAATTCCTTGAGTCCCTCAGATCCTCAAATCCTCAGTTCCTTATTTCTCTTCGCTTAATTTTTCATATAAAGCTACAGGACCGAGATGCCATATTTTAGATGATTCAGTTTCTAGTTTTTTATAAGTGGCAGATGAGTAAATTTCTCTTATGGCATCGACAATGCTAACGTCTTTGTCTTCCATAAGCATTTCTGCCATCCAAGCTATTTTGCCAGGCAATAGCAAATACAGATTATCTTGGTTTATTTCTAAGTTCATATTTTTTTTGTTTTTCTTAGTTCTATAAATTCCTCAATGTCTTCTAAAATCCATTGTCGGCTTTGTGTGTGCAGGACTTCATAATGTTCGTAAAGGTAACTTAGCACACCATATTCATATAGTATTTGTGATGCTGTTTCACCTGTTATTTTTTTTTCATTCTTATATTGTTCAATGCAGAACGATATAAAGTATGCAATATCCTGCTTCTTGCTATTCATTTTATACGAAATATATCTGCAAATATAACAAAAACCACATAAAAAGGACATATAACTTTATAAAAAACTCTGAAATTCCATTTCGGAATTCCAGAGTTCTTATATTTTCCTTGTCCTAGTTCAAAAGCCTTAGTCCAAGGTTCTTAGTTCTTGATTATTTTTCTTCGCTTAATTTCTTGTAACCTTCGTAGCGGAGTTTTGCATATTGTTCAGTCTTAGCGAATAATTCTTTTGCTTCTTCTGGGAACATCTTAACTAATGAATTGTAACGAACTTCTCCCATGATGAAGTTTTGGAATTTGCTCCAGTCTGGTTCTTTGCTATCCAAGTGGAAACCGTTTTGTCCTGCTTCTTCTTCAGCTGGATTGTAACGGTAGAGATGCCAGTAACCGCATTCGACTGCCAATTTTTCTTCGTGTTGTGTACGACCCATACCGACTTTGATACCGTGGTTGATACAAGGAGCGTAGCAGATAACGAGTGATGGTCCAGGATAAGCTTCAGCTTCTTTGATAGCTTTGAGATATTGAGCTTGGTTTGCGCCCATTGCGACTTGTGCGACGTAAACGTAGCCATAGCTCTTAGCAATCATGCCGAGGTCTTTCTTGCGTAATTTCTTACCTGAAGCAGCGAATTTAGCGACAGCACCTGTTGGAGTAGCTTTTGATGACTGACCGCCTGTGTTTGAATAAACTTCAGTGTCGAGAACCAAGACATTGACATCTTCGCCTGATGCTAAAACGTGGTCTAATCCGCCGAAGCCGATGTCGTATGCCCAACCGTCACCACCGATAATCCATTGTGATTTCTTGACCAAGTGGTCTTTCAACTCAACGATTTGCTTGCAGTATGTGCAGTCGCATTTGCCAGCCATTTCGAGAATTTGTGGTGCGAGTTTTTCTGTTACTTGACCGTTTTCGCGGTTGTCAATCCATTGTTGGAAGAGAGCTTTCAATTCATCTGTGCAGCAGTTGCATTCGTAGATAGCTTCTTTCATTATGCGTTCAACGCGGTCGCGGAGTTTGTTTGTTGCAGTCTGCATGCCGAGACCAAATTCAGCATTGTCTTCGAACAAACTGTTAGCCCAAGCAACGCCCTTGCCGCTTCTGTTGTTTTTACAATATGGTGTTGAAGGAGCTGAACCGCCGTAGATTGAAGAACAACCTGTTGCGTTAGCTACGAGCATTCTTTCACCGAAGAGTTGTGTGATAGTCTTGATATAAGGTGTCTCACCGCAGCCAGCACAAGCGCCAGAGAACTCGAACAATGGTTGAGCGAATTGGCTGTTCTTGATGTTAGCGTATTTGTCGATGAGCTCGTCTTTATATGTAACTTTATGTTGGCCGTATTCCCAGTTTTCAGCTTCGCCGAGTTGGCTTTCAAATGGTTGCATTACCAATGCCTTTTCTTTAGCAGGGCATACGTCGGCGCAGTTGCCGCAGCCTGTACAGTCCATTACAGATACTTGCATACGGAAGTGCATGCCTGCCAATTCTTTAGGCATCTTGATGTCGATGGCTTTCATTGACTCAGGAGCGTTAGCTAATTCTTCGTCAGTCATGACTACAGGACGGATGGCTGCGTGAGGACATACTAAAGAACATTGGTTACATTGGATACAATTTTCAGATTTCCATTCTGGTACGTATGTGGCGACACCACGTTTTTCGTATGCTGTTGTACCAGCTGGGAATGTGCCGTCGATGATTTCTTCGAATGTGCTGACAGGAAGGTCGTTGCCTAACTGAGCTGTCATTGGACGCATAATCTTGTTGATGAATTCAGGAGCGCCTTTCAATGGTTCCAATACGAAGTCTGGCTTGCAGCTTAATTTTGCCCATTCTTCTGGAATTTCCAATTTTGTGATTTCACCGCCGCGGTCAACAGCTGCGAAGTTCATCTTGACGATGTCTTCACCTTTCTTGCCGTATGATTTCACGATGAATTTCTTCATTTGTTCAACAGCGAGGTCGTAAGGGATAACGCCTGAAATCTTGAAGAATGCTGATTGAAGAATTGTATTTGTACGATTGCCTAAACCTATTTCGCCAGCAATCTTAGTAGCGTCGATGATGTACATATTGATATTATGTACTGCTAAATATTTCTTGACGAAGTCTGGGAGATGTTTCTTTGTTTCTTCTACGTCCCATGGTGAGTTGT
>JAGBVS010000180.1 GCA_017630195.1 Bacteroidales bacterium | reverse complement strand
GCAGTGATATTATTCTTCGGAATTGTTCCAATAACATTCACCTATTATATATTAACAAAAGAGATAAACTGGGAAATAATCGCTGCTGGTTTTTCTATGGGACTCGTTGTGGATGAATTACTTATAGTCAATAATGTGCGCGATGAGATAGAAGACAAACAATTTAATAAAATCACTACTGTAGGAATTTTCGGAAGCAAATTCATGAAAAAAGTATTTCTATTTAATCCATTAATTGCTTGCGGATTAGGATTTTATTTCATGAGAGATATCTGCGACTACAAAACATGGGCAATTGCGATAATTCCAATGCTGATTTATTCCGTCAGTGTTTATATGAAATTAGAGAAATATAAAGGCAAGCAACTCAACGCATTATTAGGTCAGGCATCGTTAGAAGCACTGATTTTCGCCTTGACAGTCGTTGTCGTCACCTTATTATAATCACTCGTAAATCTCCGATTCCTCAACGAGATTATTGAGCAAAGCATAAACAGTTAGACCGGAAACAGATTTGATTCCGGTTTTTTTCACGATATTTTTACGATGCGTTATGACGGTATGAACAGAAATATTCAACATATCTGAAATATCTTTATTCGTCATGCCTTTTGCAACGCAAATCAAAACGTCAGTCTCGCGATTCGACAAATCGACGCTTTCATTCTGTGATGAAGATTCATCATTATTATTGAGAAGAGCGAAAATCTTATTGGTTACTTTCTGTTTATTATCGCTTAGCTCTATTGTTTCCTTAAAATATTTTAACAGATTTTTATCTATAAAAGTCGTAACAAGAGCTATGCATATCGTATCAGGATAATTTTGATTTATTTGCCTTATAATATTATTGTTTGTATAGCCCATCATCAAAGGATTAACAATCAATATATCAGGAGTATAAATTATCATTTTGTCGTTTAAGTCATCTACATTATCGACAACCGAAACGACTTGTAATTGGTTCGAATCCTCTAAGAATCTGAACAGGCCTGCAGAGACTATAGGAGAAGGTTCTGCTATTAGTATCTTATTTATTTTCATAGCATTTCCTTTCTAAAAGTTCCACAAAAGGCACAAGCACACGTTCTTCCACGAGAGTATGACAATTCAAGTCGGACGACAAATCCATTATATCAAAAGAAATCTCTATTCTTTCTTTTGGGAAAATATCGGCAGGAAGATATTTAATAAGAATATTCATCAAATCGCCGAGTTTGTCTTCTATATTGCTATGATTTGACTCAAACTCACGAATAGAGAATTGTTTCTTTGCAGAATCATCGCACAAAGAATTTATATAAGGGAAAACCGTTTCTTCCTCATATCTGAAATGATTTGCCACTTCATTTTTATATTCATTAAAGAATCGTTTCAAAGTCTTTCCAAAGCGTTCCGGACAAGCTTCAATAATTCTATTGAGATGATGTTCAATATGAGGTATTCGTTCTTCCACATAATATCTATGAGATACTGACAGATAAGACAAAATAGTATCAATATCGACAGAATCCAATTCTTCGCATGAAGGGACGTAATCCGAGTTTGTATATAAATTACAAATCAACAAAAAGAAAGCCGAACTTACATTAGCTTTATCGCACACTTCTTTCACGCAATGATCGCCGAATCCGAGATCTATTCCGAATCTCGACAAAGTGAGCATCAGTTTTGGATTAGATATGACGAGTTCCGCCATTTTAGTTTTTTCAGAGAAAAGTTCGTAGGAAACCATTTTTTAAAGTTTAAGATTAGATATTCAGTTATAAAATAAGGTTTTGAGCAATGCCCAAAACCTTATCATTCTATTTTTACTTAACGTAAGTGATTCGTTTAACATCAACTCCGCTCTCTGTCACGATACGAACCATGTACATTCCGCTATCGTAAGGTGTCATATCGACGACCTCATTATCGGAATCAACGGCTACATCATAAACGACTTGACCGACAGCATTGATGATGCTGATTCGTTTCATATTTTCAGCAGAAATATTCAAGTTAGACTTTGTTGGGTTAGGATAAACCATCAAATCTTCAAGTTCATTTTCTACTACAGATACTTCTTGGCATGTCATGCATGACATTGCATAGTAAGAAACGTTTGGCAAGCCTCCGTGAACGACTTTAAGGCAGTATTCTGCGTCGATGTCAGCTGTTTCGTCTGTGAAAGTATTACCTTCAACAGGTTCGCTTACTAAGAGTTCGCCGTTGCGATAAATCATTGTACCGATGATGTCGTTTTCCATTCCAGGATATTCGCCTTCATAGTTGAGGAAAGCGCGGATATTCCATGTATAATTCCATTCGATGTCGGCAAACATATCAAACCATACATCGCCGTCTTCTGAAATCCAGCGTCCGTTAGGGTCACCTGTATTAGCGCCAGCAGGAGCGATATATTGACCGTTATGATTATGGAAGATAATCCAGATATTTTCTGTACCAATAGTGATTGCTTCTGTCAACTCAAATTCAACATATTGCTTTGAACCATAACAGTTATATTGTTGTGTATAAATCTTGTTGATAGGAGCTGTGTCACCGCCTACATAGATGTAAAATTCTCCATTATGATATGCATAGTCGTATGTCATGACTTTAAGGATTTTCTTGCCGATGTATGGAGCCAAGTCTTCAGCAGTGAACATGATACCCCAATAGAAAGTACCGCCGCTGTAACGACCTACGCCGTCAACATTATTTCCATCGTCATAGAATATAGCATTGCCGTCTGACTCATTTTCGTGACTTACCTCTGGCATTGTCCATGTCAAAACGTTTTTACCATCAACGTTTTCAACTTTTATGTCTGATGCATATTCAAAATCATCACATTCTCTGAAAGTCCATGATGTCTTAACGGCCTCGCTTGAACCTGTTGTATAATTAGCGATAACTGTTGTTGTATAAACTGTACCTTCTTCGAAAGCGTATGCTTCGATATCGTGTTGATAATAAGGAGTTGTAACCTCATCAACTTTAGAACTATTTAATTTTATTGTGTAAGAAAGAAGCTCTTTTGAGTCATTAGCATCCCATTTTACCCAACCTGTTGGTGATACATAAAGATTTTGTACTGGAGCTAATACTTCTTCAAGAACGATGTCAAATTCTGTTTCTTCCCAAATTTCAACGACCTTATTTACATATTCTGTAGTGAAGCCTGGTTTTGTAACTGTCAATTCGTATTTACCTTTACGGAAGTTGTTCCATTTGTGTGAACCAGAATCATTAATGATAACGATATAATCGTCATTTTCAACTAAGTTGATAAAAGTTACTTCTGTTCCAACAACTGGGTCGTTGCTGTTTGTAGAAACATTAACTTCAACAGATGTTGACATTCCTGTATCGATTGTGTTTGACCAAACGATTGCTGATTCGTTAGAATTATTGATGACTTCAATATTATCAACGCCTACACAGTAGCCATAGTCGTTTTCATTAACGAAAGCGATGTATGTTTCTTTTTGTGCGTAGTCTGTCAAGTCGATATTAGCTTCTGTCCATGAAGAAACATCTGCGCCTGCTGTTGACCATACTTCTGTCCAAGGTCCTGATTGTGAATCACCGACCATGACTTTAAATGTGTTAACATCACCATCCCATGCAGGAGTAATGTATTGGAATCTCAAGTTGACGCTTGAACACAACGAGAGGTCGATAGCTGAAGTTACCATATAATAAGCAGAGCTTGATGCTGAGCCTTGGCTGAATGCTGAATAAGAGCCGTCGAAAGCATAATAGTTATATGAACTGCTCTTCACGCCCCAGTCTGAGATATAATATTCAGATTCTGGTTGTTGGAATGTTATCCAGCCTGTTGGCATTACACCGTCTTCAAAGTCTTCTTCGACAACTATTTTCTCTGAGCGGTTGCCATCATAAACTGCTGAAACGCCCCATTTGTAAGTACCAGCGTCTAATGTACTCCATTCATTGTCGATATAAGATTTTTCTTCAATATTCTTTACGAGAGGTTCAATGACATCGCCGTGAATATTTGTTCTATAAACGTTGAAGCTTTTGAAAGCGCGTTCGTCCATTTCCCACTCAACCTTAACTGATGAACCTTGTTCTGTTGCAACGACATTTTCAACTGTTTGATAATCTTCATACAAATAGAAATCAAGAGTTAAAGGCTCGCCGTAAGTCAATTCTACTTCTGTAGTAGATGTTTGATAACCCGCAGAATAAACTATAACGTCATATTCACCTACATAGATAGACTCAGAATATTCGCCATTTTCATTAACAGGAATTTTATATGTTCTACTGATATTGTATTCATCTCTACCTGTGAAAGTTACTTCACCGCCTTGAATCAAAGTAGTGCCATCGATTTCATAAAGGCGACCTTGTACATCACATTTGCCAGATACATAAACGTTTATAAATTCTGTATGTGCTGATTCACCATATTCGTAAGCTGCTGTCGCTGTGACATTGTAACCTGACATATTATATGAAAATTCGTCTGTTGTATATGATAAATCTGTAATAACTTCATCGTTAAGTCTTATACCGTCAGCATAAACATTATAACCGATGTTTGATGTATTTGAAACAGAAGGCCATGAGATTTTTACTTCATCGCCAACATAAATCATATCGTTAGAAACCATAACGGCAGTAGGACCTTCGTATGGTGTTGAGAAAATCCATACATCTCCATTTGTTGTTC
Source organism: Bacteroidales bacterium (assembly GCA_017630195.1). Taxonomy (GTDB): domain Bacteria; phylum Bacteroidota; class Bacteroidia; order Bacteroidales; family F082; genus Limimorpha. Next base: position 8,296 of record JAGBVS010000180.1, on the reverse strand, counting down.
CTGAAGTGTTACGTGTATTGACTTGCCAAAAATAAGCTGTGTTTGGTTCTAAAGTTCCAACATTGCATTGAGTTTGAAGGTCTGTTGTCCAATCAACTACAACATCTTGTGGAGGGTTTTGTGTTCCGAATAAAACTTGATATTCTACAACATTATTAGCTATTTCCCATGACAAGTTAGAATCGGTAACTTGTTGAGCCATATTAGCAGGTGTTGGGTTTGTTGCTTTTGAAGGAAGCGGACTGTCTTCTGTTTCTACATAAATCATAAGAGGTGATGCTGATGCAGAAGCAACGAGATAATATGTACCTGCTGGAACAAACATATCTGAGATCAAAGCGTTTTCTTGAAGAGCGTAGTAATTGTCATGGTGAGGACCGCCTTTGCCTTGGAAGCCTTCTTCATATAAAACGACTTTAGAATTTGCACCAGTTGGTGTTGCGCTTAATAATTTATCAGTATCAAAAACGAGTTTATATACTGCGTCAGGACCGTCTTCACCACCGAAAGGCAAAGAATAGTTGTCATATAAGTTTGCCCATGTTGGCATTAACAAACCAGGATATGTTGATACAGTCTCTGCCATTTCCCAAACGTCATTACCAGTTGGTGTGTATGCAACAGCTGTCATTTCAACAACTTCTGTTTCATTATCACTTCCGTAGTTAATTGTAAGCTGAGCTGTTTTGGTACCTGTACCGCTGCCGTGTGTGATTTCAAATGACAAAGGATTGCCATAAACGATGTTTGTTGGAGTTTGAACATCAGACAAATTGAAATAATCATTTGATGATGTGATAGAATTTACAGCAACTGTTGCAACATTTGTTGAGAGAGTAACTTCGTATGGAGCTTTCCATTTTCCTACAGGGCAATATCCCAAATTGATTGGATTTGGAGTCACTGTGATAGAAGGTTCAACATCGTCAGAGATTTCATAATTGAAAATAACTTGGCTGTTATAATAAGGATTTGAACCTGTATAATTACCATAAACTTCTGTCAAATTTCCTACACTGTAAGGGTATTGTAAAGAAGCTTTGTTTAAAGATCTTGGAGTAGAACCTGTTGAATATGTATAGAATTTTGATTCGTCTGAATAATTTTCAAAATAAGCTGAGCAGTCATATACGCAGAGTATTGCATTACCGCCCTCATATTCGAAATTAGTTTGGAAGTTTACTGATGCCCATTCACCTTCAGCGCCTGGATAAGTAAAAGGTCCTGAATAAACGAGGTTTGCTTCTGAGAGGTTAACCCAATCTTGAGTGTGAGTGAATGACTCTTTGTCGGTGTTAGCCATGTAGATTTTAACTGTACGTGTCACAGATGATGCGTTTGCCATTTTGAAAGAAACGCCTGTTAAAGAACCTGCTGTTCCTAACAATTCTTCAGCTGTGAAAATTTGTTGTGTGATACTATATTTGAAGCCGTCTTCAATTGGAAGAACTCCACTGTTTGTATCACCTGAACCAATAGTGATTTCAATTTGTGCATTGACAGAATAAGAAAGACCGCAAATACACAACATCAAAAAAAGAAAAAATCTTTTCATTTTAAGAAATTTTGTTTGTTAATAATTTAAAAATAATTGATTTTCAACCTAATTAGAGAATGGTTTTTACCACTCTAAAATTGGTTACAAAGGTAGTATTTTTTTTAAAATTACAGATGTAAAATAATACAAGAAATTCAGAATCTCAAAACCTCAGAAAGCCCTTGGCTTTTGAGCTAAGGCTGTTGAACCTTTTTTTAGTGATGTAGTGATGAAGTAATGGAGTAATGAAGTGATGAAGTGATGTAAAAAACTCCTCTAATCCCTCTGCACCTCTATTCCCTCTAACCCTGAATTTCTTTCTTGGGCGTTCCGGCTCCGCCGTCGGGCTTTCCGCTATATCTTTTTCCGCTGCGCTCCAAAAGGATGCCGCTCCAATCCCTAACGCACTGGGTCGAACTTTAGAATTAAAAAAACGCATTGTACGGACGTGGCTTGCCGCGTCCCTACTCCTAACTCGCAGAGACGCTGAACAACGCAGAGATTTACTTTGCGACACTTTGCGACTTTGCGTGAAACTTTAGAATTTTAAAGAAACATCCTTAGGATTGCAGCATTCCTGTAGAGACATCACCACGTGGCGTCTTAAAAAAAGAACCCCTGCAAAAAATGTTTACAAAAAAATCAAAGTTCCGTTGGCACGACAGAATTGCGTGATTCTTTTCTGTCGTATCTTCGGCACTTTGATGATTATCATTTTTTGAAACACAGGACCTCAGAAGAACCATTAAACTACTATATCATAATTTAAAAGTTCTTATGCATCATCTTTCTTTTTAGAATTTGAACGATAAAGACTATTAGTTATTACGCCTTTAAATATATCTTCATTAAGAAATTCTAATGCTCGATTTAAATCCGCAACATTATCAGTCGGCAACTCCAATTCATTATTTGCATTAATTTGCGCTTTGATTCCATATTGCTTTAACAAACTTGTTCTTGTTTTAGCATTCTTTCCAATAAATGTTGCAATATTGTTTGTACTTGACAATAATTTTACAAGTCGTCGAGTCTTGACATTTGCTATATCTTTTACAACATTTGCATTAACACTTATTCCTGTAATATTTCCAAACGAGTCAATTTCTCCATTTGTTGCTTCTGTAACAAAATCAATCAATGAAAATATCTGATTTGCAAGTGTATAACTTTGAAAATACAATTTCCCATTTTCATATATAGCATGCACCTTGTCATCAACAATAAAAGCTGAATTATTCATTTTGGAATACGCATTGTCTCCACAAATTTGCAAGACCATTTTGCGTTGCAGCATATTTTTCTTATTAAAAGCCTGAAAATAGAATTTACCATCATCGTAATAGAAAATGCTTTTGGGCGTATCTCCATTTATATTATAATCCGACATATCAGCCTGATTATCAGGAATACGTTGAAAATCATCTGGAAGAATATAATTAACATACACAATGTTCTCGCCATTTCTGCTAACAATATTTCCATCGAATTCATCTTCTTCTAAACCTTCAGGTTTTAATTTATTCCCTCCATTTATAAATATATTTTTAACATCATCTACTATTTCTTCTTTAAGAGAAATATATTTTACCGTATTATCGGACATTAATGCATAAAATTGACTCATTTTGTTTCTATTATTAGTTAATTATTAAACCCATATAATCTGTTAACTCTGCATAATTTTTAATATCATTTTTATTTTTAATGCACTTTGCGGAAAGAAGTACATATGTGTTTTCATCCGTCTTCACCTCATAATAACGATATCCCAATATTGAATAGATTAAATTATAGTTGGTATTATTATAACTTGCTAATGCTATGAAAAAACATGGAATTAATATGCAAACGAACAAAGCCAAGTAATCATGTTGGTCTATAAACATCGACAACCAAGGCATTATTGATGAAACAATCTGTTCAGCACCGTTTGGTGACAAATTTGAATATGAGTTTACCTTTATTGATTTACCTTCCTTGCATTTTTGTGATTTATTTTTCAGTAAGTACTTTATACCAAGCACACTTGCAATCATAAAAACAAAACTTAAAGTTATGCCCCACCATTCAAAGTCAGCAGGACATATACCGTTTCTAAAAATATCACGCCATGTTTGACAATACATATCATCATTCTTTAGCAATCCTATCAATCCAAAGGACAAGAAAGTTGGCGCTGTAACTGTTATAGTTAATAAAAATTTACAAATATTTGGCATAAAACTTATTATTTAAAAATTTAATAATGATAATGAAATACTTTTTTTGAAATCAAAGCTTCAGAATCTCAGAAAAAAAATCTGAGATTCTGAGTTTTTTTGTATTGAATAATAGTCCTAATCTCAACAATCTTATAATTTCAAGTTTAAACCAAATTTATGATTCATGCGGTCTGTATTACTATATCCACATTCATAAAATATTCCGAAATGTTGGTTAAAACTATAGCCTAATCCAACACTTCCATTAACAAAAGCTTTTGTGTGATTCCTCATTAATTTTTCATTTCTCAAATCTTTGTCGTAAATTATTGACTTTGCACCTAATTGGGTATTAGCATAAATGTCAAATTTACGGCATGACCGACTATCATGAATTGGCAAAATATGAAACCTCGCTTCTGCTCCGTAATATAGTCCCATTGAATGTGTTTTTACAAATTCTTCATTCACTTCAAAAATGTAATTATTATTGATGTATGTTGCAAACAAACCTGTTTCAAACCAATTATTTATTCTGTATAAACCATCCAATGAAAACATCATATCATCAAACCCATATTCTTGATAGACTGTCGCTCCCACATTTAGTGACACGTTGTCTTCAAAAAAAGAATCCTTTGGGTCAAGCTCTTGAGCTGATAAGTTTCCCATTGCCATAACCAACAATAAAGAAACTGTGAATAACAAATTGTTTCTCATAATTTAAATTTTATAGTATATACACATTTAATAGCAATAACAAACAGGAACAGAAGGCGTGTCAGCCCATCCATCAATATTAACAAAAGACCCAGCATCAATGTATGTTGTCATAAAATTTAAATCAGCCGAAATTCCGAACGACTTTCTATTACTTTCAGTATAAAATCCACTTTTTGTACGTGGTAAACCTCCATTACTATATCTCCATTCTGCATATACATCTGCAGATATTGTTCTTTTACATTTTAACCATATTCCACATGTTTTATGTAATGGTGTAATATTTACTAATGCACAATTATAGAATAATGGATGACTTTCTATTTTAAAAACAACTTTTAACTTGTCATTGCCATTTCTACTTTCAAACGTTTCTTTGTCATAAACTCTTCTTGATGAAGGAATGTAATTCAAATAATTTACATACAGATTTGAATTAAATGAATCAATCATATACAAATAATCTTTGTTTTCTTCTGATGCCACTACATATCCTTCATTAAATACTTTGTAATAGTTGTCAGCTACAGATACTATTTTATATGGATTTAACAAATACCCCAATAGTGATTCATCATAGTATGACGACAAATAAGTTTCTCCATCTTGGACCGACAAATAAAAATAATCAGAATTTGTATTAACAAAATTATTAATACTATTAATACTAGTCGTATCCATTATTTCCAACAATTCATTAGATCTTGAATAGAAAGATTTAAAATTATTTGCAGCTTCCCATTCATTCCGTTCAGCGTCTGTCATTCTTATAATTGCACTCATCATTGATACCAAACTATCAGAAGATTCAAAATGTAACACATTCCTTTCCAAAGAAGAATGAAAATCACTTGTTAGAACATTTTCAAAGCGGTTTTCCTTATTATGATTGTTATTCATAATATCCTCATCTTTCTTGCATGCTTGAAATGCTATTACTGAGATAGCTATAATTAATAAAACGTATTTTTTCATGATAAATAGATTTTAATGATTAATAATGAAATTTAAAACTATTTTAACGTCTCTGTAAAACCACTTCTCGCTATTGCCCTTTACAGAGACAGCCATTTGATGAACTTGTTTTTCCCTAGTATAAAAATGTTAATCATCATAACTTTCAATTTTCAGTTTTCAGTTTTCAATTTTCAACTCTGAAATATCCATAATACTGCTCGCCATTATTCAATGTGATATCCATTCTGTAATAGCCAGCATCATTAATAAAGAATGTAGCGTAATCTGGTGTTGAGAAGACATTCTCTCTGTCGATATAAACACCATTGGAATCCTTAATGATAATATGAGCTATTCCCACATTATCGTTAAAGGTAATAGTTAAAGTGTTTCCGGTAATGTCAGCCGAGATGGATTGGGAACGGAATTCTTCGGCATTCTGAATGTTGGTATAAGTACCTAATACATCTATACCTTCAAAAATTTTCAATTGTTTTGCTTCTGGCACGAGATGTACCGTAAGAAGCATTAAAGCAATAACAATTTTACGTGTCATATTGTGTCGTATCTTGTTGGTTAACATGTCAACAAAAATACCACTTTCTAAATAATCACAATCTTATTTTGCTAAAATCGCTTCCCAGTTTTTCACAAAAATAGACTTATCGTATTGATATGAATATTATTACAAATATTATTTTGTAATCTCTCAATATATATGAAAATAAGATTAAGAAAATTCTCTATACCAATGTTAGCAGGTATGAATGTAAATTAGAACTAGAATCTATATTAAATATGCCTTTTATTTTGGCGTTTCTGGTCCAAACTGCATTATAACTTTTGCCCATTAATTCAGATATATCTGTTGTACTTGCATCCAAAAGCAACAGACAAATACAAATAATGTCCTCATTGTCAAACTTGCGATAATCTGAAGCGATTCTATTGAACAGTCCATTCAGATTAGATTTTGCGGCAAACTTCAATGCTATGATTTCTTTTGACTTTAACTTCTTTAAAGGTATTTTCTTTATTTTATTGGCGTTTTTATATTTTATATCCGCTAAAATCTTTTTACAGATTTCTGTTTCATAATAGGAATCAATATCATTTTTCTTACTATTAAGCATCTGTACTTTCTTCTTGATATCTTCCGACAAGTCGTTTATCGTCACTTCATTTTCGTTGATAGTTGCCTTTAGTTTCTCGATTTCATTTTTCTTGACTGTTATCTCATTGCTTATCTGTTCAATCAGATTTTTCTTGTCGTCTATTTCTTTTGAATAGTTTTCAATTTCAGTCTCCTTGTGTTTAATCTCTTCAGTGATTATGTTTATCAGATTATTTCTGTTTGCTATAATTTCGTTTTTCTTTCTATTTCTATAGGACAGCAATAATGTAACAGCAAATGTCAAGGCGGACAAAACTCCAAATGTCAATAGCCAATCCTCTTTTTTACTTTTATATTCCAACATTATTTTCTCTTTTTTCCTTTCCTTGTATGCATCGTAAACAGTTTGAATATTGTTATTTTCAACGTTTTTATTGATTATCTCAATGGATAATTTTGAGATAATATTGTCATAATATGACTTCATTTCCTGATTTCTAATGGAATCATAGATTGCTGATAATTTTGTGGATATATAGTTCTTTATGTAACAATCATTATTTGTAACACACTTCTCCAAATAATAAATGGCAGAGTCATAAACCTTATCCATGTAATACATTTCTCCCAATATAGCATGATAAGAATTTTTTTGAGAATAATTATCCAATTTATCAAGATTGCTTTTCACTATGACATAAGCGCTGTCTCTTTCACCTTTAGAGAATAATATCTTTGCAATGCTTTTCTCTACGTCTAATCTGTTTATCGAGTTTGAATAAGTTTTAAGTGACTTATTGTAATAAAACAATGCGCTGTCAGGTTCTCTATCAAGTTGGTATACATTGCCTAACTCTTTCATGACATTAGCTTCGGATGCTGTATCCTTAATTATTTCTACAAAACCCAAAGCTTTCTTATATTTCAGAATCGCCAAGTCGCAATAACCTTCATTACAGAACAACCTTCCGAGGCGGGTGTAGGTTAATGCGAGGAATCTTATCTTTTCATAATCCTCTTTATTGGAGTCGCAAAGACGCAGAGTCGCAGAGTCGCAAAGTGTTTTTTCATCGTTTCTTTGTTTCTTCAAAACTTTGCGTCTTTGTGTCTTTGCGTCTTTGTGTCTTTTAATAAGGTCATCTTCCTCCATAATTTCTAAGGCGGTCAGATAATGCTCGCAGGCTCCTACAATGTCGTCACGCTCAGTCAAGCCAACAGCGTGGTAGTAATGCGCTTTAGCGCAGTTGAAGTTGATAAGTCTATAAGTCAATGTGTCTATTAGGTTAGGCTTTAAAGCATGCAATTTACTAAACTTGGATTGGTGACGGCTGACAGCAGATGACTGACAGCTATTAAGGCTATCAAAAAACTCCATCGCGGCTTTTACTTCTTCGAAGTTCGATTGTGGAAGGTAGTTTTTATATAAGGAATCAGCTTTACGAATCTGCGATTCGTGGAAACGAATTTCGGAAGCGGATATTGGAGTCGGAATATTATTTCCGTTTCCGTATCCGTCTCCATTATCCGAAACACGTTCCCCGTCGCTTGTTCCCAAAAGAAATAATATCAAAACTACAAGTATTCTCATAGTTGCAAAGATAGGAAAAAAAAGTCAACAAGACAACAAAAAAGGCCGCACTAAGGCAGCCTTTTTTGAATCTAAGAATTTCAGAATCTCAGAAACTCAAAACTTTATGAAGCCCTGAATTTCTGAGTTCCTTGAGTTATCATTTCACTACAGTGATGCGTTCTACTGCAACG